>NZ_JBEGCI010000004.1:0-319541 GCF_040196315.1 Halomonas pelophila
GGCGTCGGCATCCATCAGCGCGTCGAGCGCGGTGGCGTCGTCGAGGCGGACCTTCATGATCCAGCCGTCGGCGTAGGGCGCCTCGTTGACGGTCTCCGGGGCATCTTCCAGGGCCTCGTTGACTTCGATGACCTCGCCGGCGATCGGCGCGTAGAGGTCGGAGGCGGCCTTGACCGACTCGATGACGCCGAACTCGTCGCCGACGGCGAGGGTCTTGCCGACCTCGGGCAGCTCGACGAAGACCACGTCGCCCAGCGCCTCCTGGGCATGGTCGGTGATGCCGATGGTCACGCTGCCATCGCCGTTGTCCAGGACCCATTCGTGGCTGTCGGCGTAGCGCAGGTTGGCGGGGATAGAGCTCATGATGTTTTCCTATACGAAAAAAGGTTTCCGGGTAGGCGAATGCTAACGCCCCCGGCGTCGTTTGGCGAGCCCCGGTGCCAACGACGCGTGGACCCGGGGCAGCGTCCTACAGCGTAGGCGGTTTGGCGTCGTCTTTCCTGATTGACTATCCAGGCCCAGGTCCCGGTGGCCTGGAGTGGGGCGGCCCATGGTCGCGAGGCGTCGCGCCGGTGGCTTGTCCAGGGTTGGCAGCGTCGCTAGAGTTGGGCATGTTTCCAATCGGAAACAGGCGGCGCGACAGCGAGGCCGAGGGAAGGGGCCGTCGGCACAGGCTCAGTGCCAGCTAGTCCCTATGGTTGCAGTTTGTGCTGGATGTCGCCGGATCAACAAAAATTTCGTATAGGAGACTGGAGCCCCAACGGAAGTATCCGCTATGGTACGCCTGTTCGTACTCGGTGGTTTCATCCGCCCGCTTGAGCCATGCACTCAGATGCATAACAACAATCAGTTTTGGGAGACACAACGTGGAAACATTAACCAATATATTGAGCGCGATCGAAGGCGTGGTCTGGGGGCCATTGATGCTGGTGCTGCTGCTCGGCGTCGGCCTCTACCTGCAGATCGGTCTCAAGCTCCTGCCGATTCGCAAGCTCGGCATGGGCTTTCGCCTGCTGTGGCGCGGCCGTGACACCGGCCCCAAGGGGGCCGCCGAGGGCGAGGGTGAGGTATCACCCTTCAACGCCCTGATGACTTCACTGTCGGCCACCATCGGTACTGGTAACATCGCCGGTGTGGCGACTGCCATCTTCCTCGGCGGACCGGGGGCGGTGTTCTGGATGTGGATCACGGCCCTCGTGGGCATGGCCACCAAGTTTGCGGAGGCCGTGCTGGCCGTTCGCTATCGCGAGGTCGACGAGGCCGGCGATCACGTCGGCGGCCCGATGTATTACATCAAGAACGGTCTCGGCAAGAAGTGGGCCTGGATGGGGAGCGCCTTCGCCCTCTTCGGTGCGGTTGCCGCCTTCGGTATCGGCAATACCGTGCAGTCCAACTCTGTGGCCGACGCCTTGGAGAGCTCCCTGGGGCTGCCGCACTGGATCACCGGCGTGGTGATCATGGTGCTGGCCGGCGCCGTCATCCTCGGCGGTATCCGTCGGATCGCCAAGGTGGCGGGCAAGCTGGTCCCGCTCATGGCCGTGGCCTACATCGTCTGCGGGGTGGTGGTGCTGGTGATCAATGCCGATCAGATCGGGACGGCGCTGGGAATGATCTTCACCCACGCCTTTACCCCCGTCTCGGCGGCGGGCGGCTTCGCCGGTGCCGCAGTGGCCAAGGCGATCCAGTTCGGCGTGGCACGTGGCGTCTTCTCCAACGAGGCTGGCCTGGGTAGTGCGCCCATCGCCCACGCGGCGGCCAAGACCAAGAACCCGGTGCGTCAGGGCCTGGTCGCCATGCTGGGTACCTTCATCGACACCATCGTGGTCTGCTCCATCACCGCTCTGGCGATCCTGACCACCACCTGGACCTCCGGCGAAACCGGCGCGTCCCTGACCGCCCTGGCTTTCAACGATGCGCTGCCGGGCGTCGGCCAGCACGTGGTGTCGCTGGCGCTGGCGGTGTTTGCCTTCACTACCATTCTCGGCTGGGCCTTCTACGGCGAGAAGTGCTTCGAGTACCTCTTCGGCGTGGGCGCGATCAAGTTCTATCGCGTGGTCTACATCCTGGCGATTCTCGTCGGCGCCGTTCTGCCGCTGGGCTTCGTCTGGCTGCTGGCCAGCGTCTTCAACGCCATGATGGCGATCCCCAACCTGATCGCCCTGGCGCTGCTGTCGCCGGTGGTCTTCAAGCTCACCAAGGACTATTTCGACGGTCTGGACGTGCTGCCGGGCGAAGAGCGCCAGTAAGGGCAGGTGGCGGCATCCGGCCCTGGCCGGGTGCCGCGCATCGCTTCCACTCATTCCAAGGGTGACACGACCGATGGACGAACAACGCAAGACACCGCTTCATGCCCTGCATGTCGAACTCGGCGCCAAGATGGTGCCCTTCGCCGGCTACGACATGCCGGTGCAGTACCCGCTGGGGGTGAAACGCGAGCACGAGCATACCCGCCAGGCCGCCGGGCTCTTCGATGTTTCCCACATGGGCCAGGTCCTGTTGCGCGGTCCCAACCCGGCCGAGGCGCTGGAGACCCTGGTGCCGGCCGATATCGTCGGCCTCGCCGAGGGCACGCAGCGCTACGCGCTGTTCACCTCGGAGGAGGGCGGCATCCTCGACGACCTGATGGTGGTCAACGCCGGCGATCACCTCTATCTGGTCGTCAACGCCGCCTGCCGTGAGCAGGACATCGCCCACCTGCGCCGGGGCCTGCCGGGTCACGAGGTAGAGTTGGTCGACCGCGGCCTGCTGGCGCTGCAGGGCCCCCAGGCCGCCCGCGTGATGCAGCGCCTGTGCCCCGAGGCCTGCGAGATGGTCTTTATGCAGCATGGGCGCTTCGAGATCGAGGGCATTCCCGTGTGGATCAGCCGCAGCGGCTACACCGGCGAGGACGGCTTCGAGATCTCGGTGGCGGCCGAGGATACCGAGGCCCTGGCGCGTCGTTTGCTGGCCGAGGAGGAGGTCGAGGCGATCGGCCTGGGCGCGCGGGACTCGCTGCGCCTCGAGGCTGGGCTCTGCCTCTACGGTCACGACCTCGACACCGACACCACCCCGGTCGAGGGCGGCCTGATCTGGGCCATCGGCAAGCCGCGGCGTCACGGCGGTGAGCGGGCCGGCGGCTTCCCCGGCGCCGACCTGATCCTGCACCAGGTGGCCGAGAAGGATCACCGCCGCAAGCGCGTGGGGCTGCTAGGCGAGGGCCGCGCGCCGGTGCGTGAGGGCACCGAGCTCTATGATGCCGACGGCGGCCACCTGGGTCGCGTGACCTCCGGCGGCTTCGGCCCCAGCGTCGGTCGGCCGGTGGCCATGGGCTACGTGGCCATCGAGGCCGCCGAGGTCGGCACCACTGTCTACGCCGAGGTGCGCGGCAAGCGCCTGCCGATGACGGTCAGCAAGATGCCTTTCGTCGCCCCGGGCTACTACCGCGGCTGATCGCTTCTTCGCGATCTTATACCGTTATCTCGCGTGCTCGATAAACAGCGGCCATCCCGAACGGGGTGGCCGTTTTTCATGGCGTTCGGGGGGGCAGGGATCAGCCGGGGCGGCCGCTCGCCGAGAGCGGGTGCACCCAGCGAAAGGTCAGGCTGATGCGCAGGCCCTCGATGCGACGCGGCAGCAGCGCATGCTGCAGGCGGCGCTGCACCCCGGGCCCCATCAGCAGCAGGCTGTCGTGGGGCAGCCAGGCGTTGAAGGCCGCTGCGTCGCGCCGCTTCCAGCGAAAGCGCAGCGGGCGCTCGGCGCCGAGGCTGACCGCCGCGATCAGCGGGTCGACGCCGAGCTCGGGCTCGTCGTCGCAGTGCCAGCCCATGCGCTCCTCGCCGTCGGCGTAGCGGTTGAGCAGCACGCTGTTGAAGCCCGCCGCCTGGCCGGCGTCGGCCAGGCGCTCGACCACGGCATCGCGGATAGCCGTGACCTCGGGGTGCCAGGCCTCGGGGCAGAAGTCGCGCCCCGAGTAGCGATAGCGGGCCTCGGGACTGCCCATCCAGACCTGATGGCGCGGGATCGGGTGCTCGCGACCGTAGAGGCGCAGGGTCGGACGCTGCCAGTCGAGCTCGCGGTCGAGCCGGATCAGCGCCTGGGCGGCGGCGGGCTCGCCGAGCAGGCCGGCGAACCGCGCCAGGGGCGGATCCTCGAGCAGGGTCTCGCGGGAAGAGAGCGACAACTGGGTCATCGCCTCAGGATGCCATCCCGTCAGGGGAAGAGGCCAGCGAGCCGCGGCTCGCTGGTCACGGCGACGAACTCAGCCGAAGAGGTGGAGGCTTACCATCGCGAAGGCCGTCCCGAGCAGGGCGCCGGCCAACACGTCGCTGATGTAGTGCAGCCCCAGGCCGACCCGTGAGATGGCGATCAGCAGCGCGACGGGGATCAACCACGGCAGCAGCCAGGCGGCGTGCACGGCGGTCAGCAGGCAGAAGAGCACCGCGTGCATGGTGTGCCCGCTGGGGAAGCTGTAGCGGTCGCGGGCAGGTTCGCCACAGCGGATGATCCCGGTGAAGGTGATGAAGGGGCGCTCGCGACACAGACGCGTCTTGAGCACGCGATAGCAGGCGATGGCGACCAGGGCGGTGGCGCTGTAGGCGAGCAGCCGCCGCCCGCCGCTCACGGGATCGATGAGCGGCTGGGCCAGGATCAGCCCCACCCACAGCGGCCAGTCGCCCAGCCGGCTGGCCAGGCGCAGCAGGGTCAGCCAGGGGCGGTGGACGTTGCAGCCGACCAGCCGCCGGCAGAGCTGCCACTCGATGAGGTCCAGGCGATCAAACACGGCAGGGGGGTGCGGCTTCATCGTCGATCTCCAGAGGCTGGATGAGGGTGGAGAGGAAGGTGTCGGCGATCGCCGACCAGCGATAGGACAGGGCGCGCTCGCGTGCCGCTCGACCCAGCCTCGCATAGCGGGCCGGCTGCTGGCACAGGGCGACCGCCGCCGCCTGGAAGCCGGCGACATCGTCGAGCGCCAGGCTGAGGCCGTTACGGTCGTGATCGATCAGCTCGGCGCCGGCGGCATGGCGAAAGGCGACCACGGCCAGGCCGCTGGCCATCGCCTCGAGCACCACGTTGCCCCAGGTCTCGGAGAGCGAGGGGAAGACGAAGAGATCGGCGCTGGCGTAGTGGCGAATCAGGCTCTCGCGATCGATGAAGCCGGTGAAGTGGGCCTGGGGGAGGGCACGTTCCAGCCCGGCGCGTCCCGGACCGTCGCCGACCACCACCAGGCTGAGATCCGGGCGCGCCGCGAGCATCGCGGAGAAGGTGTCGCGCAACAGGGCCAGGTTCTTCTCCGGCGCCAGGCGCCCCACGTAGAGGGCCACCGGACGATGGGCATCGCTCCCCCAGGCGGCGCGCAGCGCCGAGTCGCGGTGCGCCGGGGAGAAACGCTCGCCGTCGATGCCGCGCGCCATCACGCGCACGTTGGCGAAGCCCTGCTCGCCGAGCGTGCGGGCCTGGGCATGGGTCGGCACCAGGGTCGCCGCGGTGCGGTTATGGAAGTGCCTCAGGCGGCGCAGCACCAGCGGCGCCAGCCAGGGCAGGCCGTAGTCGCGGCAGTAGTGATCGAAGTTGGTGTGCCAGCCGCTGATCACCGGGATGCCCAGCCGGCGGGCGATGCGCAGTGCCGACCAGCCCAGCGGGCCCTGGGTGGCGAGGTAGATCGCCTGGGGGCGCTGTTGGCGCCACAGGCGCTGGATGGCGCGCCCGGCCGGCAGGCCGATGCGCACCTCGCGATAGCCCGGCAGGGCCAGGCCGCGCACGCGAAGCTCCGTCTCGATGCCCTCGGCCCGCGGCGCGGTCCGCGCGGCCGGGCGGGGGCGCACCAGCTGCAGCGCCACCCCGCGTCGATCCAGCTCGGCGTTCAGTCGGCCGAGGGTGTGGGCGACGCCGTTGATGTCGGGGGACCAGGTGTCGCTGACCAGGCAGATGCGCATGGCGCTCCTCGTGCGATGGCGGGCCCGAGCGGGCCTGACATCGCCGAGGATGGGCGTCGCTCATGACAGCCGCGCGACGCCGCGGTGACGATGACGTGACGCCTGCAGCGCTCGCGGCGGTCTGGGCAACACCGCGTTTACCGCAGCACCTGCGCGGGGTCCACGGGCTTGCCGCCGTGGCGCATGTCGAAGAGCAGGCGCGGGCCGCCGTCGTGGCGGCCGACCTCGCAGACCGGGGTGCCCCGCGTGACCCGCTCGCCGCTGCCCACCAGCGGCCTCTTGCACAGCGCATAGACGCTCTGCAGGTTGTCGGCGTGGTGCACGATCACCACCTGGCCGAGCTGGCGCATGCTGTCGGCGAAGCGCACCTCGCCATCGGCCACCGCCTTGGCGCGGCTGCCGGGCGCGGTGGCCAGCAGCATCGGCTGCAGGGCGCCGCGCGCATCGGTGCCGAAGGCGCGAGCCACCCGGTAGTCGTCCAGCGGCCAGGGCCAGCGCCGCGCCGAGGCGGGCAGGTCGCCGGGATCCGGCAGCTGCTTGCGGGACGGCCGAGCGGCCTTGCGGGTGCTGGCGGTGCTCGAGGCGGCCGTGCGCGTCGGGCCACTGCCCAGCGGCACCTGGATCCGCTGGCCGACCCTGAGCTCGGTGGGCACGATGCCGGGGTTGGCCGCCCGGATGCGCGTGGGGTCGGCGCCGAAGTGCCGGGCGATGGCGCTGTAGGTGTCGCCGGGCCGCACCCGGTAGCGGTAGGGGCCGCCGGAGGGTGCCCGCTCATCCCGGGCGGGCACCATCAGGCGCTGGCCCACCGCCAGGTGCCGGGCATCGACGCCGGGATTGAAACGCTCCAGGCGCACCAGCGGCACCTCGGCGCGCCGCGCGATCTGCCCCAGGGTGTCGCCACGTTGGATGGTGACCCACTCGCCGGCGATGCCGTGGCTGGGTCCGCCGTCGCGGCCGTGGCCGGCACAGCCGGCCAGCAGCACCGTCAGGGCGATCAGCAGCCAGCTCAGCGGTGGGCGTCGAGACGGCGATCCTTGTCCTGCCACAGGGCGTTGAGCCATGACTGGAAGCGTTCCTTGTAGTCCGTGTTGTCGTGATAGTCCCCCTCGAGCATCCAGGCGGGCACCTCCAGCCGTCGCGCCTCCAGCACGACCCGGCCCTCGCGGCCGCAGAGAAAGCCCCAGAAGCTTGGCGCGGGATTGTCGTAGTGCAGGGTGACGTCGAGGATGCCGCCGAGCCGGTCGCCGAGCAGGCCCACCACCTGGGCGATGCCGCCGGCGCGGGGCCTGAGCAGGTGCCGATAGGGAGCGCCCTGGGCGGCGTGCTTGGCGGGGGTGAAGCGGGTGCCCTCGACGAAGTTATAGATCGCGATGGGTCGCTCCCGGGCGTGGCGACACATGCGCTCGGTGGCCTCGCGGTCGCGACGCGCCAGGTGGGGATGGCGCTCGCGCTGCTCGCGGGTCAGGCGGCGCAGCATGGGAAACTCCATGGCCCAGAAGGCCAGCCCGACGATGGGGATCCAGATCAGCTGCCGCTTGACGAAGAAGTGCGGCATGGGGATGCGCCGGTGGAAGGCGAAGAACAGCAGGAAGATGTCCGTCCAGCTGCGGTGGTTGGAGAGCACCAGCCACCAGCGGTCCCGGGACAGGCCGTCGGGCAGTTGCAGCTCGAAGGGCGGGCGCAGCCAGCGGCGCATCCACCACAGATTGCTGCCCATCCAGTTGAGCGCGACCCAGTTGAGGGCCGTCAGGACCCGGCGGCGCCAGCGGCGCCCCGGCGTCACCAGCTTGACCAGGGTCAGCAGGATCAGCGGGATCCCCCAGGTCAGGGTGGTCAGGCTCAGCAGCAGGATGCTCACGAACCCCCTTAGGGTCGACATGCCTGTCTCCTTGACGGGTTTTACGAGGCGTTCATGCTAATGGATCGGCCGCGAGCTGCCCAGCTGAAGGGCTCAACGACGCGGTGAGAGCCCCGGGGTCTGGATGGTCTCGGCCAGCACCCGCTGCAGCGCCAGGGCGGCGACCGAGAGCTCGTGGCGGTTCCAGGTCAGCACGCCGACGTCGCGTTCGACGATCGGGTCCTCCAGCGGCACGCAGACCGCGCCGAGCTCCTGCATCTGCTCGATGCACAGCGATGGCACGGCGCTGACGCCCAGCCCGCTTGAGACCATGCGGCCCACGGTGGCCAGCTGATGGCACTCGAAGGTCGCCGGCAGGACGAGCCCGCGCCCCTCCAATGCCCGCTCGAGCAGCCGGCGCACCATGGAGGGGCGCTGCAGCGCGATGAAGTCCCGAGTCATCAGGGTCGCCCAGTCGAGGCTCGGCCGGTCGGCCAGGCGCGACTCGGCCGGTACCACGGCGACGAAGCGGTCGCGAAACAGCGGCGCGAAGGAGAGGCTGCCGGTGGCCTCGGGCTCGAACGCCAGCCCCAGCTCGACCTGGCGGGCGCGCACCATCTCGATCACCTGTTCGTTGATCACGTCGTGGACCGTGACGTTGACCTTCGGGTGGCGCTGTCGAAAGACCCGCAGCGCCGGCGGCAGCAGGTTGCTGGCGAACGACGGCATGGTCGCCACCGCCAGGCGTCCGAGCTGCAGGGTGAAGCGCTGGCGCAGCAGCTCCTCGGTGTTGTCCCACTCGGCGATCAGGCGCTTGGCCAGCGGCACCAGCGACTCGCCCTCCGGGGTGAGGCGCACGCTGCGGGTGCTGCGGATCAGCAGGCGGCCGCCCAGGCTCTCCTCGAGCCCCTTGATCGCCAGGCTCAGCGCCGGCTGGGAGAGGTGCAGGTGCTCGCAGGCCTGGGTGAAGCTCAGGGTTCGCGCCACGGCGAGGAAGGCGCGCAGTTGCTTGACGGTCATGGCGTGCTACCAAGGTCCAATTTATGAGGCAATCATATCAATCGATAAATAAAACAAACTTAACAAATATATTGGCAGAGGCAACACTGGCCTGACACTCTAGCCACGTACTCCCAGAGTTCGTTTCCCCACTCATCTCTCCACTCTCCACAACAACGCGAGGCGCCACGATGGCCGGATTCGACAAGCGTGTGACTTCCTACGAAGAGGCAATGGACGGCATCGAGAGCGGTATGACCGTGATCGCCGGCGGTTTCGGTCTCTGCGGCATCCCCGAGAACCTGATCGGCGAGATCAAGCGTCGCGGCGTGAAGGACCTGACGGTATGGTCCAACAACTGCGGCGTCGACGGCTTCGGCCTGGGCCTGCTGCTGGAAGACAAGCAGATCCGCAAGATCCACGCCTCCTACGTCGGCGAGAACGCCCTGTTCGAGCAGCAGATGCTCAACGAGGAGATCGAGGTGGTGCTGACGCCCCAGGGCACCCTGGCCGAGAAGATGCGCGCCGGCGGCGCCGGCATCCCCGCCTTCTATACCGCTACCGGCTACGGCACCCCGATCGGCGAGGGCAAGGAGGTGCGCGAGTTCAACGGTCGCCACTACATCCTCGAGGAGGCGGTGGTCGGCGACTTCGCCATCATCAAGGGCTGGAAGGCCGACCGCTACGGCAACGTCGTCTACCGCGACACCGCCCAGAACTTCAACCCGATGGCCGCCACCGCAGGCAAGATCACCGTGGTCGAGGTCGAGGAGATCGTCGAGCCGGGTGAGCTCACCCCCGACCAGATCCACACTCCGGGCATCTACGTCGACCGCATCATCCAGGGCTCCTTCGAGAAGCGCATCGAGAAGCGCACCGTGCGCGAGGGCTGAGCGCTCTCCGCACGTGACGTCCGGCCCGACCGCCGGCGCTTTTCCCGCTTCCACCGACCTACAAGAGGCAACACGATGGCACTCACCCGCGAACAGATGGCACAGCGCGTGGCGCGCGAACTCGAAGACGGCTTCTACGTCAACCTGGGCATCGGCATCCCGACCCTGGTGGCCAACTACATTCCCGATGGCATCGACGTGATGCTGCAGTCCGAGAACGGCCTGCTCGGCATGGGACGCTTCCCCACCGAGGCTGAGGTTGACCCGGACATGATCAACGCCGGCAAGCAGACCGTCACCGCCCGGCCGGGCGCGGCGATCTTCTCCTCCGCCGAGTCCTTCGCGATGATCCGCGGCGGCCACGTCGACCTGACCGTGCTCGGCGCCTTCGAGGTCGACCAGAACGGCAACATCGCCTCCTGGATGATCCCGGGCAAGCTGATCAAGGGCATGGGCGGCGCCATGGACCTGGTCGCCGGTGCCGAGAACATCATCTGCACCATGACCCACGCCTCCAAGCACGGCGAGTCCAAGCTGCTGGAATCGTGCAACCTGCCGCTGACCGGCGCCGGCTGCATCAACCGCGTGCTGACCGACCTGGCGTATCTCGAGATCAAGGACGGCGCCTTCCATCTGAAGGAGCGCGCCCCGGGCGTCTCCGTCGAGGAGATCAAGGAGCTGACCGCGGGCAAGCTGGTGGTGCCCGAGCACGTGCCGGAGATGACCTTCGAGGCCTGATCCTGCGCGCGCATGACCGTCGACGGCCCGGACCCCGCGTCCGGGCCGTTGTCGTTGGGGGAGGGAATGGAGTGCCGAAAAACTGATCACGGCGGGACGCGGCCCCCGTCATCCGGCTCGACGTGGCTTTCCCCGGGGTGATGCACAGCGTTATCCACAGATTCTGTGGATGATCCGGATCAGGTGAGTTCGCAGCGGGTGTGGTGGGGCAGCAGCAGCTCGGCGGCGCGTTCCTGGTTGGCGCTGACCTGCTTCTGTACCAGCGCCAGGCCGCCCAGGCTGATGCGGTGCTCGTCGCCGTCGGCGAAGGCCAGGCGCTGCGAGCGGGTGGCATAGAAGCGGTAGTCGAGCAGTGGCGAGACGGGGAAGAGGCCATGATGGCGATCGTCGCTGCCTTTGAGCCCAACCTGCTCTAGCCGCCCGTCGAGGGTCTTGATGTCCTGGCCCAGCCGCTGGCAGTCGAAGCCGACGTGGTGGACCCGCGGTCCCATCACCGAGAGCCAGCCGGCCAGGGGATGAGCGCCCTGCAGGAGCTGGTAGCTGTCCCAGTCGGGCATCGGCCAGGCGCGACCATGGCAGAGCAGCGCCTGGCTGCGGGCCTCCCGCGGGTCGGCGTCTTCGACCAGCGCCTTCAGGCGCTCCCGGGGCTGGCGCGACAGGGCGCCCAGCTGCAGTTCGGCGAGCAGCACCCAGCCGCCATGATCCGGCGCGCTGAGCAGCGTGGCGAGCAGGCCGCGGTCGGCCATCCCGTAGCGCTGCTGGGGGCGATAGCCGAAGCGCACCAGCGTCGGGATCAGCGATTCCATGGCCCAGGGGCCGTGATTGAGGGTCAGGATCGCCAGGTATTCCGCCGGCGCCTCCACTGGCCACAGCCGCAGGCCGCCGACGTCAGGATGGTGATGGACGTAGTCCAGCCACAGCTGCTGGACGAACTCTTCCCGTTGCATCGTGCCGTTTCCCCCGTCGTGATGCCCCGTTCGTGTGGCCCGTTTTCATCTGTTGTGCGCCCGCAGCGCCAGTATAGGCAGCGAGGTCGGGAGCACATTCAACGCGGGAAAGACGCAGCCTCACAAAGGCGGGTACCCACAACGAAAACGCCGCCACCCTGGGGTGACGGCGTCGATCACGGGGCGAGGGGGTGTCAGACGTTGGCCGCCATCAGGGCGTTGTCGCGCACGTACCGATCGAACTCGGTGAAGCCGCCGACGTGGGTCTGGTCGACGAAGATCTGCGGCACGGTGTGCACCGGCTGACCGATGGTCTTCTCCAGGTCGGCCTTGGTGATGCCCTCCGCCTGGATGTCGACGTAGCGGTGGCCCTCGATGGCGCCGGCGCTCTCGAGCCTCTCGGCCAGCGACTTGGCACGGACGCAGAAGGGGCAGGCGGGGCGGCCGAAGATGACGACGAACATGAAGTGGCTCCTGGCACGGCGAGGTGCACGGCAGTGGATGATGGGAAAGGAGGATCGGTATTGTGAAGGAGCGCACGCCCTTTCGCCAATAGCCCCCACCTTGGGCGGCGATGGGGGCGGGCTATCGGTGCCCACGAGACGGTGACGATCCGCCGACCGCCCTAGAGATCGACCTCGCCGGCGTCGGCGCGGCGCAGCAGATCGCCGAGGGCGACGTGGACCTCGGGGGCTGTCACCAGCAGGTTCTCGCCGTAGAGATCCTCCGGAATTCCCGCCGGGGCGGGATAGAGGTGCCCGGTGCGGGCGCCGGCCTCGCGGGCGATCAGCCAGCCCGCGGCGCAGTCCCAGGGCGAGACGCTCTCGTAGTAGGCGTCCAGCCGACCGCAGGCCACGTCGCAAAGGTCCAGGGCGGCCGAGCCGTTGCGTCGGACGTCCTGGCAGTGGCCGAGCACCGCGGTGAGGCGGCGCATCAGCGGCGGGCGGCTGTCGCGGCGGTAGGGAAAGCCGGTGCCCACCAGGCAGTGGGTCAGGTTGCCGGTGCGGCTGGCGCGGATCGGCTTTCCGTTGCACCAGGCGCCCTGGCCGTCGAGGGCGGTGAAGGTCTCGCCCAGGAAGGGCGCATGCACGACTCCCAGGCGCGTTTTCCCCTCGCTGGCCCAGCCGATGGAGACCGCCACGTGATGCAGGCCGTGGGCGAAGTTGACCGTGCCGTCAATGGGGTCTATGACCCACAGCGCCTGGGGGGTGGCGAGCGCCTTGCGGTCGGGGGCCAGCTCCTCGCTGAGGCGGGCCTCGTCGCCGAAGTGTTCGTCCAGGCGCTCGCTGATCCGCGTATCCACCTCGACGTCGGTGTCGGTGACCAGCTCATGGCCGTGCTTGTAGCGATGGCCGAAGGCCTGACCCTGGCGGGCCTCGATGATCATCTGGCCGGCCTCGCGGGCGATATCGACGGCGATCTCCAGGCGCTGGGCGGGGGTCATGGCGGCTCCTTGGCGGGTCAGTATCGAACGGCTTTCATGCTAGCAGCTCGCCGTGTCGCTGCCGAACGCCCGGTGTGACGACCCGAGCGCGGCGACTATACTGGCGGCCTCGCCGAACTGGAGGACACCATGCAGGCATTGAGTGCCGAGCAGTACGCGCGGTTGGGTCGCCTGGCCGAGGCCTGGACCCGCCGCTACCTGAAAGACGCCAAGGGCGAGGCGCACTTCAATCCCCGCCTTGGCGTGGATGCCCTGTGCTTTCAGCCCCACCCGCTCCCCGACGGGCGCCACGGCCTGCTCGGGGCCCTGGTCACGCCCGTCTCGCTGTCGCTGGCGCTGGTGGTCGACGACCAGGCCGCGCCGCCATCGGCGGAGCCGCGCCTGACCCTGGCGCTGCCCTCGGGGCGCTACCCCTTCGCCTGGGAGCCCCTGGGGGAAAGCAGCGCGGAAAGTCACCCTGAAAGTCGCTCTGAAAGTCACGGGGAGCATCATGGCGACGGTGACGCTGAGGGCCAGGGCGCGCTGGAGGGCTGCTGGCGCTGCGAGCTGCTTACGGATCTCTCCGATCTCGACTCCCTTCAGGCGGCCAGCCGCCTCGCTCAGCAGCTGATGGAGCGAGTCATGACCCCCGCCGAGCCCGCCTCCTGATGGATGACGCACCGCGTCATTCGCCTTATGCTGGTGGCGACGCGCCATTCCCATGAGCACGACGACAATCACAATATCACCATCACCGGGCCCATCGGGGGCTCTACCGGGGCGCGCCCCGTTGCCCCGGGACGGACCGATCAAGAGGAGTCACGCATGACCGCCAACGCTTCCCCCCCCCGCGTCGCCCTGGTCACCGGCACCAGCAGCGGCATCGGCGAGGCCGTGGTCCGCCACTTCTGCGAGCAGGGTCATCAGGTGCTGGCCGTGGACTTCAATCCGGCCGGCAAGGAGGTCGCCGAACAGGCCGGCGCGGCCTTCTTCCAGGCCGACCTGACCGATGGCGAGGCCTGCAAGGCGGCGGTGGCGGAGGCGATCAAGCGCTTCGGTCGCGTGGACATCCTGGTCAACAACGCCGGGATTCAGCACGTCTCGCCCATCGAGACCTTCCCCGAGGAGAAGTGGCGCCAGATCATTGACCTGATGCTGACCGCGCCCTTCCTGCTCACCCAGGCGGTGTGGCCGAGCATGCGCGAGAGCGGCTGGGGTCGCATCGTCAACATCGCCTCGGTACACGCCCAGGTGGCCTCGCCGGGCAAGGCCGCCTACATCAGCGCCAAGCACGGCATGATCGGCCTGACCAAGACCGCGGCGCTGGAGGGCGGCCAGCAGGGCATCACCGCCAACGCCATCTGCCCGGCCTACGTGAAGACCCCGCTGGTCGACAACCAGATCGCCGATCAGGCGAGGATGCACGGCATGGAGGAGCAGGAGGTAATCGAGAACATCATGCTCAAGAATGCCGCCGTGAAGCGGCTGATCGAGCCCAGCGAGGTAGCGTCGCTGGTCGCCTACCTGACCTCCGATCAGGCCGGCGCCGTCACCGGGGCGAGCTGGAACATCGATCTGGGCTGGACGGCTCAATAAGCTTTAAGCTGGAAGAGCCCGGCTTCGCCGGGAGCGACAAGCACCGAGCGCCGAGCGACAAGTAAACCCCGAAGGCCGAGGCTTTCGGGGTTTACTGTTGCACGAGAACTTCAAGTACGGCTGGCCGCTTGGCCGCGTTAACGCCTGACCGGGCGCTTCTGCAGCTTGCGCTGCAGGGTGCGGCGGTGCATGCCCAGCGCCCGCGCCGTGGCGGAGATGTTGCCGTCGTGCTCCTGGAGCACCTTCTGGATGTGCTCCCAAGTGATGCGATTGATCGACGGCGGGTTGTCGGCCACCTCCATTTCCGGATCGCCTTCCTCCCGTGACAGGGCGGCGAGCACCTCATCGGCATCGGCCGGCTTGCACAGGTAGTTCACCGCGCCCAGCTTGATCGCCTCCACCGCGGTGGCGATGCTCGAATAGCCCGTCAGCACGATCACTCGGCACGACGGCACCAGCTCGAGCAGCTCGGGCAGCAGCTTGAGGCCCGACTCGTTCTCCAGCTTGAGGTCCAGGGTGGCCAGCTGGGGCTGGTGACGACGCGCCAGGGAGAGCGCCTGGGCGGCGTCGTGGGCCACCATTACCTCGAAGCCGCGGCGAGTCAGCGCCCGGTCGAGCACGTGGCAGAACATCTCGTCGTCGTCGACGATCAGCAGGCGTTCGGCGGTCTCTTGCATTTCGTCCTCGCAGGGTCGGGGGCTCCCGGAGCCGTCAGGTCGTCGTCTGGCTGCGCGGCAGGGTCACCTCGGTGAGGGTGCCGCCGTCGGGGTGATTGTACAGGCTCACGCCACCGCCGAAGCGGTTGATGGTGGCGTGGGTCAGGAACAGGCCAATGCCCAGCCCCTTGCTCTTGGTGGAGACGAAGGTCTCGCCCAGCTGGTCGGCGATCGACATCGCCACGCCCGGGCCGTGGTCGCGGATGTCGATGATCACCTCGTCACCGTTCCACTCCAGGCGGATGATGATGTCGTCCGGGTTGGCATCGGCGGCGTTGTTGAGCAGGTTGGTCAGCGCCTGGTCGAGGGTGGCGTCCACCGCCAGCCGGGGCGGGTCGCGCCGCCCGGCGACCTCGAGGCGATGGCTGACGTCGGGGCGCAGCACCAGCCAGCGCTGCACCACCCCGGCGAGCCAATCCTGGGCATCGCACACCTCGGGTTCGGCCATGCGCCGGCGATCAGCGCTCTGCACCAGGTGGCGCAGCCGCGACTTGCAGGTATCGACCTGCTGGCGCAGCAGCTCCAGGTCCCGGGTCAGCGCCGGGTCGTCCTTGGCATCCTCGCGCATCTCGGCGAGCAGCACAGCCATGGTCGAGAGCGGCGTGCCGAGCTCATGGGCGGTGCCCGCGGCCTGGGTGGCCACCGCCAGCACCTGCTCGTTGCGCAGCGCCGCCTCGCGGGTGCGCGACAGCGCCTGATCCCGGCGGCGCAGGGCATGCGCCATCTTGAAGATGAAGAAGGTCACGAGCCCCGCCGAGAGCCCGAAGTTCAGCCACATGCCCAGGGTATGCAGGCCGAAGGTGGTGGCACCCCCTCCCTGGGCGAGCTGCGGCAGCGGCTGGTAGACCACCATCAGGAAGGTGTAGGCGGCCATGGAGGCGGCGGCGATCAGCCAGGCATGGCGCCAGGGAAGGGTCGCCGCGGCGATGGTCACCGGCACCAGGTAGTAGTTGATGAAGGGATTATGGGCGCCGCCGGTGAAGTAGAACAGCAGCGTCAGCCCCGTCACGTCGATCATCAGGTGACCGAGGTACTCCTGGTGCGTGACCGCCCGGGGACGCCCCAGCCGCCACCAGGTGGCGATGTTGATCACCCCCATGGAGACGATCACCGCGATCACCGCGGGCACCTGCAGCGAGAAGCCCAGCAGCTCGATGCCGATGATGATGGCGGCGAGAAAGCCGGTCCAGGTGATGCCGCGCACGATGGTCAGCCGCACCAGGTTGCGGTTGGGGGTGGAGAGCGGCAGGGGAAGGGCGGCTTGCATGGCGACTCCGCGAGGCGAGTGGGGGGCGATGATACCCGATCCGGGGACGGGTGGGGCGAGCCGCCGACGCGCCGGGCTGCGGTCGAGTGTCGCCTCGTCCCGGTAGATGACGGTGCCGACAATCGCCGGTTGATGACTGTATATTGTGGGCTGTTGATATGCCCGGTGGAACCAAGCCCGATGCTTAGACGCCTGCTCCCCCTGTTGATCCTGGCCGTCGGCGTGGTGGCCTTTCTGTGGCTGCGCGCGACCCGGCCCGAAAGCCCCAGTGTGACTCCCGAGGAGCGCCGCTGGCGCGTCGAGACTCTCGCCGCGACGCTTGAGCCCCGGGCGCCCGTCCTGCCGCTGTATGGCGAGATCACCGCCCCCGACATGCTCACCGTCACCGCGCCTCTGGCCGGGCGGGTCGCCGAACGGCCGGTCCGGGAGGGGCAGCGGGTGGCCCGCGGCGAGCGGCTGGTGGCCCTGGACGATGCCGACGTGGTCCCACCCCTGCAGCAGGCCGAGGCCGAGGTGGCGGATCGCGAGGCCCAGGTCGAGAACGAGCGGGTGCGCCACGATAGCGACCGCGAGGCCCTGGCCCGCGAGCGCGAGCTGGTCGACAACGCCCTTCGCCAGCTGGAGCGCTCCCGTTCGCTCAGGGCGCGCAACCTGGCCTCCCAGTCTGATCTGGACGCCGCGCGCAACGAGCTGGCCCGCGCCCGGGTGACGGTGGCGGCCCGTGAGCGGGCGATCGCCGAGCACCCGGCGCGCCTGCGCTCGCTTCAGGCCGGCCTGACCCGGGCGCAAGCCGCCCTGGCCGCGGCGCGCCGCGATGCCGAGCGCAGCCGGGTCGATTCGCCCTTCGATGGTATCGTCACGCGCATCCGGGTGGCCCCGGGCGATCAGGTCGCCGCCCGCAGCGAACTGCTCAGCGTCTATCCCGAACGCGGGCTGGAGCTTCGCGCGCGCATCCCCCAGCGCCATCAGGCCGAGCTGCTCGAGGCCCTGTCGCACGGGGAACGCCTGGTGGCCACCGACGAGCAGGGCGCGCGTCTGGTGCTGACCGGGCTCGCCGGCGAGGGCGACCCGGCCGGCACCGAGGCGATCTTCCGCCTGGAGGATGGCGGTGAGCGGCTGCGCCCCGGCAGCCTCGCGGCCGTGTCGCTTCAGCGCCCGCGGGTGCCGGAAAGCCTGGCGGTGCCCTACAGCGCGCTCTACGGCAACGACGCCCTCTACCTGATGGACGAGGCGAACCGCATGCAGCGCCTGGCGGTGACCCACCATGGCGACGTGGTGCGCAACGACGGTGAGCGTTGGGCGCTGGTCAGCGGCGAGGCGCTGGCCGACGGCGACCGGGTGATCGTCACTCACCTGCCCAACGCCATGCAGGGGCTGCTGGTCCAGAGCGCTGGCGACGAGCCAGCCGCCAGTGATGATCAAGCCGAGCGCGACGGGCAAGCCGCCAGCGACGAAGGAGACGACGGCGCGAGCGCCGAGCGGGTCGAGCGAGCCGGCGGCGTCGATGAGGGCGCTGGCCAGGACGAGGCGACCTCGTGAGTCGCCGGCGCGGGGTGATCGGCTTCTTCGTCCATCACAGGGTCGCCGCCAACCTGGTGATGCTGGTGATGCTGCTCGGCGGGGCGCTGGGCATCTCGCGCATGAACATCCAGTTCTTCCCCTCCTTTGCCCTGGACGTGGTCAGCGTGCGCACGGTGTGGAGCGGCGCCTCGGCGGAGGACATCGAGCAGGGCATCACCATCCCCTTCGAGCAGCGCCTGCGCAGCATCGACGGCCTGAAGCGGATGACCTCCACCTCGGCCCAGGGCATCTCGAACATCACCCTGGAGTTCAACGAGGGCAGCGACCCCATCCTGGCGCTGGACGACGTTCGCCAGCAGGTCGACGAGTTCACCAACCTGCCGTCGGAGGCCGAGGAGCCCCAGGTCGCCCGGGCGGCCCGCTATGAACCGGTGGCCCGGCTGCTGGTGCATGGCGAGGTCACCCCCCAGGAGCTGCGCCACCTGGCCAATCGCTTCGAGGACCAGCTGCTGCAGGCGGGCATCGACCGGGTGGAGATCAGCGGCCTGCCCGAGCAGCAGATCAGCATCGAGATCCCTGCCGAGCGCCTGCAGGGGCTGCAGCTGAGCCTCGGCGAGATCGCCGAGCGCATCGAGGCGATGTCCCGCGACCTGCCGGCGGGGCTGCTCGGCCAGCAGGACAGCACCCGCGAGCTGCGCGCCGTGGAGCAGCGCCGCGATGCCCTGGCCTTCGCCGATTTGCCGGTGCTCAGCGGTGAGCGGGTCCAGCTGCGCCTGGGCGACATCGCCATCATCCGCCAGGAGGCCCGTGAACCCTCGGTGACCCTGAGTCGCAACGGTCACCCGGCGGTGGAGCTGATGCTGCAGCGAAGCGAGAACGGCAATTCGCTGGCCGCCGCCGACGTACTCAATCGCTGGCTCGACGAGACACGACCCCAGCTGCCGCCCTCGGTCGAGCTCGAGGTGCACGACGAGACATGGCAGCTGATCGCCGAGCGCATCTGGCTGCTGATCAGCAACGGCCTGGGCGGCCTCTTCCTGGTGCTGCTGCTGCTCTACTTCTTCCTGCCCGCCCGGGTGGCGCTGTGGGTCGCCATCGGCATTCCCACCGCCTTCCTGGCCGCCATGGCGGTGTTCTGGGTGATCGGCGGGTCGATCAACATGATCTCGCTGTTCGCGCTGATCATGGCGCTCGGGGTGATCGTCGACGACGCCATCGTCGTCGGCGAGGACGCTGATGCCCACTACCGCGGCGGCGAGCCCGCCCGCCACGCCTCCGAGGGCGCCGCCCGGCGCATGCTGTGGCCGGTCATCGCCTCGTCGCTGACCACGGTGGCCGCCTTCATGCCGCTGCTGTTGGTGGGCGGGGTGATCGGCAACATCCTCGGCGATATTCCGGTGGTGATGATCTGTGTGCTCGTCGCCTCGCTGCTGGAGTGCTTCGTGGTGCTGCCGGCTCACCTGCGTAACGCCTTCGTGCCCGGCAAGGCGCCCCGGCGCCACCTGCTGTCGCGGCCCCGCGAGCGCTTCGAGACGGCCTTCGAGCGCTTCCGCGAGGGACCCTTCCGGCGCTTCTCGGCGCTGACCCTGCGCCACCGCGCCGCCACGCTCGCCTCGGCGCTTTCGGTCGTGCTCTTCACCGTCGGCCTGCTGGCCGGGGGACGCCTGGAGTTCACCTTCTTTCCCACGCCGGAACCCAACATCCTCTATGCCAACGCCAGCTTCGTGGCGGGCACCGACCACGGCAGCGTCGACGAACTGCTGACCCAGATGCAGTCCGCTCTGAACGAGACCGAGGAGGCGCTAGGCGGCGGACTCGTCCAGCATGCCGTGGTCCGCCACGGGGCCACGATGTCCGGCGGTCAGCCGGGACGCAACGGCGACAACGTCGGCTCGATGATGATCGAGCTCACCCCCTCGGACGACCGCGACGTGCGTAACGCCGAGTTCATCCGCACCTGGCGCGCGCGGATGGCCGAGCCCGCGGGCCTGGAGAACCTGACCATCAACGAGCGCGCGGCGGGACCGCCCGGCAAGGACGTCAACATCCGCCTGACCGGCGAGTCCGCCGACGACCTCAAGGCCGCCGCGGAATCGCTGTCCCGCTCGCTCAGCGAGCTGCCCGGCGTGCTGGATACCGAGGACGACATGCCCTGGGGACGCGAGCAGCTCATCTACCGGGTGAGTGCCCACGGCGAGGCCCTGGGGCTGACCACCCTCGACCTGGGTCGCCAGCTCAGGGCGGCCTTCGACGGCCGCCTGGTGCAGATCTACCAGGACGGCGCCGACGAGATCGAGGTGCGGGTGCTGCTGCCCCGCGAACAGCGTGAGCGGCTCTCGACCCTGTCACGGCTGACGGTGCGCACCTCGGAGGGGCGCTTCGTGCCGCTGGATCAGGTCATGGCGCTCGATCATCGCCAGGGCTTCGAGGCGCTGCGCCATGCAGACGGGCGCCTGGCGGTGGAGGTGACCGCCGAGCTCGACAGCGAGATCACCAACGCCGAGCGGGTGCTCGACGGCGTCTCCAAGGAGGTGCTGCCGACGCTCGTCAGCACCCACCGGCTGCGCTACAGCTTCGAGGGGCGCGCCGCCGACCAGCGCGAGACCTTCGCCGACATGCGCACCGGGCTGATCATCGGCCTGGGGCTGATGTACGTGGTGCTGGCCTGGGTCTTCGCCTCCTGGAGCCTGCCGCTGATCGTCATGACGATCATCCCGCTGGCGCTGGTCGGGGCCCTGCTGGGCCACTGGGCAATGGGCCTCAACCTGACCATGCTCTCGCTGTTCGGGCTCTTCGGGCTCTCCGGCATCGTGGTCAACAACGCCATCATCCTGGTGGCCTTCTACCGCCACCAGCGCCACAAGGGGCTGGCCATCGATGCTGCGCTCAACGAGGCGGTGGTGCAGCGGGTGCGGGCCGTGCTGCTCACCTCGCTGACCACCATCGGTGGGCTCCTGCCGCTGCTCTTCGAGACCTCGCTGCAGGCGCAGTTCCTGATCCCCATGGCGGTCTCCATCGCCTTCGGCCTGGCGTTCTCGACGCTGCTGGTGCTGGCCGTGATCCCGGTGCTGCTGAGCTACCTCGAGCGACTTCGTGAGCGCTTCGGGCGCGCCGGCGAGGAGGCCCAGGACGCACCGGCGGGCGGCTGACCCGCTGTGAGCCGTCGCGGCAAACCCTCAGGTGGGGTAAGCGGCGCGGCTCAGCCGTGTTCCACGATGGGGCCCGACAGCCGGTCGAGGTCCGGCGTGACGCCGAGCCCCGGGCGGTCGCCGACCGACATGGTGCCGCCGGTGACCTCGGGGGCGCCGTGGGCCAGCTGGGTGGTGTTGTAGCGGTGCAGGTCGGTGGTGTTGAGCAGGCAGGGCGCGGGCGTGCTGGCGGCCAGCTGGGCATAGGCGGCGGTGGCGATGCCGCTGCCCCAGGCGTCCTCGATGGTCATCGGGATGCCGGCCGCAACGCACAGGTCGCGGATGACCCGCGAGGGCGTCAGGCCCCCGAACTTGCTGACCTTCAGCGCCATGGCGTCCATGGCATCGTCACGAAGCGCCCGCTGCACGTCCGCAAGGCTGGTCAGGCTCTCGTCGAGTTTGATGGAGTGGTGCGAGCGCCGTCGAAACGACAGGCACTCCTCGTAGCTCGCGCAGGGCTGCTCCAGGATCAGGTCGAGATCGGCAAGTGCCTTGGAGAAGCGCGCCGCCTGGTCGCGCCGCCAGGCGCCGTTGATGTCGCCCACCCACACCTCGCCGGACGGCCGGTCCTCGGAAAGTACCCGCATCATGGCGATGTCGTCCTCCACTTCATGGCCCAGCTTGATCTGGAAGTGCCGGAAGCCGGCCGCGCGGTAGGCCGCCAGGGAGTTTGCCATGGCCTCGGGGTCGGCCAGCGGCACGATGCGATGCAGCGGCAGCGTCTCCATGAGTCGCCCGCCCAGCAGCACATGCACGGGCAGGCCCGCCGCCTTGCCCAGCAGGTCCCAGCAGGCGAGATCGATGGCGGCCTTGGCGTAGGCGTGGCCGTTGAGCGCCTGGTCCATCCTGCGGGCGAGGCGCGTGGTGTGGCGCGGGTCTTCCCCGATCAGGTGGGGCGCGAGTTCCTCCAGGCAGGCGGGCAGGCCCCCGGCGAAGGCGGGCATGTAGCTCGGCCCGCAGGGGCACACCTCGCCGACGCCGGTCAGGCCCTCGTCGGTGGTGAGCACTACCACGGTGCTGGTGAACCGCTGGTAGGAGCGCCCGCCGGCGAAGGCATAGGCCGTGCCATCGTAGTGAAGCTCGCCGGTGTAGGCCGCCAGATGGGTAATGCGCATGCCGCGTCCTCGCCCCGAATGTAAGAAATCCCAGCATAGCGGAGTCGCCGGCAGGTCGAGCGGCAAGGGTCAGCCCATCCCGGTCGTATTCGATCGCATGGGGAAGGCTCGAGGTGAGCCCTGGCCTCTCCGCCGGTTGGCCCCCGGACTAGACTGTCAGAATAGGCCTCGAGGCGTTCTGTGGAGGTGCCTGTCATGACGACTCCCCTTGCCTGTGTGCGTGACCTGGCCACGCGGCTGGAAGGGCGCGCCGGCGACCATGATGCGCTGCTCGACCGGGTCGGCGACCGGCCCTTCGTGCTGCTCGGCGAGGCCTCCCACGGCACCGCCGAGTTCTACCGGCTGCGCGCCGAGATCACCCGGCGGCTGATCGAGGAGAAGGGCTTCGAGGCGGTGCTGGTGGAGGCCGACTGGCCCGATGCCCTGCGCCTGGACCGCTACGTGCGGGGCGGGGGCGAGGACTCCCTCGGCGAGGCCTTCGAGGACTTCCAGCGCTTTCCCCACTGGATGTGGTGCAACCATGAGGTGCGCGACTTCATCGCCTGGCTGCGCGAGTACAACGCCCGCCAGCCCCTGGCGAAGAAGGTGGGCTTCCACGGCATGGACCTCTACAGCCTGCATCGCTCGGCCGAGGCGGTCATCGAGTACCTGGAAGGCGTCGACCCCGAGCAGGCCGAGGTCGCCCGCCGGGGCTACGCCTGCCTCGATCATCGCGGCGATCCCTTCCACTACGGACGCAGCGCGGCCTTCGGCCTGAGCCCCTCCTGCGAGCGGGCGGCCGTGGGACTGCAGGTGCGGCTGATGGAGCGAGCCTCCTCCTACCTGGCGGAGGACGGACGCCGGGCCGTCGATGCCCAGTTCTTCGCCGAGCAGAACGCCCGGGTGGTGGTCAACGCCGAGGCCTACTACCGGGCGATGTTCGGCACCCGGGTGGATACCTGGAACCTGCGCGACGACCACATGACCGAGACCCTCGCCGAGTTGCACGACCACCTGCGTCGCCAGGGGGGACGGGGCAAGGTGGTGGTGTGGGCCCACAACTCCCACCTGGGCGACGCCCGGGCCACCGAGATGGGCTGGCGCCAGGCGCAGCACAACGTCGGCCAGCTGGCGCGCCGGCGATTCGGGGGCGAGCGGGTGCTGCTGGTGGGCTTCACCACCCACACCGGCCATGTCACCGCCGCCCGGGACTGGGACGGTCCGGCCGAGCACCGCTGGGTGCGCCCCTCGCTCGAGGGCAGCGTCGAGCGGCTCTTCCACCAGAGCGGGCGCGACCGCTTCTATCTGCCGCTGCCAGCGGCCCGGACCGAGCCCCTGAAGGCTCACCGGCTGGAGCGGGCGATCGGGGTGATCTACCGCCCGGAGACGGAACGGGGCAGTCACTACTTCCAGGTCTGCCTGGCCGAGCAGTTCGATGCGCTCTACCACCTGGACGAGACTACGGCCGTCGAGCCGCTGGCACCGGGAGCGCACTGGCAGCGCGAGGCCATCCCCGATACCTATCCGTTCGGGGTGTGAGCCATGTCCGGCGTCACAGCTCGCGGCCGAGCACCACCTTGCAGATGTCGGCGAAGCTTCTCGCCTCGGCCAGCCCGCCCGGGCGATAGCCGAGCACGCGGGCGATGTCGGCCGCCGAGATCACCCCGCGGATGCGCTCTCCATGGCGTGGGGTCGGTTCGGTGACCAGCAGGTGCTGGTCGCCGAAGCTCCTGAGCGACTGCACCAGATCATCGAGGGTCAGCGAGGCCAGCGTCTCCAGGGTAAGCGTCGGGGTCTTGTGCAGCGGGGTCTGGATCATCCCGACGGTGACGTCGCCGCGGTCGATGCGGTGTTGCTGCATGGCCAGCGTGATCAGCCGTCCGCCGATCACCTCGCGGGCGGGCAGCACGCCGCTGCAGCGTCCCTGGTCGTCGATCACCAGCAGCAGGCGCACACCCCCGCTGATCATCTGCTGGTGGGCCTCGTCGACGGGCCGGTCGGCATGGATGGTCTGCGGAGAGGTGCGCGCGAAGTCGGTGAGCACCATCATGGCCGGACTCTGGGCGTCCAGGATCAGCGACTCGGGCGTGGCGATGGTCGGGCGTGCGTTCAGCGCGACCGGCTGGATGGGGGAGGGAGAGAGGGTCGTCATGGGGAACTCCGTGTCGTGATGGTCAGCAGGCGCGGCCCTGGGCGGCTCCTGCTGAACTCACCGTTGCACGAGTTTCTTATGGGTTTCTTAAGGCGCCGGGCTGCGCCCGTTGCGGGCGGCTCAGCCGAGGAGCTGGAAGCCCTCGGCGTTCATCCACAGATGCACGGCGATGCTGGCCGCGTAGCCCAGGGCGATGACCGGCGCCCAGCGCAGGTGGGTGGCGAAGGTGTAGTTGCCCCGCGCCTGGCCCATCAGCGCCACGCCGGCGGCGGAACCGACCGAGAGCAGGCTGCCGCCGACGCCGGCGGTCAGGGTGATCAGCAGCCAGTTGCCGAGCGACATGTCCGGCTCCATCGAGAGCACGGCGAACATCACCGGGATGTTGTCGACCACCGCCGAGATCACCCCCAGCACGATGTTGGCCCAGACGGGGTCCCAGCCGGTATAGAGCGTCTCGGAGAGCAGGCTGAGGTAGCCCATGAAGCCCAGACCGCCGACACACATCACCACCCCGTAGAAGAACAGCAGGGTGTCCCACTCGGAGCGGGCGATCCGCGTGAAGACGTCGAAGGGCACCACGCTGCCGAGCTGCTCGAGCTTCTTCCAGTCGCCGCGCTGGGTGTAGCGGGTGCGCTTGCGCTCCAGCGACATCGGCAGGCTGCGGCGCAGGTAGTAGCCGAAGAACTGCAGCAGGCCAAGGCCGGTCATCATGCCGAGCACCGGCGGCAGGTTGAGCAGGGTATGGCAGGCCACGGCGTTGGCCACGGTGAACAGGAACAGGGCGATGATGCGCCGCGCGCCGCGCTTGAGCCAGACGTTCTCCTCCAGGGAGTCGGGCTTCCGGTTCTTGATGAAGGCGCTCATGATCAGCGCCGGCAGCAGGTAGTTGACCAGCGCGGGCACCAGCAGGGCGAAGAACTGGTTGAACTCGACCATCCCGGCCTGCCAGACCATCAGGGTGGTGATGTCGCCGAAGGGACTGAAGGTGCCGCCGGCGTTGGAGGCGATGACGATATTGACGCAGCACAGGCCGATGAATCGCTTGTCGCCCTCGGCGACCTTGAGCACCACGGCGCACATCAGCATCGCCGTGGTCAGGTTGTTGGCGATGGCCGAGATGCCGAAGGCCAGGATGCCGGTGATCCAGAACAGCGAACGGTAGCTGAAACCCTTCCGGACCATCCAGGAGCGCAGCGCATCGAACACGCGGCGCTCCTCCATGGCGTTGATGTAGGTCATCGCCACCAGCAGGAAGAGCAGCAGTTCGCTGTACTCCAGCAGGGTCTCCCGGAAGGCCTCCTCGGCCGCGTCGGGCAGGCCCGCCTGGACGTATACCCAGCCGATCAGCGTCCAGATCAGGCCGGCGGCGATCAGCACCGGCTTGGACTTGCGCATGTGCAGCTGTTCCTCGGCCATCACCAGCGCGTAGGCGAGGATGAACAGCGTCACGGCGCTGAAGCCGTAGAGGGAGCTCGTGAGCGCCAGCGGGCCGGCGGCGGCCTGGGCCAGCGGGGCGGCCAGCAGGGCCATCAGGCCAAGCATGAGAAGACCAGGCATCCGGGCGCTGTGCCTGGGCCTGCGGTGCGGTCGGGGTAGCATCGACATCGGAGTGAAAGTTCCCGGGGAGGAGGGTGAGCGGGGAGGCTGAAGCGCGAATGATAGGGTGCGAACCGTTTGCTCGCAACTGGAAGCGGACCCTCGCCAGCGCTGTCGGCGGCCCGTCGGGGCCCGGGCATCGGCGGTCGCGATGTCGGCGGACAACAGGCAAGGTCCTGGCGCGCGGAGGCGGAGTATCGCGGCGTTTTCTTAAGGGGGGCTTAAGGGCTTGCTCAAGAACCCCTCAAGAGCTTCTCAAGCGCCCCTCAGACGGTCTCGGGGACGCGTCAGGGACCGATGGCGCCATCGGCGGGTACTCGTCGGCGGTCAGCGTCTCGCGCTCGAGCAGCAGGGCGGCACCGGCCTCGAGGTCCTGGCGCCGCTCGGTCAGCGTCTGCCGGGCCAGGGTGTAGGCCTCGTCGACCAGCTGGCGCACCGAGAGGTCGATCTCCCGGGCGGTGGCCTCGGCGTAGTCGTGGGGCTGGCTGATGCCGTAGGTCTCCCCCAGGAAGGCCTGGCGATCCTTCTCGTAAACCACCTGGCCGGTCTCGTCGGCCATGCCGAAGCGGGTCGCCATGTCCCGGGCGATCTCGGTGACCTTGGCCAGGTCGTCGGCGGCGCCGGTGGAGACCTCCTCGAAGATCAGCTGCTCGGCGGCGCGGCCCCCCATCAGCACCGCCATGCGGTACTTCAGGTCGCTGACCGTCTGCAGGAAGCGGTCCTCGGTGGGGCGCTGGATGGTATAGCCCAGCGCGCCGACGCCGCGGGGGATGATCGAGACTTTGTGCACCGGATCCATGCCCGGCAGGGAGGCGGCCACCAGGGCATGGCCCATCTCGTGGTGGGCGACCACCGCGCGCTCGTGGGTATTGAGCAGCCGGCTCTTCTTCTCGAGGCCGGCGACGATGCGCTCGATGGCGTTGGTGAAGTCCGCCATGGCCACCGTCTCGCTGTCGCGGCGGGTGGCCAGCAGCGCCGCCTCGTTGACCAGGTTGGCGAGGTCGGCGCCGGTGAAGCCCGGCGTCAGCGAGGCGATGTGGTCGAGGTCGACGTCCGGGGCCAGGGCGTGGATCTTGCCGATATGCACGCGCAGGATCTGCAGCCGGCCGTTGCGCTCGGGGCGATCCACCAGCACCTGGCGGTCGAAGCGACCGGCGCGCAGCAGGGCCGGGTCGAGGATTTCCGGCCGGTTGGTGGCGGCGAGCAGCACGATGCCGGTGGAGGGATCGAAACCGTCGAGCTCCGAGAGCAGCTGGTTGAGCGTCTGCTCCTTCTCGTCCTGGCCGCCCATGGCGCCGGGCCCCCGGGCCCGGCCCAGGGCGTCGAGCTCGTCGATGAAGATGATGCAGGGCTTGGCCTTGCCGGCCTGCTCGAAGAGGTCGCGGACCCGAGCCGCGCCCACCCCGACGAACATCTCGACGAACTCCGAGCCGGAGATCGAGAAGAAGGGCACGCCGGCTTCGCCCGCCACGGCTCGGGCCAGCAGGGTCTTGCCGGTGCCGGGCGGGCCGACCAGCAGGATGCCCTTGGGAATATGCGCACCGAGCCTGCCGTAGCGCTCGGGGTCGCGCAGGAAGGCCACCACCTCCTGGAGCTCGTTCTTGGCCTCGTCCACCCCGGCGACATCCTCGAAGCTCACCCTGGTGGAGGTCTCCACGTAGACCTTGGCCTTGGACTTGCCGATCGACATCATCCCGCCGAGCCCGCCCCCGCCGGTCATGCGGCGGATCAGGAAGGACCAGATCACGAAAAGCAGCACCAGCGGCAGGAACCACGACAGCAGCACGGTCAGGAAGGGGCTCGTCGGGCGGCCGTCGAAGGTGATGTCGTATTGCGCCAGCCGCTCGGCCAGGCCGGGATCGACGCGGTTGGTGGTGAAGGCGGTCTGGCCGTCGGGCTGGGGGGAGGTGAAGGTGCCGGTGAGACGATCGTCGCCGACCTGCACCTCGGCGATGCGGCCCTCCTCCAGCAGTCGGGTGAACTCCGAGTAGGGAATGGGATCGGTGGTCTGCCAGTTGCGGTAGACGTTCTGGAAGGTCAGGAAGAGCATCACGGCGATCAGCACGTAAATCACGTTGAAGCGATGATTGGGTTCCATGCCGGTTCCTCGCAACGCGGCCTCGCCGATGCAGATGTCTCCTGCAGAGGGGTGGCCGAATGCCATCATGATGGCTTCCAGTGTAGGGCAGGCCGCGCCCCTTGAAATTGCCCCTTGAAATCGGCGCGTCTTCCCGCACCTAGTCAGGACCGGTGCGACAGGCCCGACATGCACCGCGCGCCAGCGATTCAGCGTGACACGCAGCGCGCGACACGAGGAGCAGAGCCCATGAGCACGACCCCGCTGCCCAATCCCGGCCTCGGCACCTTCCGCCTGAAGGGCGACACCCTCAAGCAGGTGATCCACGACGCCCTGGCGCTGGGCTATCGGCATATCGATACCGCCCAGATGTACGAGAACGAGCAGGACGTGGGCGCCGCCCTCGCCGAGAGCGAGGTGCCGCGCGAGTCGCTGTTCCTGACCACCAAGGTGTGGCACGACCGGCTCGAGCCCGACGCGCTGAAGGCCAGCGTGCGCGAGAGCCTGGAGAAGCTCGGCACCGACTACGTCGATCTGCTGCTGATCCACTGGCCCTCGCCGGAGGACGCGGTGCCCATGGCCGACTACCTGAACGCCCTGCGCGAGGTGCGAGAGGCCGGTCAGGCGCGCCATATCGGCGTCTCCAACTTCACCATTGCCCAGGTCGACCAGGCGCTGGAGATCCTCGGGCCGGAGTCCCTGCTGACCAACCAGGTCGAGATCCACCCCTTCCTGCACAATCGTGACCTGGTGGCGCACTGCCAGTCGCGCGGCCTGACGGTGACCGCCTTCATGCCGCTGGCCGTGGGCAAGGTGATGGAAGACGCCACCCTCGCGCGCATCGCCGAAGACCACGAGGCCACGCCGGCCCAGGTCGCCCTGGCCTGGATTCGCTCGCGCGGCGTGGTGAGCATTCCGTCTTCCACCAAGCGTGAGCACCTGGCGAGCAACCTGACCGCTTTCGATCTCACCCTGAGCGAGGAGGAGCTCGCGGCGATTGCCGCCCTGGATCGCGGCGAGCGGATCGCCGACCCCGACTTCGCCCCCGACTGGGACTGAGCCCGGCCGGCCCCCATCATTGAAGCGCACGCACCGGAACCAGACACGCTCGAACGAGACGGCCGGCTCATCGAAGGAGGGAACATGGCTTCCACCGTACTGATCACGGGCGCCAATCGTGGCGTCGGCCTGGCGCTGGCGCGCCACTACCACCGGTCGGGCTGGCAGGTGATCGGCGCCTGCCGCGCCGGCTCCGATGAACTCGCCGAGGTGGCCAGCCGGGTCATTGACGGCATCGACGTGACCGGCGAGGCGGATGTCGCGCGCCTCGCCGAGGCGCTCGCGGATCAGCCGCTGGATCTGCTGATCAACAACGCCGGGATGCTCCACGACGAGTCGCTGGGCGAGCTCGATTTCGACGCCATTCGCGCGCAGATGGAGATCAACGCCTATGCCCCGCTGCGGGTCACAGAGGCGCTGCTGCCGCGGCTTAACGAGGGCGCCAAGATTGCCAACATCACCAGCCGCATGGGCTCGATCGCCGACAACGACTCCGGCGGGCGCTACGGCTATCGAGCCTCGAAGGCCGCACAGAACGCCTTCGGCAAGTCGCTGGCGGTGGACCTGGCGCCCCGCGGCATCGCCGTGGCCCAGCTTCACCCCGGCTATGTGCAGACCCGCATGGTCAACTTCGGCGGCCTGATCAGCCCGGAGGAGGCCGCCGACGGCATCGCGGCGCGCATCGAGGCGCTGACGCTCGCGACCAGCGGCGGCTTCTGGCACAGCAACGGCGAGTCGCTCCCCTGGTAAAGCCCGGCCTGGTTAAGCCTGACCTGATGAGGTGCGTCCTGATCGAGTCGGCCGCTTGTTGAGGTGAGCCGTCCGGTGACCGTCCCGGATGAGGCGTCCGCGCCGGGGGCGGTCATCAGGCTCAGCGCCGCAGGTTGTCGATGGGCCCGCGCCCCAG
Source organism: Halomonas pelophila (assembly GCF_040196315.1). Classification (NCBI taxonomy): domain Bacteria; kingdom Pseudomonadati; phylum Pseudomonadota; class Gammaproteobacteria; order Oceanospirillales; family Halomonadaceae; genus Halomonas; species Halomonas pelophila. The sequence continues at coordinate 29,923 of NZ_JBEGCI010000004.1, forward strand.
CAGGCGCAGCAGGGTGGCCCGGCCCGCGCGCAGCCAGGGATAGAGCCGGGCGGTGCGGCGCGGGGAGGCGAAGATCCTGGCCATCAGGCGATTGAAGAGGCCGCTGCCGGTGCTCATCAGCGCCAGGCGGTGCAGGGCCTCGCTGCCGTGCACCCACTGCTCGCCGATGCGCAGCGCGAAGCCCTCGTCCAGGTCGATGCCGAGCTCACTCAGTTCGCGGCGGACGGCACTCTGCTCTCGCGCATCGACCAGTTCCAGCTCGCCGACATCGCGACGCAGCCGCTGCAGGCGCACGAACTGCCGGCACATCGGGCACTGGCCGTCATAGACCAGCGTCAGGGCGGGCCGAGACTTTTCCTGTCGCGTCATGCCAGCGCCTCGAGGGTGGCGATCTCCAGCCGGAAGTCCCCCTCACGGCGGTCGGCGATCAGGAAGCCGAACTGGCGAATATCCTGCGGCGCGAGCGGCGGGGCATCCTCCAGCCGCCGGCCGCGGAAGACCGCCTCGAAGTCGCCCCAGGAAAGATCGAGACTCTGCCACTCGCCCGTGGTGGTGAACCGGGCGCGATAGGCCGCGCCCTCGAAGAGGCGGTCGGTGCGCAGCCGCAGCTGGTAGGTGCGGCCATCGCCGCGCACCCGGAGACGAACCCCACGAGCGTCACCCAGGGCCGGGTCACCGGGCTCGCGGCGCACCGAGGCGAAGCCGCCGCCGTGGTCGAGCGACAGCCGCCCGGTGAAGACGCCGATGCCCGCGGCGAACTGCATCCCGCCCTGGGAGACGCCGCCCATCACGCCGTCGTTGATGGCACGCCAGCGGCCTGCCTCGTCGGTGTCCTGAAAATCGATGTGGAAATCGATCCCTGATGGCATGGAGCCTCCTCGCGGTAGCGGTGAACCAGAGTATCCTTCAGCACTGGACAGGATGACGCCCAGCGGGGGCGCTGGCCAGGTGCCCATGTCCGTCGGTGGGTAAGCCGGGTGGTGTGCACCCTCGGCGGCTAGACTGGTGACGTGTTGCCACCGCGTCGGCCGTCGGGGCTCGGGGATGCCGGGCGCCCGGTCACCGGCGCTGGCTTGCCCCAACCATTGCGAGGTCGGCATGTCGCCTTTGCTCACGCCCAGGGCCCCGTCGAGGGGCGGGCCCTCACGGCCGCGGCCCTCCCGCTGGCCCGCACCGCTCGCCCTCTGGCTGTGGGTATTCATGCTGGCGCCTGGGGTACCTGCCGTGTCGTCCACGTCGTCCGGCGATCCCTCGACCACGACCTTGCCCTCGGCGCCGGCACGGATCGTCCGGGAGCAGAGCGCCTGGCTGGCGCGTCGCACGGACTATCGCGAACCCGCCCTGCCGGGGGTGAAAGTCGAGAGCCAGGCGAGCCTGCAGCAACGCTGTTTCCCCGACTTTCCCGAACCTCTGGGCGTGCGGGTCAAGGGAGCCTACGACCCCAGAGACAGCATCATCTACCTGGACGTCGATCTCGATCTCGACGACCGCGTCGACCAGAGCTACCTGCTCCATGAGCTGGTGCATCACTTTCAGGTTCATCATGCCCGGCGCCAGGGTCAGGACGATGCCGGTATCCGACCTCGGGGACGCCTGGAGGGCGAGGCCTATCGCCTGCAGCTGCGCTGGCTCGAGGAGGCGGGGGTAGCGGACCCCCTGGCGGCCCTGGGCATCGACGAGAAGACCCTGCAGATCATCGAGCGCAGCCAGCGCTAGCCGGATCGCCAGGGCGCGAAGTCGGCCGTCAAGGGGTCTCGTCCTCCTCGACGAGCCGTGACAGCAGGGCGGGCTGACGAGGTAGAAGGCCGACCCTCAGGCCCAGGGGGCGAAAGACGCGGTCCATGCTGGCCATGGAGGCGTTGCCGGCGTCGCGTTCGATGTCGGACAGGGTCCGACGGCTGATGCCGACGAGCTCTGCGTAGGCACCCTGGGACATGCCCAGCACCTCGCGGCGCAGGTGGCGCAGCACCTGGCCCTCACTGAGCTCGCCGCGCAGTAACCGGCGCAGCTGCTCCAGCAGGGCGGCTTCCCGGGCCTCCGGGGTCAGGGTGTCGGTTTTCATGGTGCCAGTCCCCAGCGTTTGAGCCGTTGATCGAGATGGCCGAGCCCCACGGCCGGTCGAGTCAGGATCCCTTCCGGCACGCCGCGCGCCGCGAGCCGCTCGTCCAGGCCTTTCAAGCGGCTGGCGAGGGCCTCCAGCTCGGCCATCAGGCGATCCGGGTCGACCAGGACGCCGAGCGCCCGGGCGATGGCGGGCCAGTCGAAATCGCCGCCCTGTTCCAGCGGAGCGCCCCATTGGGTGGTGCGCGTCACGCCCTCCGGGTCGGCCTTCATGGGCGCGAAGTCATAGACCGGGGCGTGCCAGATGCCTTCGGGACGCTTGAGCAGGGCCGCGTTGCGCCCGTGGTTGTCGGAGTTGCCGAAGGCCACGTTCAGCAGGTCGCGCTTGACCCATTCGATCACGAACGACTCCCGGTCGAAGGCCTCGCCCAGCTCCCGGACCCGATGCTGGCGCTCGAGCAGGGCGACCAGTCGCTCCAGAACTGCCGGGTGGCGCAGGTGGGTGCCCGGCGCCACGCCGAGCAGGGCATAGACGGATTCCAGGCCGTAGCGACACAGCCGGCCGTCGCGCGCCTCGACGTCGAAGCGGGGCAGCCACAGCGAGGGATAGCGCTCGCCTTCGCTCAGCGCCAGGCCCTCGAGCGAGACGGTATCGATGCCCAGGTCGGCCAGCTCACGGTAGTAATGGTACTCGGCGCGCAGGATGTCGCAGTCGTCGACCCCGCGCTGGCCGCGGGGAAACTTGACCAGGAAGTGCGGGTCGAGGGTCGTCGGGTCGTCCTGCCAGGTGTCGATCCAGACCTCGTCGCCCGTCGTGCGACGCACAAGCAGCTTGGGCGCCTCGCCGCCGGCGCCGGTGGCCCCGCCGCTGGCGGCGCCCATCTGCTGGGCGTACTCCAGGAAGTCGGTATGCCGCTCGATGACATCGCTGAGCGGGAAGCGCAGCGCCTCCAGTGTGCTGCCTGGCGGGCGCGACGGCACGGCCTCGCGGATGCGCAGGTTGCCGACCGGCGCGATGGTGCCGCGCTGCAGCAGCTCGCTGTCCTGCTCGCCGGATGTCAGGTCCTGGATACCGAGGTGAGCGATCCAGTACCGGCGGCTCGCCCCGGCCGGCATGATGTCCTCGAGGAAGCCGAACCAGCGCTCGCCGTGGTGGCGCATCATCAGCTCGACCGGCAGGGTCAGGCTGCAGGCGTGCTCATCATCGCGGGACATCCAGGCCAGGGCATGCGCCTGCAGATAGCCCAGCCGGGCAGGGCCACGCGTGCCGCGCTCCGGATGCGGGAGTTCCAGTACGGCCGCATCGTGCCACTGTCCCTGGTGATGGATCTGAAGGGTCAACTGCATGGTGGGCCCTTGCATGGTGAAGTATTTGCGTCATGTGTTGCGCAATATATGGCACATAGTCTAGCGCAGGCGGTATTTCTTGCGCAGTAAATTACCCATATTTTGGCCGGCATGTCATTTTTAGGCAATATAGTGCTCATTAAGCGCGAACGCCCATCGGGGCGGCCCGCTGTGGTCATGCCGCCGCAGCCTGTGCCGGGTCTGAGCACCCGTTCCGCTGCCGGCCTGGGCGACGACCGGCGACAGACTCCGAGCCTGACGGTACAATCGTCGCACTCACGACACCGATAGACACCGACACGCGCCGGCCGGACCCGACCCCCGGCCGGATGTGCATCAATCAGCGACGAGACGCAATGTCCAACTCGACCCTCGCCCACGAAACCGGGCTGCGCCGCACCTTCGCGATCATCTCGCACCCCGACGCCGGCAAGACCACCATCACCGAGAAGATGCTGCTGTTCGGAAACGCCATCCAGCTGGCCGGTTCCGTCAAGAGCAAGCGCGACGACCGCCACGCCACCTCCGACTGGATGAAGATGGAGCAGGAGCGGGGCATCTCGGTGACCACCTCGGTGATGCAGTTCCCCTATGGCGGGCGCATCGTCAACCTGCTCGACACCCCGGGCCACGAGGACTTCTCCGAGGACACCTACCGCACCCTGACCGCGGTGGACTCGGCGCTGATGGTGATCGACGGCGCCAAGGGCGTCGAGGCGCGTACCATCAAGCTGATGGAGGTGTGTCGCCTGCGGACCACGCCGATCCTCACCTTCGTCAACAAGATGGACCGCGATATCCGCGATCCCGTCGAGGTGATGGACGAGGTCGAGGACGTGCTCAACATCCAGTGCGCGCCCATGACCTGGCCGATCGGCATGGGGCGCCACTTCCGGGGCGTCTACCACCTCTACAACGACACCATTCACCTTTATAAGCAGGGGCAGGGCAACCGCATCCCGGAAGATCGCCGCATCGAGGGGCTCGACAATCCCGAGGTGGACGAGGTGCTCGGCGAGGATCAGGCCGAGGAGTTGCGCATGGAGGTAGAGCTGGTGCGCGGGGCCTCCCACGCCTTCGATCTCGAGGCCTACCGCCGCGGCGAGCTGACGCCGGTCTACTTCGGTACCGCCATGGGCAACTTCGGGGTGCGCGAGATGCTCGACGGCTTCGTCGAGTACGCGCCGCCGCCCCAGCCGCGGGAGACCGATACCCGCACGGTGGAGGCCGACGACGGCCGCTTCACCGGCTTCGTCTTCAAGATCCAGGCGAACATGGACCCCAACCACCGCGACCGCATCGCCTTCCTGCGGGTCTGTTCGGGCAAGTACGAGAAGAACATGAAGATGCGCCACGTGCGTATCGGCAAGGACGTCAAGATCGCCGACGCCCTGACCTTCATGGCCTCGGACCGTTCCCAGGTGGAGGAGGCGTGGCCTGGCGATATCATCGGCCTGCACAACCACGGCACCATCCAGATCGGCGACACCTTCACCCAGGGCGAGGACATGCGCTTCACCGGCATCCCGCACTTCGCCCCGGAGCTGTTCAAGCGCGTGCGCCTCAAGGACCCGCTGAAGATGAAGGCGCTGCAGAAGGGCCTGCAGCAGCTCTCCGAGGAGGGTGCGACCCAGGTCTTCATGCCGATGGATAACAATGACCTGATCCTCGGCGCCGTGGGTACCCTGCAGTTCGACGTGGTCGCCCACCGCCTCAAGGAAGAGTACAAGGTCGATTGCGTCTACGAGGGGGTGAACGTCAACACCGCGCGCTGGATCTACTCCGACGATGCCAAGAAGCTCGAGGAGTTCAAGCGCAAGGCCAGCACCAACCTGGCCATCGACGGCGGCGGCTACCTGACCTATATCGCTCCGACCCGGGTCAACCTGCAGATGACCCAGGAGCGCTGGCCGGAGATCCGCTTCCAGCCGACAAGGGAGCACTGACTGCGCTAGTGCCAGTGCAGTCCCGGTCGGAGCTGATCCGGGGTCAGGCCTGCGAGGAGGCGCTGTGAACCCCTCCCTGGGCGCTACATTTGCCATCCATGGCAAATGACCTCCTCTTCGGCCTGTCCCCGGCGCCCCTCGCATTGAGCAAGGAAGCAGAGGTATCTTGCTCCTTGCTCCTTGCTCCTTGCTCCTTGTAGCTTGCCCCTATGCTGATCGACGCCCACTGCCACCTGGACTTCCCCGACTTCGATGCCGACCGCGAGGCGGTGATCGAGCGGGCCAGGGCGGTGGGCGTCGCGCGTTTCGTGGTGCCGGGGACGACCCGTGAGCACTGGGGGCGGGTGCTGGCGCTGGGGAAGCGCGAGGACGTCAGCGTCTGCCTGGGCCTGCATCCCTACTTCATGGCCGAGCATGCGCCGGACGATCTCGAGGCGCTGGCGCGGTGGTTGGACGCGCACCCGGAGGTCGTGGCGGTCGGGGAGTGCGGCATCGATGCGCGCTTCTCCGACAGCTGGGACGCCCAGTGGCGCTTGTTCGACGCCCAGCTGCGCCTGGCGAAGGAAAGGGCGCTGCCGGTGGTGATCCACTGCGTGCATGCCAACGACCGGGTCGCCAAGCGGCTGCGTCAGCTCGACCTGCCGGCGGGCGGGCTGATCCATGCCTTCGCCGGCTCGCCCGAGCAGGCGCGCGCCTTCCTCGATCTCGGTTTCACGCTGGGCCTCGGCGGGGCGACGACCTTCGATCGCGCCAGGCGTGTGCAGCGCGTCGTGGCCTCCCTGCCGGACGACGGCTACGTGCTGGAGACCGACAGCCCCGACATGCCGCTGGCCGGCCATCAGGGGGAGCGCAACGAGCCGGCGCGGGTCGCCGAGGTGTGCCGCACGGTGGCCGAACTTCGCGGCCAGCCGGAACGCGAGGTGGCGGCGGCCAGCACCGCCACGGCGCGTCGACTGTTCGGACTTCCCCTCTAGAAGGACCGCTCTCCTCGTCGGACGCTCCTAGCGAGCCGCCAGCGCCTCCGGATCCAGGCGCTCCACCGCGTAGGGCAACTTCAGCAGCTTGAGCTTCTGGCCGGCGCAGCGCAGGGGCAGCGCGGGCTCCTTGGTGCTCATCACCGCCAGCACCTCGGCCTCGCCGTAGGCATCCAGCTCGGCACCCAGCACCTCGCCGAGCCGCTTGTCGTTGGCGTCCTCGATGGCGCTGCCGGGCTCCGGCAGCAGGCCGCCATCGAGCTGGGCACGCACCAGGCGCTTCTTGACCTGGCCGCGGAAGTGAGCGCGGGCAACCACCTCCTGACCGGTATAGCAGCCCTTCTTGAAGCTGATGCCGCCCAGCGCCTCCCAGTTGATCATCTGCGGCAGGTAGGTATCGCGCTGCTCGGCGTCGAGCCAGGCGAGTCCGGCCTGGATGTCGTGCAGCCGCCAGACGGCGTTGTCGACCGGCGTGGCGTGCTCCTTGAGCCACGGCCACTCCGCTTCGACGCGCTCGGCCGGCAGGCACACCAGCAGGCGAGGGCGCGGCCCGGGGTGGGCCAGCAGCTGGACTGCCTCGTCGCCGGCCTGATGCCAGGGCCGGGGTGCCGCGGCATCGAAGCGCACCTCGGCAAGCGCCGGGGCCTCTCGGCCGATCAGACCGAGCAGGGCCAGGTCGTCGCGAACTCGCAGCTCGGCCTTGTAGAAGGCGGCGAATTTCGCCAGGTGCTCGGCCAGCGACGCCACCAGGCTCGCGTGCATCACCAGGCGGAAATGTGCCGGGGCGATGCGCATCAGCTGGGCGTTGGCCAGCACGCGTCCCTTGGGGGTGCAGAAGCAGGTCAGCGGGGCGAAGGCGCCGTCGGCCAGCGTCACCTGGGCGCTGGTCTGGCCCTGCAGGAAACGCTCGGCATCGGGGCCCTCGATATCGAGCACCCCGAGGTGGGCGAGCGGCGTCATCACCGTCGCCTCCAGGGCGACCCGGGGCGCCGCGGGCGTCTCGAACGTCACGCGATGGCCGGCCTCCTGCCGGCCGCCGGTGGCAGCGATCCAATCCTTCATCTGCGGGGCTCCTCGTGATTCGGTGTCGGGCGTGATGCTGCGCTAGATGCGGGCGACGGGGCGGCATTGCAAGCGCTGCCCGGTGCCTCGGTGGCGTGCTAGACTCGTGGCCTGCTCCCATTCACCTCTCATTCCTCTCAGGAGCCGACCATGGCCCAACAGTCGCTGAGCTTTCAGGGCGTCGAGAACGCCGACCAGGTCAACCGCATCACCACCGCCCTGATGATGCTCGACGGCGTCGACACTGTCGAGGTCGGCCGCCACGGCGCGGAAGTCGAGGGCAAGGCCCGCCGCGAGGCGCTGATCAAGGCGATCAAGGACCTCAAGCTCGGCATCGAGGTGAAGTGACCGGACGGCGACCCGATGTCGAGTCGGTGTTCGAGGGGATGTTCCAGGGAATGTGATCCGGAGGTGACATGAAGAAGACCATTGAAGTCGTCAGCGAGCGCAACCATATCCATCGTCAGCGGGTCGAGCTGGACGGTTTCGAGGATCTCTTCGTCGATGTGCCCGAGGCCTACGGCGGCGAGGGCAGCGCCCCGGATCCCCACGACTACTTCGATCTCTCCCTGGGCGCCTGCAAGGCGATCACCGCCATGATGTACGCGCGACGCAAGAAGTGGCCGCTCGAGGGCGTGAGCGTCACGGTCAATCGCGATGACAGCCAGGAGCGTCACGGGACCTATCGCCTAGACGTGGCGATGGCCTTCCACGGCATCGAGGAGGCCAAGCAGCGGGCGCGGCTCGAGGAGATCAGCCACAAGTGCCCGATCCACCGGCTGATGACCACCGCCACCGTGGAGGTCAACACCCGCCTCGTCGACCAGAGCCCCGCTATCGCTAGCCGCGCCGACGCCTGACCCCGCGCCCGGCGTCGTCTTCTTCCCGGGCGCCGTGATGGCGTCCGGTTCGCCATCGGAGCCGCCATGAGCAAGCCCTTTCGTCTGCAGTCCAAGTTCCAGCCGGCCGGTGACCAGCCCGCCGCCATCCAGGGCCTTATCGGCGGGCTCGACTCGGGGCTGGCCCACCAGACGCTGCTGGGTGTGACCGGCTCGGGCAAGACCTTCACCATGGCCAACGTGGTCGAGCGCCTGCAGCGCCCGACCATCGTGATGGCGCCCAACAAGACCCTGGCCGCGCAGCTCTACGGCGAGTTCAAGTCGTTCTTCCCCGACAACGCTGTCGAGTACTTCGTCTCCTACTACGACTACTACCAGCCCGAGGCCTACGTGCCGTCGTCGGACACCTTCATCGAGAAGGATGCCTCGATCAACGACCACATCGAGCAGATGCGCCTCTCCGCCACCAAGGCGCTGCTGGAGCGTCGCGACGCGATCATCGTGGTCTCGGTGTCGGCGATCTACGGCCTGGGCGATCCCGACCAGTACCTGAAGATGCGCCTGCACGTCACTCGCGGCGAGCAGATTGACCAGCGCGCCCTGCTGCGCCGCCTGGCGGAGCTGCAGTACACTCGCAACGACATGGACTTCAAGCGCGGCACCTATCGGGTGCGCGGCGACGTGATCGACATTTTCCCGGCCGATGCCGAGGACGAGGCGGTGCGCGTCGAGCTCTTCGACGACGAGATCGATACCATCAGCCTGTTCGACCCGCTCACCGGCGAGGTGCGGGGCAAGGTGCCGCGCATGACCATCTACCCCAAGTCGCACTACGTGACGCCGCGGGAGACCATCCTCGGCGCCATCGACGAGATCAAGGCCGAGCTGGTCACGCGCCTCGACCAGCTGCGCAAGCAGGATAAGCTGGTCGAGGCCCAGCGCCTGGAGCAGCGCACCCTCTACGACATCGAGATGATGCTGGAGCTGGGGTACTGCAACGGCATCGAGAACTACTCACGCTACCTCTCCGGGCGCGACCCCGGCGCGCCGCCGCCGACCTTCTTCGACTACCTGCCGGCCGATGCGCTGCTGTTCATCGACGAGTCCCACGTCAGCGTTCCCCAGGTGGGCGGCATGTACAAGGGCGACCGCTCGCGCAAGGAGACCCTGGTGGAGTACGGCTTCCGCCTGCCCTCGGCGCTCGATAACCGGCCGATGAAGTTCGAGGAGTGGGAGCGCATCTGCCCGCAGACGATCTTCGTCTCGGCCACGCCCGGCCCCTACGAGGCCGATCACGCCGGCCAGGTGGTCGAGCAGGTGGTACGGCCGACTGGGCTGCTCGACCCGGAGATCGAAGTGCGCCCGGCCACCACCCAGGTCGACGACCTGCTCTCGGAGATTCGCACGCGTACCGAGGTGGGGGAGCGGGTGCTCGTCACCACGTTGACCAAGCGCATGGCCGAGGACCTCACCGAGTACCTGGACGAGCACGACGTGCGGGTGCGCTACCTGCACTCCGACATCGACACCGTGGAGCGCGTGGAGATCATCCGCGACCTGCGCCTGGGCAAGTTCGATGTCCTGGTGGGCATCAACCTGCTCCGCGAGGGCCTCGATATTCCCGAGGTCTCGCTGGTGGCGATCCTCGATGCCGACAAGGAGGGTTTCCTGCGCAACGAGCGCTCGCTGATCCAGACCATGGGCCGCGCGGCGCGTAACGCCCACGGCAAGGCGATCCTCTACGGCGACCGGGTCACCGACTCCATGCGTCGCGCCATGGAGGAGACCGAGCGGCGTCGTGCCAAGCAGGTCGCCCACAACGAGGCCCACGGCATCACCCCGACCACGGTCACGCGCTCGGTCGCCGACATCATGGAGGCCGCCCAGGCCCCGGGCAGGAAGGGCAAGGGGCGCCGCGGCGAGCGCAAGGTCGCCGAGCGCGAGGCGGTCTACGATCCCGCCGAGCTGTCGCCCCAAGAGCTGCTCAAGGAGGTCTCCCGGGTCGAGGATGGCATGCACGAGGCGGCGCAGAACCTGGAGTTCGAGGAGGCCGCCCGGCTGCGCGATCGCCTGCACGCGCTCAAGGAGCGTCAGCTGATGCTGGGTTCCGCCTGATACGCTCGAGGCTTTCCCGGTGACCGAGGCCTCTCCATGACCCTTGTCGAGGTTTCCGCATGCCTGAAGGTCCCGAGATTCGCCGCGCCGCCGACCGCGTGCATCGCCAGCTCGCCGGCCGGCGTCTCGACGATGCCTGGTTCGCCTTTCCCGAGCTCGCGAGGCAGGCCGCCTCGCTGATTGGCCGCGAAGTGAACGCCGTGGACAGCTGGGGCAAGGCGCTGCTGACTCGCTTCGATGACGGCCGCGTGCTCTATTCCCACAACCAGCTCTACGGCGTCTGGAAGCTGCACGATGCCGAGCGCGAGCCGGACACCGGCCGCTCGTTGCGAGTGCGCCTGGTGGCTGAGGGGAGGGCGGCGAGCCTCTACAGCGCCTCGGACGTCTCGCTATGGGACGAGGAGAAGCTCGACGAGCACCCGTTCCTGTCGCGTCTCGGCCCGGACCTGCTGACCCATGGGGTGACGGTGGAGCAGGCCATGGCGCGCCTTCTCGAGCCGCGCTTTCGCCGCCGTGGGCTGGGCGGGCTGCTGCTCGATCAGGCGCTGTTCGCCGGCATCGGCAACTACCTGCGCTCAGAGATCCTGTTCTTCGCCGGGCTCCATCACCGTACACGCCCCCAATCCCTCGAGGAGGAGGGGCTGTCGCGCCTGGCGCAGTGCATCCTCTCGGTGACGCGTCAGGCCTACGACGAGGCCGGGGTGACCAATCGTCCCGACTGGGCATCCGCCGATCGTGCACTAGGCGCCTCTCGGCGTCGCTGGCGCTTCGCCGTCTTCGAGCGTGACGGCCTGCCGTGTCACGCCTGCGGGGCCGCTATCGTTCGCACCAGCGTCTCCTCGCGGCGTCTCTACTCCTGTCCTGACTGCCAGTCAGAGCCTCGTTAATTACCATGTTTATACCGTTATCTGTCTTCGGCAACATCTCTAGACTGAGACCTTTGGCGAGAATGTCGACAAGGACGAGGGTAGGGTATAATGCCCGCCGTTCAGGCCCACCGAGGCGCCGTCTTCCCGGCGCGTAGGCGGGCATGCCGACAATGCCGAGGAGCTCCTTGCCCATGACCGTGATTCGCCAGGACGATCTGATCCAGAGCGTCGCCGATGCCCTGCAGTACATCTCCTATTACCATCCGAAGGACTTCATCGACGCCATGGCCGCGGCCTACGAGCGTGAGGAGAACCCGGCGGCCAAGGATGCGATCGCCCAGATCCTGATCAACTCGCGGATGTGTGCCTTTGGCAAGCGCCCGATCTGCCAGGACACCGGGATCGTCACGGTCTTCGTGCATGTCGGCATGAACGTGCGCTTCGAGGCCGACATGAGCCTCGACGACATGATCAACGAGGGCGTGCGTCGCGCCTATCAACTACCGGACAACGTGCTGCGCGCCTCGGTGCTGGCCGATCCGGACGGCAAGCGCGCCAACACCAAGGACAACACCCCGGCGGTGATCCACCACAAGCTGGTGCCCGGCGACACCGTCGAGGTGCACGTGGCGGCCAAGGGCGGCGGCAGCGAGGCCAAGTCCAAGTTCGCCATGCTCAATCCCTCCGACAACGTGGTCGACTGGGTCATGGAGCAGCTGCCCAAGATGGGCGCTGGCTGGTGCCCGCCGGGCATGCTGGGCATCGGCATCGGCGGCACCGCCGAGAAGGCCATGCAGATCGCCAAGGAGGCGCTGCTCGATCCCATCGACATCCAGGACCTGCAGGCGCGCGGCCCCGCCAACCGCGCCGAGGAGCTGCGCCTGGAGCTGTTCGACAAGGTCAACAAGAGCGGCATCGGCGCCCAGGGGCTGGGCGGGCTGACCACGGTGCTCGACATCAAGGTCAAGGACTATCCGACCCACGCCGCCAACAAGCCGGTGGCGATCATTCCCAACTGTGCCGCCACCCGTCATGCCCACTTCACGCTGGACGGTTCCGGCGCCGCCACGCTGCCCGCGCCAAAGCTCGAGGACTGGCCGGAGATCACCCGCGAGGCGGGCGACAACGTCAAGCGCGTCGATCTGGACAGCGTGACGCCGGAGGAGGTCAAGACCTGGCAGCCCGGCGACACGCTGCTGCTCAACGGCAAGCTGCTCACCGGCCGCGACGCCGCCCACAAGCGCATGGTCGACATGATCGGCAAGGGCGAACCCCTGCCCGTCGACATGCAGGGCCGCTTCATCTACTACGTGGGCCCGGTGGATCCGGTGCGCGACGAGGTGGTCGGACCGGCCGGCCCGACCACCGCCACGCGCATGGACAAGTTCACCCGCACCATGCTGGAGAAGACCGGCCTGCTGGGCATGGTCGGCAAGGCCGAGCGGGGCGAGGCGGCCATCGAGGCGATCCGCGACAACCAGGCGGTCTACCTGATGGCGGTGGGCGGCTCCGCCTACCTGGTCGCCCAGGCGATCAAGCAGGCCCGCGTGGTGGGCTTCGAGGACCTCGGCATGGAAGCGATCTACGAGTTCGAGGTCGAGGACATGCCGGTGACCGTGGCGGTCGATAGCCAGGGCACCTCCGTGCATCAGACCGGGCCCGCCAAGTGGAAGGAGATCATCGCCGAACGGGCCTGATACGCCGGCAACGTTCGCGGCAAATATCTCGAACGAACGATGCCAGCCACAGGTCGTAGCGGGGGTCCCACGCCATGGGTGAGGAGGATCCCTCCGAACGGGCTGGCCATGGATGGCCAGCACCGGTCCTGCAAGCGAAGCAGGATGCGAGAGCGCCGCAGGGCGTCGGTAGCGCCCAAGGAAGGGTTCACAGCGCCCCCGCGCAGGCCTGTGGCAGGCGCCATATGCCGTGGCGTGATCATGAGCAACGTACTGCGGCCCCGCCATCTGGTGGGGCCGTCGTCGTTGGGGGTATGCTGGGAGGGTAGGCAACAGGACATTGTGTTTTCGGACGGCCACGCCGTCGTCCCACGGAACGGGGATCCGACCATGACCTCCTGGCTGATCGGCCTGGCAATCTTCCTGACGTACGTGCTGGGCATTCTCTCGGCCGTGCTGGCCCTGATGTCGTCGCGCACCTCTCAGGGCGCCATCGCCTGGATCATCTCGCTTCTGACCATGCCCTATCTGGCGGTGCCGGCTTACTGGATCTTCGGCCGCCCGCGCTTCTACGGCTATGTGCTGGCTCGGGGCGAGCGCGACAGCGTGCTGCGCCGCCAGCTGCACCGCTATCGGGATCGCTTCGCCCCCTATCTCTCTTCCAGCAGCAATGCCGACATCCGCGCGGTGGAGCAGCTCGCCCTGATGCCGCTCACCCGGGGCAACCGGGCCGAGCTGCTGGTCGACGGCGAAGCCACCTTCGAGAGCCTGTTCGCCGGCATCGAGGCCGCCGAGGAGTATATCCTCATCCAGTTCTTCATCGTGCGCGATGACGCCCTGGGGCTCGAACTCAAGCATCGCCTGCAGCGCGCCGCCGAGAGGGGAGTGCGGGTGTGCTTCCTGTTTGATGAGATCGGCTCCCACAGCCTCCCCGAGCGTTACCTGCGCGACCTGCGCCTGGCCGGCGTGGAGGTGAGCGCCTTTCGCTCCTCGCGGGGTATCAAGCATCGCTTCCAGCTCAACTTCCGCAACCACCGCAAGGTGCTGGTGGTGGACGGTCGCGAGGGCTGGATCGGCGGCTTCAACGTCGGCACGGAATACCTGGGCCAGAACCCGCGTCTCGGCCACTGGCGCGACACCCACCTGAAGCTCAGCGGCCCCAGCGTGCTGGGCCTCCAGGAGGCCTTCTGGGAGGACTGGCACTGGGCCACTGGCGAGATGATCTCGCTCACCTGGACCCCTGTGCCCTATGCGGCCGACAGTCAGGACGACGAGCAGAGCGAGAGCCAGAGCGTGGTGATTGTGCCCTCGGGCCCGGCCGACCACCTTGAGACGGCGAGCCTGCTGGTGCAGCACGCGATCCACAGCGCCCATGAGCGGCTGTGGGTGACCAGCCCCTACTTCGTGCCCGACCAGGGGGTGCAGGACGCCCTGCGCCTGGCGGCAATGCGCGGGGTCGACGTGAGGATCATGATGCCCGAGCGTCCCGATCACCTGCTGGTGTTCCTCTCGGCGTTCTCCTTCCTGCCCGACATGCTGCGCGCCGGGGTCAAGGTCTTCCGCTACCAGCCGGGCTTCTTGCACCAGAAGGTGATGCTGATCGACGATGTCGCCGCCAGCGTCGGCACGGTGAACCTCGACAACCGCTCCTTCCGGCTCAACTTCGAGATCACCGCGGTGGTGCCCGATCGGCGCTTCGCCGCCGAGGTGCACCAGATGCTCGAGCGCGACTTCAGCGACTGCCGTCGCGTCACGCTGGAGGAGCTGACTCGTCGCCCGCTGTGGCGCAAGCTGCTCTCCCGGGCGGCCTATCTGCTCTCGCCGATCCAGTGATGCGGCTTGGGTCGCGCTCCCGGCTGGGGTACATTAGCGGGCTTCAAAAGCTCCCCGCCGGGGGGCAGGCATTTCGATATCCTGGGGAGTCCTGGTGAACCTCGAGACCAAATGGCTGGAAGACTTCGTCGCCCTGGCCAGCACGCGCAGCTTCTCGGGCTCGGCCCGTCAGCGGCACGTCACCCAGCCGGCCTTCAGTCGCCGTATCCGCTCCCTTGAGCAGGCGGTGGGGGTGACCCTGGTCGACCGCTCCACCACGCCGGTGGACCTCACTCCCGAAGGGCAGCTGTTCCTGGTCACCGCCCGCAACATCGTCGAGCAGCTCAACGAGAGCCTCGGCCACCTGCGCGGCCTGGCCATGGCCAACGAGGCGCTGGACATCGTCGCCGCCCACTCGCTGGCCCTGAGTTTCTATCCGCAGTGGATCTCCCGCCTGCAGCAGGGCCTCGGTGAACTGCCCACCCGGCTGGTCGCCATGAACGTGGGCGATGCGATCCACGTGCTGCGCGAGGGCAACTGCGACCTGATGCTGGCCTACTACGATCCCTACGCCAGCATGCAGCTGGATGCCGAGGTCTTTCCCTCCTTCTCCATCGGCCAGGTGAAGATGCTGCCCGTCTGCCTGCCCGACGAGCAGGGCACGCCGCGCTTCACCCTCGAGGGCCAGGAATCGATTCCCTACCTGGCCTATACCCAGGGCGCCTTCCTCGGGCGCAGCGTGCGCATGCTGCTCAAGAACGACCCGGTCCGCATGCGCCTGCGCACCGTCTACGAAACCGCCATGGCCGAGGGCCTCAAGGGCATGGTGATGCAGGGCATGGGCATGGCCTGGATTCCCGACTTCTGCATTCGCCAGGAGCTCAAGGACGGCCGCCTGGTGCGCGCCGGTGGCGAACAGTGGGACGTGCCGCTGGAGATTCGTCTCTACCGCTGCTCGCTGGTGCATAAGCCCGGCGTCGAGAAGCTGTGGCGGCAGATGATGAAGTTGCCCCGGGATTTCCTTCAGGCCTGAAAAAGGTGTGATTTCCTGCTGCGCTCCATATGTCGGCCACCGGCAGTGCCGAAGCGTCGGACCGTCCCTATCCTCATGTAGCAGGCTACACTCCGGTCGTTGCGCTGCGGCGGTGGCCGGACTCGGCGTCCCCACCTACTCTTCGCTCGCTTCGAAAATCCCGACCTTTTGGACACGCCGACAACTGTCAGCGCCCACCGAAGTCCGCCGGCAGACCCAGGAAGTCCTGGATGATGAAGAAGTGATCCTCGAACAGGCTCTCGGGATCGAGGTCGGCGAGCGGCACCCAGCGGGCGTGGTCGCCGCCCTTGACCGGCTTGAGCTGGGGCAGCTGCTGCTCGGGGCGCAGCGCGAAGTAGAAGGCCTCGGCCAGGGTCCGGCCGCGCCAGCTGCGGTGGGGCTCGTCGAAGAGCCGCTGGCCGCGTAGCGAGCCCTTGAGTACCGCCTCCGGCACCTTCAATCGCACCCGCTCCCTGAGCTCCCTCAGGCAGGCGTCCATCAGCCGCTCATGAGGGCTGATGAAGCCGCCGGGCAGCGCATAGAGCCCCTTGCCCGGGGCGGCGGTGCGCCTCACCAGCAGCACATGGCCGGACTGCACCACCACGGCGTTGACGGTGACGAAGATGGGCGGGTAGGGGGCCTGGGCCCAGGCCTGGCGATACTGATCCAGCAGGTGCTGCTCCTCGACCAGCTGGCCGTAGGTCGACTCCTCGAGGAAGGTGCGGATCCGCGCCACCACGCCGGGGGGCAGGTCGTGGGTCGCGTGGGTGCTCAGGTAGTCCTCCGCCGACGCCGCCGAGCGGAACAGCCGGTCGCGAATGCGGCTGGCCGAGATACCCTCCACCAGCGGCACGCTCACCGACTCCCACTGGGGAAACAGCGCCAGGTAGTAGCTCGACTGGCCGCGACTGGCTCCGATCAGGCCGATGCGCGGCAGTCGGGCGTGCTCGGGGCTGGCGATGTCGCGCACCTTGCGCTGCACGTCGCGCACCCAGACGTCGTTGTTGTAGAGGGCGTCGAGCAGCGGCACAACCTTCAGGCGAGCATTCTCCTCCTCCTCGAAGGCGCTGCGCAGCATGCGCAGCCGCTCCTCGTAGCGCCAGGGATTGCGCAGCGAGCGCGCCTGCCAGGCGGAGCCCACCAGCACGATGACCTGACGCGCCTGGCGCAGCGCCTCGCGAATCACCGCCAGGTGCCCCAGGTGGGGCGGCTGGAAGCGGCCGATGAACACCAGACAGTCGAATTCGGCAGCGCTGTCGTCCGGTCGTGCGGTCATGAAGGCTCCTGGCGGAGAGAGGAGGAAGGAGTGAGGCGGGGCCATTATGGTCAGCCCCGCGTATCGCTGCAATCGCCCCGCGCCTCGGCGAGGCGGTGTCCATTCGGGTATGCTGAAACAAAAGACACAAGCGCGGGGAACCCAGTGATCAAGCCAAACGTGACGCGCATCCCGCAGGCGGTGCGGTTCTGGTGGAATGTGGTGCAGGACGCTGTGAGGCTCTGGCTGGAGCGCAACGCCTTCAGCTACGCCGGGTCGCTGGCCTTCTACACCCTCTTTTCCCTGGCCCCGACGATGATCATCGCGGTCACGGTGATCGGCGTGGTGCTCGGCGAGGAGGCCGCCCAGGGCCAGATCGTCGCCCAGCTGCAGAGCACCATGGGCCATGACGCCGCCGCCGCCATCGAGCAGGCGGTGGCCCAGTCGAGGATTCAGGAGTCCGGCCTGCTGCCGACGCTGCTCGGCGTCGGGGCGCTGCTGGTCGGTGCGACCACCGTCTTCGCCCAGATGCAGTTCTCGCTGAACACGCTGTGGGGCGTCACGGCGCGCCCCAGCAGCAACAGCGCGCTCAAGTTCATCCAGAATCGTCTGCTGTCGCTGGCCGTGGTGCTGGCCATCGGCTTCATCCTGCTGGTCTCGCTGGTCCTCGGCGTGGCGGTGCGCGCCGTGCTCCAGGCGGGGGACGACCTCTTGCCCTATGTGGGCATGCTGACCAGCGCCGCCGAGTTCCTGGTGTCGCTGGCGGTGATCGCCGCGCTCTTCGCCACCATCTTCAAGGTACTGCCGGACGTGGTGCTGCGCTGGCAGGACGTGCTGGTCGGCGCCGTGGTCACCGCGGTGCTGTTCGCCATCGGCCGCTGGGGCATCGCCATCTACCTGGCCTACACGGCCACGGCCTCCACCTACGGCGCGGCGGGCTCGGTGGTGATGATCCTGCTATGGGTCTATTACAGCTCGCTGATCCTGCTGTTCGGGGCCGCCTTCACCAAGTGCCACCTGCTGGCCCGAGGCCAGAGCGTGGTGCCGCGCAATTCCGCGGTGCTGGTGCGCCATGAGCTGCTCGAGCGACACGATCTCGTCGAGTCCTGACGGCGCCGATACGAGCACTTGTTAAGAGCACTGATAAAGAACATCGATAAAGTACACCGAGACGGACGAACAGGAGACAAACGCAGAAGGCCGGCAATCGCCGGCCTTCTGCGTTGGGCCACGTGCTGGCCCCCGTGCTGGTGCGTTCCTCGAGACTCAGTCGGCGGGGCGGAAGCGTTCCCGGGCCAGGTCGTCGGCGACGATGGCCGGACTCTGTCCCTCGCGCTCGGCCCGCGCGAAGATCTCGTCGAGGGTCGTGCCGATGCCCTCGATGTGAGCCATGACAGCCTCGCGGGCATAGTCGTCGCGCCGCTGCCAGGCGATCTCGATCACCCCGCCGGCGTTGGCCACATAGTCCGGGGTGTAGAGGATGCCGCGGGCCTGCAGGCGCTTTGCCATCTCGGGGGTGGCGAGCTGGTTGTTGGCGGCGCCGCAGACCACCGTCGCCTGCAAGCGCTCGACCACCTCGGCGGAGAGGGCGGCGCCCAGGGCACAGGGGGCGAAGACATCGACCTCGGCTTCGGCGACCGCCTCCGGCGCCACGGTCTCGGCGCCGAGCTCCTCGGCGAGATGGGCGAGCGCGGCGCTGTCGACGTCGGTCAGCACCAGCCGGGCACCCGCCGCGTGCAGGTGGCGGGCCAGGTGGGCGCCGACGTGACCGACACCCTGCACGGCGACGCGCAGGCCGGTCAGGTCGTCACGCCCCAGGCGATGGCGCACGGCGCTTTTCAGCGCGCAGTAAACGCCCCAGGCCGTGAAGGGCGAGGGATCGCCGGAGGCCTGCCCATGACGGGGCAGACCGCCCACATGCTCGGTGGCCTCGGCAATCAGGCGCATGTCGTCCTCGCCGGAGCCCGAGTCCTCGGCGGTGATGTAGGCGCCGCCCAGGGAGTCGACCAGGCGACCCATGGCACGCAGCAGCTCGGGCGTCTTGTGCCGGCGAGGATCGGCGATGATCACCGCCTTGCCGCCGCCCAGCGGAAGATCGGCCAGCGCCGACTTGTAGGTCATGCCGCGGGAGAGGCGCAGCACGTCGGTGAGGGCCTCGGCGTCGCTGGCATAGGGGAAGATGCGCAGGCCGCCCAGGGCGGGACCGCGGGTGGTGTCGTGGATGGCGATGATGGCGCGCAGGCCGCTCGCCTCGTCGCTGCCGAAGACGATCTGCTGGTGGTGATCGAACTCGGGGTGGTCGAAGACCGGCATGACGGTACTCCCTCGTGAGGATGATTGTTGTGGTGATGTCTGCCCGGGTAGGGCGATCCTCGGCCGCGGTCGGCTTGTGGCCGTGAAGCGCCCGGGGATACCGCTAAGCCTAGGGCATCGGCCCCGAGACGGGAAGTGGCCAGGCGCGGGCGAAGGTGGGAGCGAGCCGGATACGATGCAGGAGCGCGCGGGGAAGAGCGCGGGGGAGAACGGAGAGGACTGGCCGCGACGAAGGCCGGGCTGGTAGAAAGGAGGGAAATCCCATCGCGATCATCAGGAGACGACCATGGACACGTGCTGCGTGAAGGCGCTGGTGACCGGCAAGGTGCAGGGGGTCTGGTACCGCGGGGCGGCCCAGGAGCAGGCCCTCAAGGCCGGCATCACCGGCCATGCGCTCAACCTGCCGGACGGCCGGGTGGAGGTGCTGATGTGCGGTGAGCGCGAGGCGGTCAAGCGCCTCGCCGAGTGGCTCTGGAAGGGCCCGGACGGGGCACGGGTCACCCACGTGGAGTTCGAGGTGATCGAGACCCACGCCCCGGACGACTTCCACACCGGCTAGGTTTCGCCCGTTTCAAGCCCGCGCAATTCATACCCGCGCGATTCAGGCCCGTGCCGACGAGAGCGGGGCCTGGATGTGAAGGCCCCATGACGAGCCCCGGTTGAGGCCGGGGCTCGGCGATCAGGCCAGGGTGTCGGCGATCCAGTCGCTGACGGCCGCGCCGTCGACGCCCAGGCAGACCTCTACCAGCGGCGTCCGCGACCAGCGCGCCTCGATGAAGCCGCGGCCCTCGGGGGCGAAGATGGTCTGGCCCTCTGCATCGCCGAAGGTGGCCACGGTCAGGTGACCGCGGCTCGTGGTGAAGAGCTCCGGGCGCAGCAGCCAGGCCAGGGCGCAGCTGTCGTGGGGGCAGCAGCCGTCGATGCCCAGCGCCTCGCGGTAGAAGTCCCGATAGAAGGCGAAGCTTCCCGCCAGCACCTTGCCAAGCTCCCCCTGGCCCGCCTCGATGCGCGCCATGTGCGCGTCGGTCAGCACGCAGCGGTGGGTGACGTCCAGGCCGACCAGCGTCAGCGGCCAGCCGGCGGTCAGCACCCGGGCCGCGGCGTCCGGGTCATTGAACATGTTGGCTTCGGCCACCGGGCTGACGTTGCCGCCCTCGCGGATCGAGCCCCCCATGATCACCACGCGTTTCACCTTGTCGATGAGGCCCGGGTCGAGCTGCAGGGCCGCGGCCAAGTTGCCCACCGGACCGACGGCGACCAGCGTGACCTCGCCGGGCCGAGCCGTCACGGTATCGACGATGAACTGCGCGGCGCTCACGCCCTCGGCCTGGCCCGTGACCGGCGGCAGCGCGATGTCGCCCAGGCCGTTGGCGCCGTGAATGTGGGCCGGCGGCGGATGGCGATCCTTGACCATCGGTCCCGCCGCCCCCTGGGCGACGGGGATCTCCCGTCCGGCGAGCTCGGCCAGCAGCAGGGCATTGTGGGTCGCAGTCTCCACGTCCACGTTGCCGTAGGTGGTGGTCATGCCCAGCAGCTCGATCTCGGGATGGCGCAAGGCGATGGCGATGGCCTGGGCGTCGTCGACGCCCGGGTCGGTATCGAAGATGATCGGATGCGTCACGGTGGGGCTCCTTTCCTTTAAGGCCGGCGGGTCGCTCGGATCAGCGTGCCACGGGGCCGTCGCACAGGGCGCGCTCGACCGCATCACGTTGGGGAATGCTTTCGGCGGCGCCCTCGACCTGCACGCCCAGGGCGGCGGCCGTGGCGGCGAGCCGCAGGCAGTCGATGACGGCCTGGCCTTCCTGCAGCGCCGTCATATAGTAGCCGATGAAGGTATCGCCCGCCGCGGTGGTGTCGCGCGGCGCCACCGGCAACGCCGGCTGGAAGTGGCGCTCGCCGCCGCCCTGGAACCAGGCGCCGTCGCCGCCCAGGGTCAGCACGGTATCGGTGTCCGGCAGGCGTCGCGCCAGGCCGTCGAGCAGCGCCTCGGGGGCGGCGTCCTCCTCGACGCCGGCGAGCCAGGCGGCCTCGCCGCGGTTGACGAACAGCAGCGCGCAGCGCGACAGGGGAAGCTCCAGCACCTCGGCGCCCATGGGCGCGGGATTGAAGGCGACCTTGAGCCCTCGCTCGGCGGCCTGTTCCAGCACCTGGGGCAGGGCGTTGGTCTCGTTCTGGGCCAGCAGCCAGTCGCCGGGGCGCGTGGCGTCGAGGCGCGTCTCGAGGTCGGCGGCGTCGAAGCCGTGGTTGGCGCCGGGAAACAGGATGATGGCGTTTTCGCCCTGATCGTCGACCTGGATGACGGCATGCCCGCTGGGCGCGTCAACCAGCGCGATGCCGGCGACCTCCACCCCGGCCTCGCCGAGCAGCGACCGGGCCCAGGCATCGCGGTGATTGAGGCGGCCCCAGTGGCTGACTCGGCCGCCGGCGCGGGCCATGGCCAGCGACTGGTTGGCGCCCTTGCCGCCGAGGCCGACGCGGTAGTCACGGCTGGCCAGGGTCTCGCCGGGTCTCACCAGATGGGATACGCGATAGAAGTGATCGAGGTTGATGGACCCGAAATTGTGCAGCATGTCGTCCTCTTGCAATCAGTCGGCCTGCCAGTGGCGCAGGTTGTCGGCGGTCAGGGTCACGATGCGCTGGCGAGCCTCGGGGGTGATCCAGGCATTGTGGGGGGTGACGATCAGGTTGAGCGGCTCGTTCAGGGCGTCGAGCAGCCGATGGCCGTCGCGGGGCGGCTCCGTGGGCAGCACGTCGACCGCCAGCCCGCCGAGGCGATGGTCGCGCAGCGCCTCGAGGGCGGCGTCTTCGTCGATGATGCCGCCCCGGGCGCAGTTGATCAGCAGCGCGCCGGGCTTGAGGGTCGCCAGCAGGTCGGCATCGACCAGGTGGCGGGTGGCCTCTGTGAGCGGGCAGTGCAGGCTGATCGCGTCCGCCTCGGGAGCCAGCTCGCCAAGGCTTTGCCGGCTGTCGTGAGCCTCGTTGCCGGGACGGGCCGCGAAGTCGACGTGCATGCCGAAGGCCTGGGCGAGGCGGGCCACCTTGGAGCCCAGCTCGCCCTGGCCGACGATCACCAGGCGCTTGCCCTCCAGCTGCAGGGTGGTGTGATCCATCAGGCAGAAGAAGGGGCTCTCGCCCCAGCGGCCCTCGGCCACGTCCCGCTGATAGCGGGGCAGGCGGGTGGCCAGGGCGAGCATCAGCATCAGGGTGTGCTGGGCCACGCTGGCGGTGCCGTAGGCGGTGACGTTGCGCACGGCGATGCCCAGGCGCTCGGCGGCGGCCATGTCGATGTTGTTGGTGCCGGTGGCCAGCACGCAGATCAGCTTGAGCCCGGGCAGCGCCGCCAGGGCGTCGCCGTCGAGCACCACCTTGTTGACGATGGCGACCTCGGCGCCGGCGAGCCGCTCGGCGACCTGCTCGCGGGCGCTGTATTGATGCACGTCCAGGGCGTCGAGATGCGCTCTGATCGGGGTCAGATCGATGCCTGGCCCGAGGCTGGCGGCGTCGAGAATCACGGCTTTCATGGGGGGTTCCTTGTCGAGTCGGCCGCGTCGGAGGTCAGGCCCTGACGGGGCTGGGCCTGGCGGGGCGCGACAGGCTATAATACCCGGCTTTCAAGGCAGGCTTGGATTATCCGCGGGCCGGCCCTATATCGTACCGCGCCAGCGCGCCGTGGCGAATGCCCGGCAAGCGCTTGCTCCGTGGGACATGACAGATATCGGGAGTGAGCAAACCATGCCCATCTACGAATACGAGTGCAAGGCCTGCGGCCACCGCCTGGAGAAGCTGCAGAAGATCAGCGCCGCGCCGCTGACGGACTGCCCGTCCTGCGAGGCGGCCGAGCTCAACCGCCTGATCTCCGCGGCGGGCTTCCGCCTGGCCGGCGGCGGCTGGTACGAGACCGATTTCAAGACCGGCAGCAAGAAGAACCTGGCCGGCGGCAGCGAGGGCAGCAAGACCGCCGCGGCACCCGGCAAGGACGGAGCGGTCGCCTGAGCCGCCCACGCTGCTTTTCACCACTTAACGCAACGGAACAGGATACGACATGCGCAGCCATTATTGCGGCCAGCTCAACGAGACCCTGGTGGACCAGACGGTCACCCTGTGCGGCTGGGTCCATCGCCGCCGTGACCACGGGGGCGTCATCTTCCTCGATATGCGCGATCGCGACGGCATCGCCCAGGTCGTGGTGGACCCCGATACCGCCGAGGCCTTCGCCAATGCCGACCGCGCCCGCAGCGAGTACGTGCTGCGCATCCAGGGCCGGATCCGGCTGCGCCCGGAAGGCACCCAGAACCCCAACATGCCCACCGGGCTGATCGAGGTGCTGGCCAAGGACGTCGAGGTCCTCAACACCGCTGCCACGCCGCCGTTCCAGCTCGACGAGCATGGCAAGGTGGGCGAGGAGGTGCGCCTCAAGCACCGCTACATCGATCTGCGCCGCCCGGAGATGATCGACAAGCTGCGCCTGCGCTCGCGGATCTCCCACAACGTGCGCGCCTTCCTCGAGGGGCAGGGCTTTCTCGACATCGAGACCCCGATCCTGACCCGCGCCACCCCCGAGGGTGCCCGCGACTACCTGGTGCCGAGCCGCACCCATCCGGGCAGCTTCTTCGCCCTGCCGCAGTCGCCGCAGCTGTTCAAGCAGCTGCTGATGGTGTCCGGGTTCGATCGCTACTACCAGATCGCCAAGTGTTTCCGCGACGAGGACCTGCGCGCCGACCGCCAGCCGGAGTTCACCCAGATCGATATCGAGGCCTCCTTCGTCGAAGAGGAGGACATCATGGGGATCACCGAGTCGATGGTCCGCCAGCTCTTCAAGGAAGTGCTCGCGGTCGAACTGCCCGAGTTCCCGCGCATGCCCTATGCCGAGGCCATGAGCCGCTTCGGCTCCGACAAGCCGGACCTGCGCATCCCGCTCGAACTGACCGACGTCGACGACCTGATGAAGGACGTCGACTTCAAGGTCTTCTCCGGCCCGGCCAACGCCGATGACGGCCGCGTCGCCGCGCTGAAGGTGACCGGCGGCGCCAAGCTGTCGCGCAAGGAGATCGACGAGTACACCAAGTTCGTCGGCATCTACGGCGCCCGCGGCCTGGCCTGGATCAAGGTCAACGAGCGCGCCAAGGGCCTCGAGGGCCTGCAGTCGCCGATCGTCAAGTTCATGGAAGGCGTGGTCGAGACCCTGCTCGACCGCGTCGGCGCCGAGGATGGCGACATCATCTTCTTCGGTGCGGACAAGACGCGCATCGTCAACGAGGCCTTGGGCGCGCTGCGCGTTCGCCTCGGCGAGGACCTGGAGCTCTACACCGCCGAGTGGTCGCCGCTGTGGGTGGTCGACTTCCCGATGTTCGAGGAGGACGGCAACGCCCGCCTGCAGGCGCTGCACCACCCGTTCACCGCGCCGTCCTGCGACGTCGAGACCCTCAAGTCCCATCCGGCCGGGGCACTCTCGCGCGCCTACGACATGGTGCTCAACGGCACCGAGCTCGGCGGCGGCTCGATCCGTATCCACGATCAGGCGATGCAGCAGACCGTGCTCGAGGTGCTGGGCATCGACCAGGACGAGGCCCGCGAGAAGTTCGGCTTCCTGCTGGACGCCCTGCAGTACGGCGCACCGCCCCATGGCGGCCTGGCCTTCGGCCTCGACCGCCTGGTGATGCTGATGAGCGGCGCCAAGACCATCCGCGAGGTGATCGCCTTCCCGAAGACCCAGAGCGCCTCCTGCCTGCTGACCGAGGCGCCGGGCGAGGTGAGCGGCGACCAGCTCAAGGAGCTCAACATTCGCCTGCGCCAGAAGGCCAAGGCGGAGGGGGCCGGCGAATAGGCATCGTCGCCCGTCCCAGCACCATCCCACCGGCGCCCGAGGGCGCCGGTGGCGTATCCTGTTGTCACTTAAGCGCTGGTGTTGTGGCTCTTCCCGCGGGGCAGACCCCGAAGTGTCGGACCATCGAGGAGGCGCTGTGAACCCTTCCCTGGGCGCTACCGACGCCATTCCTGGCGTCGGACCTCCTCTTTTGCCTGCCCCCGGCGCCTCTTGCCACGATGGGCCAACACGCCTGTCAGCGTTTTCTGGATAAACCGGAGGTAACATGGCCGGCCATAGCAAATGGGCCAATATCAAGCACCGCAAGGCGGCCCAGGATGCCAAGCGGGGCAAGATCTTCAGCAAGCTGATCCGCGAACTCACGGTGGCGGCCCGCCAGGGCGGCGGCGATCCCGCCGACAACCCGCGCCTGCGCGCCGCCATCGACAAGGCGCTGGGCAGCAACATGACCAAGGACACCATCCAGCGCGCGGTCGACCGCGGCGCCGGCCATGCCGACGCCGACGAAATGGAGGAGATCGTCTATGAGGGCTACGGGCCGGATGGCGTGGCCATGCTCGTCGAGTGCATGACCGATAATCGCAACCGCACTGTCTCCGAGGTAAGACACGCCTTCAACAAGCACGGCGGCAACCTCGGCACCAGCGGCTCGGTGGCCTTCATGTTCCATAAGCAGGGGCGCCTGCAACTCCCCGAGGCGGTAACCGAAGAGGCCGCCATGGAGGCGACCCTCGCGGCCGAGCCCGAGGACCTCCAGGCGCTTCAGGATGGCAGCCTGGAGGTGATCACCACGCCGGACGCCTTCGGCCAAGTGAAGGACGCCCTGACCGCGGCTGACATCGAGCCGGTGGCCAGCGACGTCGGCCTGTATCCGGACAGCTACGCGCCCATCGCCGACGTGGAGATGGCCCGCAAGGTGATCAAGCTGATCGACATGCTCGAGGATCTGGACGATGTTCAGAACGTCTATACCAACGCGGAGTTCGACGATGATGTCCTCGACCAGCTCGACTGAGGCGCGCCGATGCTGATCCTGGGCATCGATCCCGGCTCGCGGATCACTGGCTACGGAGTGCTGGACGTCACCACCCCCACGCCGCGCTACGTGGCCAGCGGCTGCATCCGCATCCAGGCCGACGACCTGGCCCAGCGGCTGGCCCAGGTCTACGCCGGGGTCAGCGAGCTGATCGCCGTGCACGTCCCCGGCGAGTTCGCCATCGAACAGGTGTTCATGTCGAAGAATGCCGACTCCGCCCTCAAGCTCGGCCAGGCCCGCGGCTCGGCGATCGTCTGCGCCGCCAACCACGGCCTGCCGGTCAGCGA
Organism: Halomonas pelophila; assembly: GCF_040196315.1. Classification (NCBI taxonomy): domain Bacteria; kingdom Pseudomonadati; phylum Pseudomonadota; class Gammaproteobacteria; order Oceanospirillales; family Halomonadaceae; genus Halomonas; species Halomonas pelophila. The sequence continues at coordinate 56,372 of NZ_JBEGCI010000004.1, forward strand.
GTACGGCCCGCGACAGATCAAGCAGGCCGTCACCGGCGGCGGTGCCGCCGACAAGTCCCAGGTGCAGCACATGGTGACCGCGATCCTCGGGCTCTCGGCGACGCCCCAGGCCGACGCCGCCGACGCCCTGGCCATCGCCCTGACCCATGCCCATGCGCGGCTGGGGCTGCTCAACAAGGGCAGCTTCGGCGGCCATCGCAGCCGCCGCAAGACCAGCACCTGGCGGGATTTTCGCCCCTGAGCCTGTCGCCATGAGGCGACGCTCAGGCATTCTCGAACGCTGTTCCCGCGGGCTGGCACGCTGCCCGGGCGAACAGTATAGTGGCCCGGTGGCGGCCCAAGGCCGCCAAGGACTCCAACCCTAAGGGACAGCACATTTCCATGATCGGACGCCTGCGAGGCACCCTGCTCGAGAAACAGCCCCCCTGGATGGTGGTGGACGTGGCCGGCGTTGGCTACGAACTGGAAGCCTCCATGACCACCCTGGTGGCTATGCCCGGCACCGGTGAGCCGGTATCGCTCTATACCCATCTGACCATCCGCGACGATGCCCACCTGCTCTACGGCTTCGCCCGCGAGCAGGAACGCGCGCTGTTCCGTGCCCTGATCAAGGTCAACGGCATCGGTCCGAAGCTCGCCCTCGGCATCCTCTCCGGCATGGACGAGGAGGCGTTCATCCGCTGCGTGATGGACGATGATGCCAAGGCGCTGACGCGCCTGCCCGGCGTCGGCAAGAAGACCGCCGAGCGGCTGATCATCGAGATGCGCGACCGCTTTCCCCACTGGCAGCAGCCCGGCGAGCTGGCCGTGGGGATGGAGGGCTCGCCCGGCAGCGTGCCCGCCGCCGCGGCGGACCCCGTCGCCGATGCCGAGGCCGCGCTGGTCAGCCTGGGCTACAAGCCCGCCGAGGCGGCGCGCATGCTGGTCGGCCTCGAGGAGGCCGACTCCACCGAGGCCATGATCAAGGCGGCACTGAGCCGCCGCCTGGCGGGGTGAGTCGATGCCGTCGCCGTTTCTTCACCTGACACCGGATGGCCGCCATGCTCGAGAGTGACCGCCTGATCGCCGCCGACGCCCGGGAAGGCGAGGGCGAAGGCAGCGTCGACCATGCCATCCGCCCCAAGCGGCTGGCCGACTATATCGGCCAGCCGCGGGTGCGCGAGCAGCTCGATATCTTCATCAGCGCCGCCCGCGGCCGCGAGGAGAGCCTGGATCACACCCTGGTCTTCGGCCCGCCGGGGCTCGGCAAGACGACGCTCGCCAACATCATCGCCGCCGAGATGGGCGTGGGGCTCAAGTCGACCTCCGGGCCGGTGCTGGAGCGGGCCGGCGATCTCGCCGCCATGCTCACCAACCTGCAGCCCGGCGACGTGCTGTTCATCGACGAGATCCACCGGCTCTCGCCGGTGGTCGAGGAGATCCTCTATCCCGCCATGGAGGACTTCCAGCTCGATATCGTCATCGGCGAGGGGCCGGCGGCACGCTCGATCAAGCTCGACCTGCCGCCCTTCACCCTGGTGGGGGCGACCACCCGGGCGGGCTTGCTGACCTCGCCGCTGCGCGACCGTTTCGGCATCGTGCAGCGCCTGGAGTTCTACAGCATCGACGAGCTGACCGAGATCGTCGCCCGCTCGTCGCACCTGCTGGGCGTCGAGAGCGATCGCGAGGGCGCCCAGGAGGTCGCGCGCCGTTCCCGCGGCACCCCGCGTATCGCCAACCGACTGCTGCGTCGGGTGCGCGACTTCGCCCAGGTGCGCGCCGAGGGCCGGGTCGATGCCCAGATCGCCGACCTGGCGCTGAACATGCTGCACGTCGATCACCATGGCCTCGATCACATGGATCGTCGCCTGCTGCTGGCGATGATCGAGAAGTTCGACGGCGGCCCGGTGGGCATCGACTCCCTGGCCGCAGCCATCGGCGAGGAGCGCGACACCATCGAGGACGTGATCGAACCCTACCTGATCCAGCAGGGTCTGATGATGCGCACCGCCCGGGGGCGTGTGGTGACCCGTCAGGCCTGGGCCCATTTCGACCTGGCGCCCCACGAGCGGTCGCCCGAGTAGCGCACGTTTCTTTCCCTTTCCTGACCGACCAAGACCGACGAGGATGCCCGTGAACGACTCCCTGTCCATACCCCACCTGATCATGAACGCCAGCGGCGTGGTGCAGGCGGTGATGCTGATCCTGATGATCGGCTCGCTGCTCTCCTGGGTGGTGATCTTCCAGCGCACCTTCGTGATGCGTCGGGCCCGCAAGGCGCACCGTCGCTTCGAGGACCGCTTCTGGTCCGGCGTCGATCTGAACGAACTCTATCGCGAGACGCCGGCCGAGCAGGAGACCCTGGGCGCCGAGCACGTCTTCCGCTCGGGCTTTCGCGAATTCAACCGCCTGCTGGCCAAGACCCGCAGTCCCCAGGCAATCCTCGAGGGCGTCCAGCGCAGCATGCGCGTGGCCTGGTCCCGCGAGGAGGATCGCCTGAACCTGCACTTGGTGTTCCTGGCCACGGTCGCCTCGGCGAGCCCCTATATCGGGCTGTTCGGCACCGTCTGGGGCATCATGGGCTCCTTCCAGTCGCTTTCCATGGCCCAGCAGGCCACGCTTGCCACTGTGGCACCCTGGATCGCCGAGGCGCTGATCGCCACCGCCATGGGCCTGTTCGCCGCCATTCCCGCGGTGATCTTCTACAACCGCCTCTCGGCCGAATCCGGCCGTCTTCTGGGCAAGTACGAAGACTTCGCCGAGGAGTTCCACTCCATCCTGCACCGCAACCTGCAGGGCCGGACCGACGCCGGCGCCGACTGAGGGAGAGGCCATCATGCTGGGACCCTTCAATCGTAGCGGGCGCCGCCGCCCCATGGGCGAGATCAACGTCGTGCCGTTCATCGACGTCATGCTGGTGCTGCTGGTGATCTTCATGATCACCGCCCCCATGCTCACCCAGGGCGTGCAGGTCGACCTGCCCCAGGTCACCTCCGAGCCCATCGAGGAGACCGAGGATCGCGACCCGATCATCGTCTCGGTGGACAAGGACGGCCAGTACTTCATCTCCCTGGGCGGCGACGAGTCGCCGGTCAGCCTGGACGAGGTCAGCGAGCGGGTGATCATCCTGCTCGACCGCCAACCGGGCACTCCGGTGATGGTGCGCGGCGATCGCAACGTACCCTACGGCCAGGTGGTGACCCTGATGAGCACCCTGCAGACGGCCGGGGTGAGCAACGTCGGGCTGATCTCGGAACCGCCCCCCGGGGATCGTTGAGGAGCGCCCATGGCCAGACAAGACCGACGCGTGGGCTATGGCCTGCCGCTGCTGCTCGCCATCGGGCTGCACCTGGCGATCCTCGTGGCCAGCGTGCTGCGCTTTCCCGACGAGGAGGTCGCGCCGCCGAGCAGCGCCATCGTCCAGGCGACCCTGGTGAGCACCGAGACCACCACCGATCAGGCCCAACGCGCCGAGGAGGCAAGGGCCCGGGCCGAGGCTCGCCAGGCCGAGGAGGACGCCGCCGCGCGTGCCGAGGAGCAGGCCGCCGAGCAGGAGGCGGCTCGCCAGGCCGAGGCCGAGGAAGCCGAACGCCAGGCAGAAGCCGAGGCAAACGCCGAAGCCGAAGCACAGCGCCAGGCTGAGGCAGAGGCCCGCGAGGCCGCCCGCCGCGAGGCGGAGCAGGAAGCCGCTCGCCGCGCCGCCAAGGCGGAAGAGCAGGCCCGCGAACGCGAGGCCCAGGCCGAGCGGCGCCGCGAGGCCGAGGCGGAGGCCGAACGGCAGCGTCAGGCCGAGGCGGAAGCCGAACGGCAGCGCCAGGCCGAAGCGGAAGCCGAACGGCAGCGCCAGGCCGAGGCGGAAGCCGAACGGCAGCGCCAGGCCGAGGCGGAGGCCGAACGGCAGCGTCAGGCCGAAGCGGAGGCCGAACGCCAGCGCCAGGCCGAGGCGGAGGCCGAACGGCAGCGCCAGGCCGAGGCGGAGGCCGAACGCCAGCGCCAGGCCGAGGCGGAGGCCGAACGCAAGCGCCAGGCCGAGGAGGCCGCCCGGCGTGCCGCCGAGGCGGCGAGCCAGGGGCTGGATCGCGCCATCGAGGGCGAGAGCGACAATGTCGCCAATGCCCGCCAGGCGACCGAGGCCGCCAACAGCTTCATCACCCTGGTGCGCCGCGCGGTGGAGCAGGCCTGGGTGATTCCGCCCAACGTCCCCGCCGGCGCCGCGGCACAGGTCAACGTGCGACTGGGGCCGTCGGGGGAGCTGTTCGCCGCTTCCATCGGTCAGAGCAGTGGTGACGGGGCCTTCGATCGTTCCGCTGTCCAGGCCGTGGAGGCCGCCGCCCCCTTCGCCGAGCTTCGCCAGTTGCCGGCAGCGGTGCAACGCGACTACCGTCAATTCAATCTGCGATTCAGACCGGGGGATATCCGCTGATGAAGATTCTGAAGACCACCTGGCTTGCCGCCATGCTGATGCTGGTCACCAGCCTGGCCCAGGCCGACCTGACCATCGAGATCACCCGGGGCAGCGACCGGGCCACGCCCATCGCCGTGGTGCCGCTGGCCGACGGCGACGACCTGCCTCAGGACATCGCGCAGATCGTCGCCGACGACCTGGAGCGCAGCGGCTACTTCGAGCCCCTCGAGCGTCGCGCCATGTTCGCGCGCCCAAGCTCGAGCGAGGAGGTCAGCTACGGCGAGTGGCGCGCCCTGGACGTCCGCTACCTGGTGGTGGGACAGGTCAGCCGCGAGGGCGATGCCTACCGGATCGGCTACGAGCTGCTCGACGTCACCAGCGGCCGCCGGATGCTCGGCGAGAATGTCACCTCCCAAGGTGCCGGGCTGCGCGACGCCGCGCACTATATCAGCGACCAGATCTTCGAGGAGATCACCGACATTCGCGGCGCCTTCTCGACCCGCATCGCCTACGTGACCTCCACGGGTCTGGGCGATCGCACCCAGTATGCGCTGCACGTGGCCGACGCCGACGGCCGCAACAGCCAGCAGATCCTGGCCTCCGACGAGCCGATCATGTCGCCTTCCTGGTCACCGGACGCCGGCAAGCTGGCCTACGTCTCCTTCGAGACCGGCCGCCCGGCCATCTACCTCCAGGACATCGCCTCCGGCCAGCGCGTGCGGGCCACCTCCTTCGAGGGCCTGAACAGCGCCCCGACCTGGTCCCCCGACGGCCGGCGCCTGGCGATGTCGCTCTCCAAGGACGGCCAGCCGGACATCTACGTGATGGACATCGGCTCGCGCAATATCGAGCGGATCACCACCGACTCCAGCATCGAGACCGAGCCCGCCTGGTCGCCGGATGGCCGGAGCCTGGTGTTCACCTCGGATCGCAGCGGCGGGCCCCAGATCTATCGCCTCGAGCTCGGCGGCGGCAAGCCCGAACGCATCACCTTCACTGGTGACTACAACGCTCGGGCCCGCTTCGCCCCGGACGGCGAGGCGATCTTTTTGATCCACCGCGGCGGCAACGGCTATCAGGTCGCTCGCCAGGATCTGGAGAGCGGCCGCCTGGTGGCGCTCACCGACTCGCGGCAGGACGAATCACCCAGTGTCGCGCCCAACGGCACCATGGTAATCTTCGCCACCCAGCAGGGCGGCAACGGCGTGCTGGGCGGCGTGTCCGCCGACGGACGCGCCTCCTTCCGACTGCCGGCGGCACAGGGTGATGTCCGCGAACCCGCGTGGTCCCCGTTTCTGAACTGATGTCCCCCAAAAGGAGTTTCACGATGCAGCTCAAGTCCCACGCCAGAACCCTGGCCATTGCCTTCTCTCTGGCCGTCGTGGCCGGTTGTTCCAGCACGGGCGGCAGCCAGGACGGCGACATGGACGGCGGCCTCGCTGGCGGCGACCGCGGCGGCGTCTCCACCGGCACGGCCGGCGGCAGTGGTGTCAGCGGCGACCGAGCCGGTCAGATGACCGATGCCGACGGCCGCATCCCGGCGACCCGCACCATCTACTTCGAGTACGACAGCGACACCATTCGCAGCGAGTTCGAGCCGGTGCTGACCGCCCACGCGCGCTTCCTGCGCGCCAACCCCAGCGCCACAGTGATCCTGCAGGGTCACACCGACGAGCGCGGCACCCGCGAATACAACCTGGCGCTGGGCGAGCGTCGTGCCGGCTCCGTCGAGCGCTACCTCAACGTGCAGGGCGTCTCCCCCTCCCAGGTCGAGGTGGTCAGCTACGGCGAGGAGCGGCCCGCCGCGCGGGGCGCCAACGAGCAGGCCTACGCCCAGAACCGTCGGGTGGTCTTCGCCTACTGAGCCGGGCCCACACGACGAGGGAGATAGCCATGAGACACGGTCTGAAGAGACTGTGCGGCGCGGGAGCCCTGGTGCTCCCGCTGACCGTCGCGGCGCAGCAGCCGGTGATCGAGGACCTCACCGAGAGCAACCGGGGAGGGGGCTTCTACAGCCAGACGGCGACGCGCGAGGAGGCCGGCGGCAGCCTGGTGATTTTCAACCAGGTGCAGAAGCACCAGGAGGAGATCCGCCAGCTGCGCGGGCAGGTGGAGGAGTTGCGCCATCAGCTCGAACAGCTGCGCCGCCAGACCCGCCAGCAGTACCTGGACATCGAGGATCGCCTGATGGCGGCGGGCAGCGGCGTCGATCAGGCCGCGCCGCCCGTGGACGAGCAGAGCGCCCGCGAGGTGGCCGAGGCCCCCTCGCCGAGCGGCGACGATGCCGACACCCAGCAGGCCTATCAGGCCGCCTTCGCGCACGTTCAGGCCCGCGAGTTCGGCGAGGCGATCGCCGCCTTCGAGGCCTTCGTCGGCCAGCATCCCGACAGCCGCCTGACCGCCAACGCCTACTACTGGCTGGGCGAGCTGCACTCGGCCGAGTCCAACCTCGAGGAGGCCGAGACGGCCTTCCAGCGGGTCCTCGAGGACTTCCCGGAGAGCAGCAAGGTGCCGGACGCCCTCTACAAGCTGGGCCTGCTCGAGGCGCGCCGCGGGCGACCGGAAGAGAGCCGGGCCCTGCTCGAGCGGGTGCGCGAGGAGCATCCCGACAGCAGCGCCGCCGGACTGGCCGATGACTTCCTGCGCCAGGCGGGTAACTGAGGATCGAGGAACCGAGATGACCTGCAAGATCGACTACCAGCCCGCGGCCGACCTGCTCGACGGCCGCATCATCCTGGTCACCGGTGCCGGCGACGGCATCGGTCGCGCCGCGGCGCTGGCCTTCGCCGGCCACGGCGCCACCGTGATCCTGCTCGGGCGCACCATCGCCAAGCTCGAGAAGGTGTACGACGAGATCGAGGCCGCCGGCGGCCCCCAGCCGGCGATATTCCCACTCAATCTCGAGGGCGCCGCGCTCAAGGACTACCACGATATGGCCGAGACCCTGGACAAGGAGTTCGGCCGCCTGGATGGCATCCTGCACAACGCCGGGATGCTGGGCCGCATCACTCCCTTCGAGCAGTACAACCCCGAGCTCTGGGAACAGGTGATGCAGGTCAACATCAACGGGCCGATCTGGATGACCCAGGCGCTGTTGCCGCTGCTCAAGAGCTCGCCGGACGCCTCGGTGGTGTTCACCTCGTCCAGCGTAGGCCGCCGCGGCCGGGCCTACTGGGGCGCCTACTCGGTCTCCAAGTTCGCCACCGAGGGCTTCGTCCAGGTGCTGGCCGATGAGGTCGAGCATCTGGGCACGCTGCGCGTCAACAGCCTCAATCCCGGCGCGACGCGCACCCCCATGCGCAAGGCCGCCTATCCGGGCGAGGACCCCCAGTCGCTGCGGCCCCCCGAGGCCATCATGCCGACCTATCTGTGGCTGATGGGTCCCGAGAGCCGGGGCCACAACGGCGAGCCGTTCGACGCCCAGCCGCCCAAGGGCTCTACCTGACGGTTCTGCGCGAGAGGCCCGCCCGACGGTTCCGCTGAGGGGCACACCTGAACGGAAGGCCTCACCGGGCAGCCAAACGGCGAGGCCACATCAAGAAGCCCTCACGCCTTGGTCGGCGTGAGGGCTTCATGGCGTCTGGGGCTCGTGCGTCGTTCTAGCCTTCCAGCGCTCCCTCCATCACCGCGGCGACCAGCGCCTCGGCGGTCTCGAACCAGAGGTCGGCCGGCCAGCGCCGGTAGTCGTCCTCTTCCTCGATATAGCCATAGCCCACCGCCACGGCGGCCATGCCGGCCGCCCGCGCCGCCTGCATGTCGCGCAGGTGGTCGCCGATGTACCAGCAGGCCTCGGGCGTTGTGCTCAGGCGTCGCGCCGCCTCGACGAGCGGTTCAGGATCGGGCTTCTTGACCGGCAGGTCGTCGGCGCAGAGCAGCACCCCGGGGGCGAGCCCAAGGGCCTCGACCAGGGGGGCGGCGTAGGCGCGGGGCTTGTTGGTGACGATGCCCCAGCGTCGCTCCCGCGCCGCCCACGCGTCCAGCAGCCGATCCAGCGGGGGAAAGACGCGGCTCTCTTCGGCCACCGACTGGCCGTAGGCCTCGAGCAGGAAGGTACGGGCCGCGTCATGGCCGGGGGCCTGCTTCTCGAGGCCCAGCGCCAGGGTCACCAGGGCGCTGCCGCCGTTGGAGACCTGGGCGCGGATCAGCGCATAGGGCAGGGCGGGCAGGCCATGATGGTCGCGCAGGGCATTGGTCGCCCGAGCCAGGTCCGGCGCGGTATCCACCAGGGTGCCGTCCAGGTCGAAGAGCAGGGCCTCGGGCCGCGACGGAGGCATCAGCTCATCTCCCGGCGGCAGTGCATCAGGTAGTTGACCGAGACATCGCGCTGCGACAGAGAAAATTGGCGGGTGAACGGGTGGTAGACCAGGCCGTTCTGCTCGCGCACCGCGAGGCCCGCCTCGCGGCACCAGCCGGCCAGCTCCGAGGGGCGGATGAAGCGGCTGTAGTCATGGGTGCCGCGGGGCAGCATGCGCATCACGTACTCGGCGCCGACCACCGCCAGGGCATAGGCCTTGGGTGTGCGATTGAGGGTCGAGAAGAACACCTGGCCACCGGGCTTCACCAGGGCCGCGCAGGCGCGCACCACCGAGGCCGGGTCGGGCACATGCTCGAGCATCTCCAGGCAGGTGACCACCTCGAACTCGCCGGGATGCGCGGCGGCCATCGCCTCGGCGCTGATGTGGCGGTAGTCGACACTGACGTTCTGGTCCCGGGCATGCAGTCGAGCCACGGCCAGCGGCGCCTCGCCCAGGTCGATGCCGGTGACTTCGGCGCCACGATGCGCCATGGCCTCGGCGAGGATGCCGCCGCCGCAGCCGACGTCCAGCACGCACCGTCCGGCCAGGCCTGAGCGGGCATCGATGAAGTCCAGTCGCAGCGGGTTGATGTCGTGAAGCGGCTTGAACTCGCCGTGCGGATCCCACCAGCGGTCGGCCAGGGCCTCGAACTTGGCGATCTCCGCCTGATCGACGTTGCCCGCGTGCGGGTGGCTTGCACTCATCTGCTGTCTCCCTGGTATCGCCCACCCGACACGCTGTCAGGCCGGCCTGGGTTCGGTATCATGGCCGGTATTGTACCCGCTCCCCGGAGGGCATTCCCACGCTTTCCGGCCGGCCACCCCCAACCGTGACAGGGACCGCACCATGATCCACAAGGCCGTTCTTCCCGTTGCCGGATTCGGCACGCGCTGTCTCCCGGCCTCCAAGGCCATTCCCAAGGAGATGATCACCATCGTCGATCGACCGGTGATCCAGTATGTCGTCCAGGAGGCCGTGGCCGCGGGGATCCGCGACATCGTGCTGGTGACCCACGGCACCAAGAGCGCCATCGAGAACCACTTCGACAAGCACTTCGAGCTCGAGGCGAGCCTCGAAGCCAAGGGCAAGACCGACCTGCTCGAGGAGCTGCGCTCCATCGTGCCCGCCGACGTCAATATCATCAGCGTGCGCCAGCCCGAGCCGCTGGGCCTCGGCCACGCCGTGCTCTGCGCCCGCCCGGTGGTGGGTGACGACGAGCCCTTCGCGGTGCTGCTGCCCGACGTGCTGGTGGATGGCGAGGGCCTGGCGCGCAACGACCTGGCTGGCATGATCGCCTCCTTCGAGGCCACGGGGCATAGCCAGCTGATGGTCGAGGAGGTGCCCCACGAGCTGGTCCACAAGTACGGCATCGTCGATACCGGAGGCGAGCTGCCGGGGCCCGGCGAGTCGCGGCCGATCGCCGGGGTGGTCGAGAAGCCGGCGGTGGACGAGGCGCCCTCCGACCTCGCGGTGATCGGCCGCTACGTCCTGCCCGGGCGCATCTTCCCGCTCCTCGCCGACACGCCGCCCGGAGCCGGCAACGAGATCCAGCTCACCGACGCCATCGAGACCCTGCGTCGCGAGGAGGGCGTCGATGCCTTCCGCATGCAGGGCAAGACCTACGACTGCGGCCATCAGCTGGGGTATCTGGAAGCGATTCTCGCCTACGGCCGTCGCCATCCCCGCTACGGGAAGGGCTTCTGCGAGCTGCTCTCGCGCTACGCGGACGGGGAGTGAGCCAATGCGGGTACTGATCCACGGCAGCGAGCTGGCCGCGGCCACCGCGGCGGCCGCGCTCTCCTGGGTGGGCCACCGCGTGGCCTGGCTGCCCCACGTCTCGGCCGACTGGCCGACCCTCGCGCAAAGCCGCTGGCTCGCCAGCGAGCCGGAGCTGATGGGTCGGCTCGAGGAGGGCATCGCCCAGGGCAGCCTGCGGATACTGCCCCAGGATGAGCATGACATCGATGACGAGCCCTTCGACGTGATGTGGCTCGCCGTCTCCCCCGACCAGCGCCCTGATGCCGCCGAGTGCGTCGAGCGGCGGATGGCGAGCCTGTGCCCCGGGGCCGTGCTGATCAACAACTCCACCTTCCCGGTCGGCGAGACCGAGCAGCTGGAGTCGCGCCTGGCCGGCTGCCGGGCGGTGGCGCTGGCCGACCTGCTCGAGGAGGGGCGCGCCTGGGAGACCTTCACCCGGCCCTCGCGCTGGCTGCTCGGCTGCGACGATGATCGGGCGGGACACCAGGTGCGTGAACTGCTGCGCGCCTTCAACCGTCGGCGCGAGGTAATCCAGCGCATGCCGCGGCGCGCCGCGGAGCTCACCAAGCTCGCCATCAACGGCATGCTCGCCACTCGCATCAGCTACATGAACGAGATCGCCGGGCTCGCCGACAGCCTGGGGGTGGACGTGGAGCACGTTCGCCAGGGCATGGGCGCCGATTCACGCATCGGCTACGAATATCTGTATCCCGGCTGCGGCTTTGGCGGCCCCAACTTCTCCCGCGACCTGATGCGCCTGGCCCATGTCCAGTCGGCGAGCGGACGCCATTCAGCGCTGCTCGACCAGGTGCTCGACATCAACGAGCACAAGAAGGAGACGCTGTTTCGCAAGCTATGGGCCCATTTCCATGGCCGCCTGGGCGGCCGCACGGTGGCGATCTGGGGGGCGGCCTTCAAGCCCGGCACGGCGCGCATCGACCAGGCGCCGGTGCTGACGCTGCTGCGCGCCCTCTGGGCCCAGGGCGTCAAGGTGCGCCTGCACGATCCCGCGGCGATCCCCGCGGTGCTCGCCGAGGTCGGCGAGCACCCGCTGCTCGAAGTGTTCGAGGAGGACCCGCTGACGGCCTGCGAGGGCGCCGATGCGCTGATGCTGGTCACCGAGTGGAAGGCCTACTGGAACCCCGACTGGCCGCGGCTCACCGACCTGCTCGGCGAGAAGCTGCTGCTCGATGGCCGCAACATCTATGATCCGGCCCATGTCGCGGCCTGTGGCCTGCACTATCGCGGGATCGGCCGACGGGCCGATCCGTGACGGCGCCCAGTCCCCAGGAGGTCTCGACACCTTAACAAAACGGCCCCGCCAGATGGCGGGGCCGTTGTCATTCAGCGGGCGGCGCCGAGGCGCCTATGCCGTGGCCGAAGCTCAGACTTGACTGGAGCTTTGGCTCAGCTGACGTTCTGGCTTAGCTGAAGTTCTGGGCGACGAAGTCCCAGTTGAGCACGCTCCAGACGTTCTCGAGGTACTTTGGGCGCGCGTTGCGGTAGTCGATGTAGTAGGCGTGCTCCCACACGTCGATGGTCAGCAGCGGGGTCTGGCCATGGGCGATGGGGGTGTCGGCGTTGCTGGTGTTGACGATGTCGACGCCGCCATCATCGGTCTTGATCAGCCACGTCCAGCCGGAGCCGAAGTTGCCGGCCGCCTGGGCGTTGAAGGTCTCCTTGAACTTCTCGAAGGAGCCGAACTTGGCGTTGATGGCCTCGGCCAGCGCCCCGGTCGGCTCGCCGCCGCCGTTGGGAGAGAGGCAGTGCCAGTAGAAGGTGTGGTTCCAGACCTGTGCCGCCTGGTTGAACAGGCCGCCGGAGGAAGACTGGATGATCTCTTCCAGGGACTTGTCCGCCTCGGCGGTGCCGTCGGTCAGCTCGTTGAGCTTGTTCACGTAGGTCTGATGATGCTTGCCGTAGTGATACTCGAGGGTCTCGGCCGAGATGTGCGGTTCCAGAGCGTTCTTGTCGTACGGCAGTGCGGGCAGTTCAAATGCCATCGAGTCTCTCCTTGTCGTCAGCGGTGTCGTAACAGCACCCCATGGTGGGCATCGGGACGCCTGGATTCAAGGCTCCCCCGTCGATGTTGACCGGGAACCGTGCGTTCCGATGACAAAAAACCTTACACTATCAGGACGATGTGTCGGTGCTGTCGCGGCATCATAGCACCCGCCCCGGGGGGCGCCAATTGCGTGCCCCAAGAACCGGCGACCCCGGCCAACCACCCCGAGAGAAGGAGTTCCTCATGGCAGAGCACCCGGATGACCGCCGGCACCCCCGGCCGATCGTGCCGGACCCGGATGCCAGCCTGTCGGCGCCGCGCACACGCTATCCGCCTCCTCCGCGGGTGTGGCCGCTGTGGCTGCTGGTCCTGCTGCTGCTCGCCGCCGGCGCGGCCCTGGCCTGGGCCGGCTGGCAGGAGCGCGCTCGCCTGCAGGCCGAGCTCTCCCGGGTAAGCGGCGAGCTCTCCAACGTGCATGCGCGCTTCGATGCCGAACAGGGCAGGGGGGAGGCGCTCAGCGCGCTGCAGTCGCGCCTGGATGAGCTGTCCAACCTGGAAGCCGAGGTCGACGCGGTCCTCGACCGTCGCCTGTCAGACTTCAAGAGTGAGCTCGAGACCGAGCTCAAGGCCGACCTCGAGACCGAACATGAGGCCGCGCGGGCGCAGCAGATCGCGCCCCTCGAGGAGCGCCTGGCGCGCCAGCAGGCTCGGATCGCCTCGCTCACGGAGCAGGCCGCGACCCGCGACGCCACCCTGGCCGCGACCCGCACCTCCCTGGACGCCCTGGAGCGTGCCGGCGAGGAGGGACGCGCCGCGCTGGGCGAGCGGCTGGCGACCCTCGATCAGGCTCGCGAGATTCAGGCCGAGCGTCGCCAGACCCTGGCCGACGGCGTGCAGGCGCTCCAGGAGCGGATGGAGAGTCTGGAAGCACAGCTGACGCAACTCGACGGCCGAGTTGAAGCCGTGACGGGATCACGCGATGATGTTCATCAACGAATGGAAGCGCTGGACAGCGGGCTTCAAGAGATGGCATCCGGGCTGCGCGAGCTGCGACAGTCCCAGCTCGCCCTGAGCGCCCAACTCGAGGCATTGCGCCAGTGACATCCCCCCGTCAGGGATCGATGCTCATGGATAATCGCGTGTGGACTCGCCTCTCGGCGGCAACGCTGTGTCTCGGTCTGGCGCCCGGCGCCCAGGCCCTCGAGGCGACGGTCGAGGGTCTCGAGGACGAGCTGGCCGAGAACGTGCGCCTCTATCTCGACGAACTCGAGGCCGAGCAGTACAGCCCCGAGCGCCTGAAGAGCGAGGTGTTGCGGCGCAGCAGTGAGGCCCTGAGGGTCTTCGGCTACTACTCGCCCAATATCCGCACGCGCGTCGACGACCCCGAGGCACCCGAGGAGGTGACGCTCGTCATCGATCCCGGCGCGCCGGTGCGCATCGAGATCCTCGAGCTCTCGGTGACCGGGGACGCTGCCGATGATCCGCCCTTCGTCGACGCCATCGACGACTTCCCCCTCTCCCGGGGCGATCGGCTGCGCCATGCGCCCTTCGACAGCCTGCGCAGCACCCTGGCCAACCTGGCCCTGCAGCGCGGCTACTTCGACTGGTCCTTCACCGACCGGCGCATGGAAGTGAGGCCCTATGCCCAGAGTGCCCGGCTCTACCTGGCACTGGACAGCGGCCCACGCTACCGCTTCGGCGACGTGACCTTTCAGGGCCATCACATCGAGACCGAGCGGCTCAAGAACCTGGCGACCTTCGATCGCGGGGATCCCTACCTGGCAAGCCAGGTCGCCCGGCTCAACGAGCGCCTGGGCCAGACCGAGTGGTTCGAATCACTGAGCGTGCGCCCGCGCCTCGATCGCGACCTGGAGCGCCTGGCGCTGCCGGCCACCGAGGCCGGCTGGTGGCAGGCCCTCGACCTGCAGGGCCGCGAGCCGACGCCCCCGGCGGCGCGCATCGAGGCCGAGGCGCTGGTCGCGGCCAGCACCCTTCAGCGTCCCGCCGAGGCTCCCATCGACGTCACGGTGACGCCGGCGGACCGCCACCAGTTCGAGGTCGGCCTGGGCTATGCGACCGACGTGGGCCCCCGTATCCGCCTCGCCTGGGATCAGCCCTGGATCAATCGCTACGGTCACGGCCTCGACCACGACCTCTATCTCTCGGGCCCGGAGCAGCGGTTTTCCGGCCTCTATACGATGCCTCTCGAGGATCCGCTGCGCGACAGCTATCGCCTCCAGTATGGCCTACGTAACAAGGACAGCGAGGACACCCAAACCCTCGAGAGCACCGTGGAAATCGCCCGGCGCTGGAAGTTCGACAGCGACTGGGCGGCCGACGACTTCTGGGCGTTCGCCAGGGACTGGGAGCAGTCGCTCTACCTGCGGGGCACTTACGAGGACTTCACCCAGGCCGGCGTCTCCAACCAGGTCCTGCTGCTCTATCCCGGCATCAGCTGGACGCGCACGCGCACCCGCAATCCCGCCTTCCCCACCTGGGGGGATCGCCAGTTCCTGGCGTTCGAGTACTCCAACGAGGCATGGGGGTCGGCGGCGGAGTTCCTGCGCATCACCGGCGACAGCGAATGGATCCGCATGCTGGGCGATGACAACCGTTTCGTCGGCCGGGTCGGGTTCGGCAGCACCACCACCGAGGACTTCGCGGACATCCCGCCGTCCCTGCGCTTCTTCACCGGCGGTGATCGAAGCGTGCGCGGCTACTCCTACGAGAGCATCGCCCCCGAGGACGACGAGGGCAACCTGATCGGCGGCGAGCAGCTGCTGACCGTTGGCCTCGAGGCCCAGCGGCGCGTAGCCGGGAAGTGGTGGCTGGCGACCTTCGTCGACACCGGCGATGCCTTCAACGACTGGTGGCCGAGCGACTTGAAGACCGGGGCGGGCCTCGGCGTGCGCTGGATCTCGCCGGTCGGCCCCATCCGTTTCGACATCGCGCACCCCTTCGATATCGAGGATACCTTTCGCATCCACTTCTCCATCGGACCGGAATTCTGAGAGCCAACACCTTGAGAAAGCGCGCCGTGACCTGGGCTCTGGCCCGCCTGCTGATCCTCCTGCCCCTGTGGCTCATCGGCCTCGTGCTGCTGTTGCTGGGGTTGGCCCTGTCGCCTTGGGGCACCGGCGTGCTGCTCGAGCAGGGCGCCAAGCGCGGCTTCTATGAGCTGGGCGGCTATGAGGGGGCGCCGCTGGATCGCCTGGTGCTCGAGGACCTGCGCCTGGAGGCGGGACCGGCGCGGGTCGCCCTGTCGCGCCTGGAGCTCGCCTGGTCCGAGGACTGCCTGCTCAAGGGACGGCTATGCATCGAGCGGCTCGCCCTGGAGGGCGCCGATATTCGCCTGGCCGAGACGGCGCCCCCCGTAGCGGAGGCACCCGAGGAGCCCGCCCCCGACGGCGAACCGCTCGGCCAGATCCAGCTGCCGTTCCCCTTCGAGCTGCGTGAACTGTCGCTTGCCGATGTGGACCTGCGGCTCGCCGACGGCACGCGGCTCGCCTGGGCCTCCTTCACCAGTGCCCTGCGCGCCGAGCAGGGCACCCTGACCCTGCTGCCCACGCGCCTCGCCGGCACGCGGCTGACCCTGCCGCTTTCGGCGGGCACGCGGCTCGCGCTGAGCGAGGCCGACTACGAGGGGCCGAGGCTCACCGCCCAGGCCATCGACGCCGCTACCGCCGTCCACTCGCCGCTGCCCGACGAGGCCGCCGCCGAGTTGGAGGGCATGGCCAACCTGCCCCTGACCGAGCAGCCGCGTCGCGTACTGCCCGAGGTGACGCTGCCTCTGGCGGTGGAGGTGCCGGAGCTGCTCGTCGAGGACTTCGCCGTGGGGGGCACCGTCGAGGCCGGCGTGGAGCGCCTGCTGCTGCGCCTGAGCGCGCAGGGGCATGAGATCCGCATCGCCCCCCTGAGGCTTGCGAGCCCCGACGCCGACGCCGAATTCGAGGCGCGACTGGCCCTGCGGGACGACTACCCCCTCGAGGCGCGTCTGGCCGCGGAGCTCTATCTGCCGGAGCGCATGCCGGCGCTGGCCGGCGAGCGCATCGAGCTCGACGTCGCCGGCAGCCTCGCCGAGCTCGAGGTCGACCTGGCCTTGCAGGGCCCGGTCGAGGCGCGGCTGACGGCCCGGCTCGACGCTCTCGATCCCACGCTGCCCTTCGAAGCCTCGCTGGACAGCGAGGCCCTGCAGTGGCCGCTGCCCGGCGAGGCCCAGGGAGGCGAGGGCCAGGGAGAGGAGGTGTCCGCCGAGGCCCAGGCGCAGGCCGACGGGCAAGGCGAGACACCAGACCCAGCGACACAGGCGCAGCAGGAAACACCAGAGAGCGATGCACAGCCCGCGCCGACGGAGCCGTGGCGGGCCGAGGCGCTCTCGCTGCGCCTGGCCGGCAGCCTGGTCGACTATCGGGCCGAACTCTCCCTCTCGGCCGCGGGCCCGACGCTGCCGCGCACCGATCTCTCGCTGATCGGCACCGGCAGCCTGGCCCACTTCGCCTGGTCGCCGCTGACCGTGAACCAGCAGGGCGGGGTGATCGTCAGCCGCGGCCGGGTCGACTGGGGGCAGGGCCTCGACGCCACGGCCACGCTCTCCCTGGACGCCATCGATCCCGGCAATTTCGTCGAGGGACTCGAGGGCCAGCTGGGTGGCGGCGCCGAGGTGAGCTTCGCCCAGGACGCCGACGGCTGGCGAGTCGAGGTCCCGTCCCTGGACATCCGGGGGGTGCTGGACGACCGGCCGCTTTCCCTCGAGGCGGTGCTGGCCGGCGACAGCGAGATGCAATGGGACATCGAGACCCTCGACTTCCGCCAGGGCAGCAATCGCATCAGCGCCACGGGCACGGTCAGCCCGTCATCGCTGGACCTGCGCGGCGAGCTGGCCCTGCCGGCCCTCGCTAGCCTCTATCCCGGCCTCGACGGCGTCCTCGACGGCGATTTCATCGCCCAGGGCAGCCTCGAGGCGCCCCAGCTCGAACTGGACCTGACCGGACGCGAGCTGGCCTTCAACGACAACCGGCTGTCGCGACTGGATCTCGAGGCGAGCGTCGCCGGCCTCGACGATCCCGAGCTCGCCGTGTCGCTGGACGCCCGTGACATCGCGGCCGGCGGACAGCAGATCACCGCGCTGACGCTGGACCTCGAGGGGCAGCAGACCGCGCATCGACTGCGCCTGGCCATGGACGGCGGCGAGGGCCTGCCGGTCTCGCGGCTGGCCCTGACCCTCGAGGGTGGCCTGGACACCGCGCGCGAGCGCTACCGGGGCACCCTGGCGCCGCTCGAGCTCGACAGCGAGTTCGGCGATATCCGCCTGGCCGAGGCGCTGACCTTCGAGGCCCATCTGCCCGAGGGGTCGGCCCGGGTGGCGCCCTTCTGCCTGAGCCGCCGCCAAGGCGGGGACATCTGCCTGGTCGAGCCGCTCGAGGCCTCGGCCGAGGCCGGGCGCGCCGCCCTCGAGATCCGCGACCTGCCGATGGATATGGTCGACAGCGTGATGCCGCCCGGGTGGCGCATCGGCGGCGAGAGCGCCGGTACCCTCTCCGCCGGCTGGTCGGGTGGGGGAGAGCGCTGGCGGCTCGACGCCGACCTCGACAGCCGCGCCGAGGTGACCGGCGAAGACGCCTATGGCCAGCCCTGGGCGGTGCCCGGCACCAGCCTTGACGTGACGGTGGAAGCCAGCGAGACGCGGGCGGATCTCGAGCTGGTCGTGGGCCTGGCCGACACCGGGGAAGTTCGCCTGGCACTGGGGATCCTCGACCCGCTGGGCGACGGCGCTCTGGACGGCCAGCTTCGCGTCGATGACCTGCGCCTGGCGCCATATCGCCCGCTGGTCGCCGGCCTGGAGACCCTGGAGGGCGGCCTGGACGGCGATATCCGCATCGCCGGCCGCCAGGAGGCCCCGCGGCTGGACGGCCGACTCGCCCTGACCGGGCTGAAGGCCGGCGGCCTGGATCTGCCCCTGGAGGTGCAGGACGGCGAGCTCATCATCGACCTGGCCGGCGACCGAGCCGACCTCGGCGGTTTCCTGGCCGCCGAGGAGGGCCGCCTCACCATCGATGGCAACGCCCAGTGGCCGGCCGACGGCGGATGGCAGGCGGCCATTGACCTGAACGCGGTCGATGATCCCCTGCTGGCGATCCTGCCGAGCTTCGGTCGCCTGCGCCTGGCCCCGGATCTCCGCGTGCGCGCCGATCCCGAGCGACTCCGGGTGCGTGGCACGGTCGAGATCCCCTGGGCGAGGCTACAGGTAGGCGAGGTGCCCCAGTCGGCGCAGGCGCCAAGCCCCGACGAGGTGATCATCACCGAGGAAGACGATCGCCGCGCCGCCGAAGCCGAGGCGGAGGCCAGGGCGCAACGCCAGCCCGGCGAATCCACCGCCGCGGCTATGGCCGAGGCCGGCATGGCCACCGACATTCGGATCACCCTGTCACTGGGCCCGGACATGCAGCTCGAGGCCTACGGGCTGGAGTCGGAGCTCGCGGGCAACCTCGAGGTGCGCCAGCAGAGCGGCCCGGTCCAGCTGTTCGGGGATGTCAGCCTGATCGATGGCCGCTTCAAGGCCTACGGCCAGGACCTGGTCATCCGCGAGGGGATCATCTTCTTCAGCGGCCCGCCGGGGCAGCCGCGGCTCGACTTCGAGGCGATCCGCAATCCGGCCGCCACCGAGGACGACGTGATCGCCGGCCTCCGGGTGAGCGGCGAGGCGTCGGCCCCGAGCCTGGAGATCTTCTCGGAGCCGTCGATGAACGAGGGCAGGGCGCTCTCCTACCTGCTGCGCGGCCGCGCCCCGGACAGCAGCGGCGGGACCGACGGCGCCCTGACCTCGGCGCTGATCGGCCTGACGATCGGCAAGACCGGCGGGGCCGTGGGGGCCGTCGGCGAGGCCTTCGGCATCGAGGATCTCAGTCTCTCGTCCGCCGGTACCGGCGAGGAGAGCCAGGTGGTGGTCACCGGCAACCTGACCGACAGGCTGAGCATCGGCTATGGCGTGGGGGTGTTCTCGCCCATCGCCGAGCTGTCCCTGCGCTACAAGCTGTGGCGCAACCTCTACCTCGAGGCGGTGTCCGGCGCCGCGCAGGCGGTGGACATGATCTATACCTTCAGCCTGCCGGGTGATCCGCCGTCGCCGTGACCGGCTCGCCCGTCAGACATGCCATGGTGCTCGCTCCCTCGACCCGTCGAAGGAGCGGGCGACCCCCGACAAGGAGCAAACCGCATGCCACTTCATCCCGTCCATGCGCCCGCCGGGCGCGAGACCCCGCTGCCGATCAGCGCCACCCACCTGGTCAATGGCCAGGCCATGCAACCGCCCTGGCCCGAGGGGATGCAGGAGATCGTGCTGGGCCTGGGCTGTTTCTGGGGCGCCGAGCGGCTGTTCTGGCAGCTGCCCGGGGTGCACGTCACCGCCGTGGGCTATGCCGGTGGCGCGACCCCAAATCCCACCTACGAGGAGACCTGCAGCGGCCGAACCGGTCATGCGGAGGTGGTGCGGGTGGTCTTCGACCCGCGCGTGGTCGACCTGGAGACGCTGCTGCGCGTGTTCTGGGAGGCTCACGACCCGACTCAGGGCAACCGCCAGGGCAACGACATCGGCACCCAGTACCGGTCGATCATCCTGACCACCACCGACGAGCAGCAGAAGGCCGCCGAGCAGAGCCGCGAGGCCTACGGCGAGGCGCTGTCGCAACGCGGAAAGGGCCCCATCACCACCGAGATCGAGCCGCTCACGGCCTTCTACTACGCCGAGGAGTACCACCAGCAGTATCTGGAGAAGCACCCCGGCGGCTACTGCGGCCTGAAGGGCACCGGCGTCAGCTGCCCGATTGGCTGACAGCAGAGGACGCGGCGCCCTCTCTCAGCTCCGCGAGGCGCGTGCTGAGGCCGTCCACACGGTCGCTCAGGTAGTCGTCGTCGAAATCCGCCTCGTCGCGCAGGCGCCCGGGGTCATGGATGACGACGTGCGCGCGGTGCTTCTCGAGCACCCCGTCGCGCTCCAGCGCCGTCAGGGTGCGATTGATATGCACCGGCGAGAGCCCGAGGATCTGCCCCAGCAGGCGCTGGGAGATGGGGAAGGGCATGCGGCCGGGATCGACGGACTGGAGCTTGCTCAGGCGCAGGTAGGTCTCGAGCACGAAATGGCTGACCTGCACCCGGGCCGAGCGGTGGAGGGTCACCAGCATGCGCTCGGTGAGCAGCGCCTCCTGGCGTCCGATGGTGGCGAACAGGGCAACCGCCAGGGAGGTGGAGGCCGCGACGATATCCACGATCTGCTGGTGGGTGAAGGTGCTGACGCTGCCGGCGCTGATCATGCGCGCCTCGCTGCCGTGACGGCGAAAGGTGAACTCTCTGAGGCCGACGATATCGCCCGGCAGCAGCAGCTCAATGATCTGGCGCTCTCCCTCGCCGGTATCGCGCACGGTACAGGCCCAGCCGCTCTGCAGGATGAACAGGTTCTGAATGCGCGCGCCGAGCGCCCACAGCACCCGATCCTTATCCGCCGAAGCGGTGCGCCGCTCGAGCTGTCCGAGCAGCCGGCAATCGTCGTCGCCCAGGGCGAAGTAGCGGCTCATGGCGGCCTGAAAGTAGGGGGAGGGGGTCATTCACGAACCTCGATGGGCGGCGGCGACGGCGGGACGATGGCAGGCAAGAATCTGCACCGCCCTGTTCACTATAGCGCCATGTCACCATGACCCATGCCCGCGCGTTCCAACGCCGCAGACGGTGGCCCCCGATGATGGCCTCAGCCGATGCGTCGGCGCCGCCGCCGACTGCGCGCGATGCTCCCCAGCGAGCGGTGGCGGGCCGGCAGCGACTGTCGCGTCTCCTCGAGCAGCCGGCCATGTGCCCGACACTGGGCGATGCAGTCACCCAGCAGCGCATCCAGGCCCGGGATCGCGCCGTCGCGCAGCAGGCGCGTATAGAAGCGCGCCGTCCGACGCTCCTCCAGCAGGCTGACGCCCAGTTCCAGGTGCGCGATGTCGTCATCGACGATGAAGAAGTGCGCCGCACCGCGCTCCCGGCACCCGCCGGCCGCCGGCGCCTGGCCGGACTCGACGGGACTCTCCCCCGTCAGCGCCTCGACCAGCACCTCGCGTCGATCGCGACTCTCGTCGGCCAGGGCCTCCATCAGCTGGCTGAGGCCGGGGTAATAGGTCAAGAAGCGCAACGCCCGCCAGCGATAGCGTTGCGACTGCCGGCGTTCATGATCGTCTACCGCCTGCAGCAGCTCCGCGGGCAGCATGGGCGTCCGGCTGGGCCGGGAGTCATTGGCCTGGAGGGTCGATCCCTGAGACTGGTTCGAGATGTCCATGAGCTCCCCCCATGTGTGATGAATCGCGTGATGAATCCTGTGATGAATCCGGGGCGGCGGCCGGCACGGTGACATCGATCGCGGGCCTCGCCATGCCGCCAGACTAGGCATTGCGGCCGGGTAGTGGCGACAACATGGGTTAAGGTCACGGTATTTATTGTCGCCAGGGGTCATGGCGGGAGGGGCGTCGACGACCGTCAGCGGCCCGAGCGAGGGGCCTGCCACGCCGTCAGCTGGCGGGCGACTCGCCTGGCCAGCCACGAGGCCGGGCGGCCATTGCGCCACTCGACGAAGCCGACGTGCCCGCCGTGATGGGCGAGCTCCACCCGCACCGCGGGCGAGGGCCGGGGGAAGCGTTCGAAGAGCGCCGGCGGCATGAAGGGATCATCGTCGGCGTGCAGTATCAGCATGGGCAGCGCGACCTCGCGGAGCAGTGGGCCGGCCGAGGCCCGCCGGTAGTAGTCCGCGGCGCCGTCGAAGCCGTGCAGCGGGGCGGTCACGGCATCGTCGTAGCCGCGCAGGCTGTCGAGCGAGGCGAGCTCGCGGGGGCCGAGCGCCAGCGGCAGTTCGCCGCGCGCCAGGCGCCCGGCCATCTTCTGCTTGAGCGAGGCTAGCAGATGGCGTTCGTAGCGCCTGGCGAATCCCTGGCTCAGGGTGTCGGCACAGGCGGCGAGATCCAGCGGCGCGCTGATAACGATGGCCCCGGCCAGGTCGAGGCCCCGGCCACCCTGTTCCGCGACCAGCTTGGCCAGCATGTTGCCGCCCAGCGAGACCCCGGCGGCGACCTTCATGGCGTGAGGGTAGCGCTGCGCCAGCTGGCCAATCAGGAAGGCCGCATCGGCGGTATCGCCGCTGTGATAGGCGCGGGGCAGGCGGTTCGGGTGCTCGCCGCAGCCGCGGAAATGCATCAGCACGGCCCGCCAGCCCAGGCCGGCGGCGGCATTCAGCAGCTCCCGGGCATAGGGGGAGTCGATCGAGCCCTCGAGCCCGTGGAAGAGCACCAGGATGGGCGCCTCGGCCTCGGACGGGGCCGGCTCTGCCCAGGCCAGCTCGACGAAGTCGCCATCGGGCAGCTCCAGGATCTCGTCTTTCCAGCCAAGCGCGGGCCGCGGCAGGCAGCGCGGCAGCAGGGTCTGGACGTGACGATTGCTAAGCCCCGAGGGCGCGCGGAAGTCGGCGATGTGCCAGGGCTCGTCCATGAGGGGCTCCACCAGGGTGTTGGATAAAAGGGAGGGGTAGGGGACACGGCACGCCACCAGCGTCGGCGCCGTGCCGCGTCAGGTTCAAAGGGTATCAGGGTAAACGCGACTCAGAGTGCGCGGCGCGCCTCGGTGTTTGTCGCCAGCGCCTCCCAGAGGGCCTCGACGGCGGCCTGTTCGACGCCACGGCGGCGGTAGAGGCGGATCTCCAGCGGCACGTCCCAGCGGGCGTCGCCGGCGCGCACCAGGGTGCCCGCGGCCAGCGTCTCCTGCACCACGCGCTCGGGCAGCCAGCCCAGCCCATAGCCCAGGCCGACCAGCTCGCGGATGTTGCCGCTCTGGATGCTCTCGTGGAGCACCCGGAAGTCCGGCGCGCCGGGGATCCCCTCGAGATGGCGGCGCAGCGCCATGTCCGTCAGCCCGCGGGGATGGTAGGCGATCAGCGGCAGGCTGGCACGCGGGCCCGACGCCAGCGCGAAGCGGGGCCGCCCATCGGCCTCGGGCAGCGACACCGGCACCAGGCGTTCGCGGTCGAGGCAGCAGTGCTCGAGGCCCTCGGTCTCGGGCATCTGGGGCCCCTCGACCCGCGGCCAGTAGGTGAGCACCAGGTCGCACTCGTCGCGGGCCAGCGCCTCGAAGAAGTCGCTGGCCAGCCAGCCGGTGGCCCGCAGGTAGGGGGTCAGCGGCGGCGGGTTGGTGAAGCTGGCGAGCCAGGCCGGCAGGAAGTGCGCCAGCAGGCTCTGGGGCGCGGCCAGGCGCAGCTGGCTGGCCTGCTCCTCGGCCAGCTGCGACAGCCGCTGCCGGGTCGCGGCGACCCGGCGGGTCACCTCCAGGCTCAGCGCCAGGAACTCCTCGCCGGCCGGCGTCAGGGTCAGCGGCAGGGTCTGGCGGTTGATCAGGGTGGTGCCCATGCCCTCCTCGAGCAGCTTGATGCGTCGCGAGAAGGTCGGTTGGGTGACGTTCTGCTCCTCCGCCGCGCGCGAGAAGTGCTGGGTCCGGGCCAGGACGATGAAGTCTTCCAGCCAGCGCAGTTCCATGTCGATCCTCGAGCCAGGAGCCGGGTGTCACACCCGGCATTGTGCCACACCTCCCGGGGCGTCAGTCGATGCGCCCTTCCTCCACGGCGTGGCAGGCCACCTGGCTGCCGTCGTCCGAGACGATCAGCTCCGGGATCTCGCTGCGGCAGCGCGCGTTGGCGTGGGGGCAGCGGCCGTGGAAGACGCAGCCCGACGGCAGGTTGACCGGCGTGGGCACCTCGCCCTGCAAGCGGATGTGCTGCGGCCGGTCGTCCTCCAGGCGCGGGATGGCCGACATCAGCGCCTGGGTGTAGGGGTGGCGCGGCCGGGCGAAGAGCGTCGCGGTGGGCGCCACCTCGCAGACCCGGCCCAGGTACATCACCGCCACCCGGGTGCCGAAGTGCTCCACCACGGCGAGGTCGTGGGTGATGAACAGGTAGGTCAGGTTGCGCTGCTGCTGGGCCTCCATCAGCAGGTTGAGCACCTGGGCCTGGATCGACACGTCCAGCGCCGAGATCGGCTCGTCGGCGACGATGAACTCCGGGTCCACCGCCAGCGCCCGGGCGATGGCGATGCGCTGACGCTGGCCGCCGGAGAACTCGTGCCCGTAGCGGGCGCCCCAGTCGGCGGCGATGCCCACCGAGTCCATCACCTCGGCGACCTGGTCCTTGACCCGCTGCGCCGACCAGTCGGGGTGGTGCAGGCGGATCGGCTCCTCCAGGGTCTGCTGGATGGTCATGCGCGGGTTCAGCGACGCATAGGGGTTCTGGAAGATCATCTGCATGCGGCGGCGATAGGGCATCAGCGCCTGATGGGAGAGATCGTCGATGCGCTCGCCGTCATAGCGGATCTCGCCGGCACTCGGGTGCAGCAGCCCCATCACGGTGCGCGCCACGGTGGACTTGCCGCAGCCGGACTCGCCGACCACGCAGAGCGCCTCGCCGCGCTGGATGTCCAGGTCGACGCCGTTGATGGCGTGCACGTGCTTCTGCTCGCGGACCAGCTTGCCGCCCTTGAACTTGAGCTGCTCGAGAAAGTCGCCGGAGAGCGAGAAGCGCTTCTCCACGCCGCGAATCTCCAGCAGCGGGGAGGCGGGCTCGGCGGCGGGGGCGTGGGCTGTCGAACTCATCAGCGGATCTCCTCGGCCGGGATGCGCTCGCGATCGAGCATCTCGGCGACCATGTGGCAGGCGACCCGGCAGTTGCCGGAGGTCACGAAGTCAGGCACCTCATCGGTGCAGGCGTGGCGGGTCGAGCCGTCGGCGCGCTTCAGGAAGCCGCAGCGCGGGTGGAAGGCGCAGCCGCTCGGCAGGTTGTCCAGCGACGGCATGCTGCCGGGGATCTGGTTGAGGCGCGCGCCGGGCGTGGCCATCTGCGGCAGGGCGTTGATCAGCCCCTGGGTGTAGGGGTGCTGGGGATCGTTGATGATCTCCCGGGTCGGGCCCTGCTCGATCACCCGGCCGGCGTACATCACCAGCATGCGCTGGGTGACCTGGCTGACCACGCCGAGGTCGTGGGTGATCAGGATCAGGCCGACGTTGTGCTTCTCGCAGAGCTCGAGCAGCAGCGCCATGATCTCGGCCTGGATGGTCACGTCCAGCGCCGTGGTGGGCTCGTCGGCGATGATGATGTCCGGGTCGAGCAGCAGCGCGATGGCGATGATCACCCGTTGGCGCATGCCCCCGGAGAGCTCGTGGGGGTACTGGTCCAGGCGCGCCGCGGGGGAGGGGATCTGCACCTGCTCGAGCTTGCGCAGCGAGATCGCCCGGGCCTCCTTGGTGGAGATCCGCCGGTGCGCCTTCAGGCACTCGACCATCTGCTCGCCGATGGTCAGCACCGGGTTCAGGGTCATCATCGGGTCCTGGAAGATCATCGACATGCGGTGGCCGCGCACGTGGCGCAGGCCGCGGTCGCTCATGGCGGTGAGTTCCTGGCCGTCGAAGCGGATGCTGCCGCCGGCGATGTAGCCGGGCTTGGCGATCAGGTTGAGCAGGCTGAAGGCCGCCACCGACTTGCCGGCGCCGGATTCGCCCACGATGCCGAGGCGTTCGCCGCGCTCCAGGCTGAAGCAGACGTCACGCAGGGCCTGCACGTCGCCGCGGCGCAGGGCGAAGCGCACGTCGAGGTTGTTTACGTCGAGGAGTGCCATGGTAATCAGCCCTTGTAGAGTCGCGGGTTGAGGACGTCGCGCAGCCAGTCGCCGAGCAGGTTGATCACCAGCACGAGGATGACCAGCACGGCCCCGGGGATCAGGGTGATCCACCAGGAGCCCGACTGGATGTAGTCGAAGCCCGACTTGATCAGCGAACCGAGCGACGGGTGCGTTTCCGGCATGCCGAGCCCCAGGAACGACAGCGCCGCCTCGGAGATGATGGCGTTGGCCACCTGCACCGTGGAGATGACGAAGATCGGCGACAGGGTGTTGGGCAGGATATGGCGGAACATGATGCGCCGGCTCGTGAAGCCCATCACCCGGGCGGCGTCGACGTACTCCTTGCTGCGCTCGGCGAGCACCGAGGCGCGCACCGTGCGCGCGTACTGCGGCCACTCCGCCAGGCCGATGATCAGCACCAGCAGCGGCACCGCGTAGTCACTGTAGGTGGCGCCGCCGAAGACCGCCTTGACCAGGGCGCCGACCACGATGGCCACCATCAGGGTGGAGAACGACAGCTGGATGTCGGCCAGGCGCATCAGGAAAGCGTCGACGCGCCCGCCGAGGTAGCCGGCGAGCAGCCCGAAGCTGACGCCGAGCAGGGCCTGCAGCGCCACGGCGCCGAAGCCGATGATCAGCGACACCCGGGCGCCGTAGAGGATGGTCGAGAGCAGGTCGCGCCCCTGGGCGTCGGTACCCATCACGTAGGCCGGATCGCTGCCGTCGATCCAGAAGGGCGGCAGCTCCGAGGCGAGGATATCGATCTGCGCCAGGTCGTAGGGGTCCATCGGCGCCAGCCACGGGGCCAGCACCGCGACGCCGACCAGCATGATGAACACCAGCAGGCTGAGCTGGGCGACCGGGTCGCGCTTGAAGCTGTAGAGCAGGTAGGAGCCGCGGAAACGCGACCAGCGGCTCGCCACCGGTGCGGCTGCCATGGAAGAGTTCGTGGTAGTCATGCGGGCTTCCCTGTCAGTTTGACGGTGGGATTGACCAGGCCGTAGATGAGGTCGACCAGGGTGTTGGTGATCACGAAGATCAGGCCCACGATCATCAGGTAGGTCACGATCAGCGGCACGTCGGAGCGCTGGATGGCGTTGAGGAACATCAGCCCCATGCCCGGCCACTGGAAGACCGTCTCGGTGAGGATGGTGTAGGCCACCAGGGTGCCGATCTGCACCCCGCCCACGGTGATCACCGGCAGCATGGTGTTCTTCAGCGCATGGATGAAGTAGATGCGGCGCAGCGAGATGCCCTTGGCGCGGGCAAACTTCACGTACTCGGACTGCAGCACCTCGAGCATCTCGGCGCGGATCAGGCGGATGAACAGCGGCAGCATGATCGAGGCCAGCGAGACCGCCGGCAGCACCAGGTAGGTCAGCCCGGTCAGCGAGGCGAAATTGGTGTCCCAGGTGCCGAAGACGTTGATCGGGTCGCCGCGCCCGTAGGCCGGCATGCCGCCGTCGGTGGAGAGCGCCTCATTGAGCCAGGCACCCCAGCCGGTATCGGCGGGGAAGGGCGAGACGCTCACCCCGATGGCGAAGATCTGGATCAGCACGATGGCGGTCAGGAAGACCGGGATCGAGATGCCGACGATCGACACCCCCATGAAGAAGCGCGACAGCCAGGCCCGGGGCCGGATGGCGCTGTACACGCCGATCGGGACCGACAGCGCGATGATCAGGAAGGTACTGGCCGCCACCAGCTCGAGGGTCGCCGGCAGGTGGCGCATGATGACCTCGGTGGTCGGCTGGTTGAAGGTGTAGGAGTAGCCGAAGTCGAACTGGACGGCGTTCCCGGCGAACCGCAGGTACTGGACCAGGAAGGGGTCGTTGAGCCCCAGCTCCTCGCGCAGGGCCTCGCGCTCGCTCTCGGGCACCGACTGGCCGACCATCTGCTGGATGGGGTCGCCCAGGTTGTCCTGGATGGCGAAGGCGATGATGCTGATGACGAACATCACCAGCAGGGCATGGTAGAGGCGCTTGATCAGGAAAGCGATCATGGCTGGCGTCCCGTGTGCAACACGCGGTGACGCACTCGAGCATCGAGCGCGCCACAGGGGTCAGGGTTTCGAAGGGCCGGCCCGCGAGGGGCCGGCGCGCGGCGGGGGTTACTCTTCGTGGATGACCAGGTCCCCGAGGTAGGGGAAGTTCATCACGTTGAGGACCGGCTCGATGTCGACGTTGGCGGCCGAGGCCCAGGCCAGGTCCTGCCAGTGCAGCGGCACGAAGGCGGCATCGTCGTAGAGCGCCTGCTCGACCTGCTGGAGCATCTCGGCACGCTTCTCGAGGTCGACCTCGAGGTTGGCCTCGGCGACCAGCTTGTCGAGCTCCGGGTTGCAGTAGTTGCCGGCGTTGTACTGGCCGGCCCCGGTGTCGGCGTCCGGGCAGGCGGTCAGGTACTCGTGGAAGTTGGCCGAGTCCTCGGTATCGGAGTGCCAGCCGATCATCATCATGTCGGCGACGCGCTCGTCGTACTCGCCCCAGTACTGGGCCTTGGGCAGCGTCTTGAGATCCACGGTGACGTTGATGCGCGCCAGCATGGCGGCGACCGCCTGGGCGATCTTGGCATCGTTCACGTAGCGGTTGTTGGGCGCCATCATGGTGATCTCGAAGCCGTCTTCATACCCGGCCTCGGCCATCAGCTGCTTGGCCTTCTCCAGGTCGTAGCGCGGCTCGAGGCTCTCGACATGGCCGGCGTAGCCTTCCGGCGAGAACTGGGCGGCCGGGGTGGCGAAGCCCTTCATCAGGCGATCGGCGATGCCTTCCTGGTTGATGGCGTAGGCGAAGGCCTGGCGCACCCGCGGGTCCTGGAAGGCCTCGACGCGCTCCTGGTTCATGTGGAAGAGGATGATGCGGGTGCCCGACATGGTCACCAGCTGGACGTCCTCGTCCTCGCGGACCCGCTCCAGGTCGTTGGGCGGCACCGGGGCGATGAAGTCGACGTCGCCGGAGAGCAGGGCGGCCACGCGGGTGGCGTTCTCGCTGATCGGGGTCATGACGATCTCGTCGACGTTGCCCGGGGAGTCCTCGTCCCAGTAGTCATCGAAGCGTTCGAAGGCGATGCGCACGCCCTGCTGGCGTTCGGTGACCACGTAGGGGCCGGTGCCGGAGAGATGGCTCGAGGCGAAGGAGTTGCCGTTTTTGACGATCTCGTCCTTGGGGTCGCCGTCCTCGTCGGTGCCGCTGTAGAAGGCGCTGTCCATCGGGAAGACGTAGGTGGCCAGGTTCAGCAGCAGCGGGTAAGGCTTGGTGGTGGTGATCTCCACCGTGGTGTCGTCGACGGCGGTGACGCTCTCGATCGGCTCGAAGATCGCCTTGAAGTCCGGGCTGCGCTTGAGGCGCTCGATGGTCCAGACCACGTCCTCGGCGGTGAAGGCGTTGCCGCTGTGGAAGGTCACGTCGTCGCGCAGGGTCATGCGCATGGTGGTGTCGTCCACCTGCTCCCACTCGGTGGCCAGGCGCGGCTCGAAGGAGAGGTCCTTGTTCCAGCGCACCAGCGGGTCGAAGGTCATGTGGGAGAGCTGGAGGATGCCGCCGGAGAGCTGCTCGTGGATGTCCAGCGACACTGGGTCGGCGTCGTAGGCCATGCGCAGGCTGGTTTCGGCGGTGGCCACGGAGGGCAGTACGGCGGTGGTCATGGCGGCGCCGATCACGCTCGCCAGCAGGGTCTTCTTGAGAGTCATGTGTCGTTCCATGCCGGGTGACTTGTTATTGGTGTCATGACCGCTAAGGTCCAGCCCACAACATAGAGAGCCCGGCGGCCCCTGCCCAATCGAAATTTTGACAGGCGCCATGCGCCCGGCGAATGAGGCCGCCGGGCGAACGATGCATCAGTCCTCGCTGGTCGGCGTCAGGCGGCCGATGCGGTAGAGGGTGGCGACCTGGTCAAGCCCCGAGACGCTGCACTCCAGATCGGTGACGCGACCGTCGCTCAGGCCGTAGACCCAGCCGTGCACGGCGAGCGGCTGGCCGCGCTGCCAGGCGCGCTGGATGATCTTGGTGCGACACAGGTTGTTGACCTGGGCCTGGACGTTGAGCTCGCACATGCGATCGACCTGCTCGCCGAGGGGCAGCGACTCCAGGTCGCCGCGATGGCGGCTGTAGAGCTCGCGCACCGAGTGCAGCCAGTAGTCGACCATGCCGCACTCGTCGCCGGTCACGGCTGCCTTGACCCCGCCGCAGCCGTAGTGGCCGACGATCATGATGTGCTTCACCTTGAGCACGTCGACGGCGAACTGGACCACCGAGAGGGCGTTCATGTCGTTGTGGTGCAGCAGGTTGGCGACGTTGCGATGGACGAAGACCTCGCCGGGCGGCAGGTCGATGATCTGGTTGGCCGGCACCCGGGAGTCGGAACAGCCGATCCACAGGTAGTCGGGATTCTGCTGCTGCGACAGCCGGGCGAAGAAGTCGGGATCCTGGCGACGGACGCTGTCGGCCCAGTCGCGGTTGCGCTCGAGCAGCTCTTGCATTTCGGTTTTCATGGGTGGGCTTCTCTGAAGAACGGGCCATGGGATATGGGACGGGAGGCATTCTTGATTACCGCATAGCCAGGGTCAATGGAGCGGGCCTCCCTGGCGTCGACCGCGGCTGGTATGATCGCGCCCGATCAGAACGACACACCATCAGGAGAACACTGTGTCCGAATACGACTACGACCTCTTCGTGATCGGCGCCGGTTCCGGCGGCGTGCGCGCCGCCCGCACCGCGGCGGCGACCGGCGCCCGTGTCGCCGTGGCGGAGGATCGCTACCTGGGGGGCACCTGCGTCAACGTCGGCTGCGTGCCCAAGAAGCTCTACTCCTACGCGGCCCACTTCCACGAGGCCTTCGAGGATGCCGGCGGCTTCGGCTGGCACCTGGCCGAGGCGCCACGCTTCGACTGGGCGACGCTGCGCGACAACAAGATCGGCGAGATCAAGCGGCTCAATGGCATCTACGGGCGGCTGCTGGACGCCGCCGACGTGCGCCTGATCAACGAGCGCGCCCGGGTGGTGGACGCCCATCACGTGGAGGTCGGCGGCGAGACCGTCAGCGCCGAGAAGATCCTGGTGGCCGTCGGCGGCTGGCCCTGGACGCCGGACTTCCCCGGCAAGGAGCTCACGGTCAACTCCAACCAGGTCTTTGATCTCGAGACCTTCCCCGAGCGCTTCCTGGTGCTCGGCGGCGGCTACATCGCGGTGGAGTTCGCCAGCATCTTCAACGGGCTCGGCAGCGAGGCGCACCTGGTCTATCGCGGTGATCTCTTCCTGCGCGGCTTCGATCAGGAAGTGCGCGAGTTCACCCGGGACGAGATGGCCAAGAAGGGCGTCAACCTGCACTTCGACGCCAACATCGAGGCGATAGAGAAGGTCGAGGGCGGCCTGCGCGTCACCCTGACCAGCGGCGAGCAGCTTGAGGTCGACGCGGTGCTGGCGGCGACCGGTCGTCGCCCCCACCTCGAGGGGCTCGGGCTCGAGGCGCTGGACGTGGCCCGCACCGAGAGCGGGCATCTTGCCGTCAACGAGCGCTTCGAGACCTCGGTGCCGTCGATCCTGGCGCTCGGCGACGTAACCGGCGGCCCGGAGCTCACGCCGGTGGCGCTCGCCGAGGCCATGCAGCTGGTCCGCCACCACTTCGAGCCGGGCGAGCCGGCCCCGCTGGACTATCGCCACATCCCCACGGCGGTGTTCTGCCACCCCAACATCGGCACCGTGGGGCTCTCCGAGGAGCAGGCCCGTGCGGCCTGTGGCGAGATCCGGGTCTACGCGGCGGACTTCCGCCCCATGAAGCACACCCTCTCCGGCAGCAGCGAGCGCTGTCTGATGAAGTTGATCGTCGACGACGCCAGCGACGTGGTGGTCGGTGCCCACATGGTGGGCGAGGAGGCCGGCGAGGTGATCCAGGGAATCGCCGTTGCCGTGCGCGCGGGACTCACCAAGGCGGATTTCGACGCCACCGTGGGCATCCATCCCACCGGCGCCGAGGAGTTCGTCACCATGCGCACCCCGACGCGCCGCTGACGTCGATCGACGGCGCTACGTGATCACGGGCCACCCTCAGGGGGGCCCGTTTGCGTTGGAGACCCTCAACGTTTCGGCGTCCTCATCCTGGGCTATTCTGAAGTGACTCTGACGCTGTTCTGGAAGGAGGAGCCGGGCGTCGATGCCGACATGGCGGGCCTGGACCCACGCAACATAATGATATTTTATGGTTAGGCGGCGCCTGGATAACCATGGTTTTGAATTGCTAATAAGGCGCTGTTATAATCTCGCTCAAATTCGCTACAGCGAACCACCGACATGACCGCAACCACCGAACCCTTCACGCCCTCCGCCGACCTGGCACGGCCCACCGTGGCCGACGCCGTGGTCGGCCACGAGGCCTCGCCGCTGTTCATCCGCAAACCCAATCCCGATGACGGCTGGGGCATCTACGAGCTGGTCAAGTCCTGCCCGCCGCTGGACGTCAATTCCGCCTATGCCTACCTGCTGCTGGCGACCCAGTTTCGCAACAGCTGCGCCCTGGCCACCAACGAGGAAGGGGAGGTGGTCGGCTTCGTCTCCGGCTACGTGAAGAGCAATGCGCCCGACACCTACTTCCTCTGGCAGGTGGCGGTGGGGGAGAAGGCGCGCGGCACCGGCCTGGCGCGCCGCCTGGTGGAAGCCGTGATGTCTCGCCCGGAAATGGCCGAGGTGCACCACCTCGAGACCACTATCACCCCCGACAACCAGGCCTCCTGGGGCCTGTTCCGGCGACTGGCCGATCGCTGGCAGGCACCGCTCAACAGCCGCGAGTACTTCTCCACCGATCAGCTCGGCGGTGAGCACGACCCGGAAAACCTCGTGCGCATCGGACCCTTCCAGACCGATCGCATCTGATCATCCGCCTTTTCGTGGGACCGGCTGCCCGACGGGCGGCCCAGGCCCCTGCGTCTCTACCGGCCGCGTCGCGGCCAGAACCCTATCCAACACCAACAGGAGGTCGCACATGCAGACCCAGATTCTCGAACGCATGGAGTCCGACGTTCGGACCTATTCACGCTCCTTTCCGGTGGTCTTCACCAAGGCCCAGAATGCGCGGCTGACCGATGAAGACGGCCGCGAATACATCGACTTCCTGGCCGGTGCCGGCACGCTGAACTACGGCCACAACAACCCGCACATCAAGCAGGCGCTGCTCGAGTACCTGGCCGAGGACAACATCATCCACGGCCTGGACTTCTGGACCGCCGCCAAGCGTGACTACCTCGAGGCCCTCGAGGAGGTCGTCCTCAAGCCACGTGGGCTCGACTACAAGGTCCAGTTCCCCGGGCCGACCGGCACCAACGCCGTCGAGGCGGCCATTCGCCTGGCCCGCAACGCCAAGGGTCGCCACAACATCGTCACCTTCACCAACGGCTTCCACGGCGTGACCATGGGCGCGCTGGCCACCACTGGTAACCGCAAGTTCCGCGAGGCGACCGGCGGCGTGCCGACGGTCGGGGGCAGCTTCCTGCCCTTCGACGGCTACATGGGCGAGGGCACCGACACCCTGGACTACTTCGAGAAGCTGCTCGGCGACAAGTCCGGCGGGCTCGACGTGCCGGCCGCGGTGATCATCGAGACCGTGCAGGGCGAGGGCGGCATCAACGTGGCTGGCCTCGAGTGGCTCAAGCGGCTCGAGCAGATCTGCCGCGACCACGACATCCTGCTGATCGTCGACGACATCCAGGCAGGCTGCGGGCGCACCGGCAAGTTCTTCAGCTTCGAGCACGCCGGCATCACCCCGGACATCGTGACCAACTCCAAGTCGCTCTCCGGCCTTGGCCTGCCGTTCGCCCAGGTGCTGATGCGCCCGGAGCTCGACGTCTGGAAGCCGGGTCAGTACAACGGCACCTTCCGCGGCTTCGCGCTGGCCTTCACCACCGCCGCCGCGGCGCTGCGTGAGTACTGGGCCGACGACGCCTTCGAGAAGGAAGTGGCGCGCAAGGGCGAGGTGGTCGCCAAGCGCTTCCAGAAGATCGCCGGCATGCTCAACGAGCTGGGCTTCGAGGCCACCGAGCGTGGCCGCGGCCTGATGCGCGGCATCGACGTGGGCAGCGGCGACATCGCCGACAAGATCACCCACAAGGCCTTCGAGAACGGCCTGGTCATCGAGACCAGCGGCCAGGACGGCGAGGTGGTCAAGTGCCTCTGCCCGCTGACCATCACCGACGAAGAGCTGACTCGCGGCCTGGATATCCTCGAGGCCAGCGCACGCGAAGCGCTGAGCTGATACGCTGACAGGGTCGCCCGGTCACGAGGAAGGGCGGCCCGGTCCTCGACCGGCCGAGGGCTCGGCCGGTTCGCCATCGACATTACTGGAGAGTATTCATGATCGTTCGCAATCTCGAGGAAGCCCGCAAGTCTGACCGCTTGGTCACCGCCGAGAACGGCAACTGGGACAGCACCCGCCTGTCGCTGGCCGACGATGGCGGCAACTGCTCCTTCCATATCACCCGGATCTATGAGGGCACCGAGACTCATATCCACTACAAGCATCACTTCGAGGCGGTGTTCTGCATCGAGGGTGAAGGCGAGGTGGAGACCCTGGCCGACGGCAAGATCTGGCCGATCAAGCCGGGCGACATCTACATTCTCGACCAGCACGACGAACACCTGCTGCGGGCCAGCAAGACCATGCACCTGGCCTGCGTCTTCACTCCGGGCCTGACCGGCAAGGAGATCCATCGCGAGGATGGCTCCTACGCGCCGGCCAACGAGCCGGACGACAAGACCCCGCTCTGATCCGAGCGCTGTTCGTCGCGTTCCTGTCGCGACGACACGGGTTTAACATCTGGCCCCGAACCGTCATGGTTCGGGGCCAGGTCGTGATGGAGTGCGCCACTCGGCATAGCCTAGTGGCGCCTCAGGGCGCCGAGCGATCGAAGACGATGGTGATCTCGGCCAGCCTCACGCCGAACTTGCTCATGGCCGTGCGGTTGATCAGCCGCCCGTCTGGCTGCAGGTACATCCAGTCATCCAGGGTGAAGGTGAGCTCGCGTCCCGAGACCTCGACCGGCAGGCGGTAGCGCATATTGAAGGCATGGCCGGCCTGGCGAGCCTCGACGGGACCCTCGACGTCATTGGCTTGGCCGAGCCAGGTCGCATCATCCTGGCGCTCGAAGGTCCAGACCCGGCGGTCCGTCTCGCCATCCTGGTAGGTGAAGTGCTCGTCGAGGGTCAGGGTGTCGCCCTCGAGGCTGCCGTCGATCACCACCGTGAAGCGACGCTGCACCTCGCCACTGTAGTCCTGCACCATGCCCCAGGCGCGCGTCTGGCCGTCGAAGTACTCGCCGATGTCCAGCCGGGGCGTGGTGCCGGCGTACCGCTCGACATCGACACTGCCGCAGCCGGCGAGCAGCAGCGCCAGGAGAAGCAGCAGGAGCAGTCGATAGCGCAATATCTTGTACATGATCTATCCAGGATTGATTTCAAGTACAGCAAAGGCTAGCGGATCGCCGACGCCGGCGCCATCCGGCGGCCCACATGGCCACCTGGAAGGCGATCCTGATCGCGTGGAATGCCGGACACCCACTACGACGCATAATGTATATTATGTTAAATGATGGATAGTCACGATATGGATCCTCCCGACCGTTGCCCCGCCTTTTCCCGTTGCTGACTGGCCATTTGGCCATGATGCTCACATGATTGAACACTAATACCGTCGTTTTACCTGCGCCGCCTCGCTGGGCAGTGCGCGCAGGGTTCTTGTCGACGCTTCTCGGGAACGGGCCATGAAAACCACGCTACGTCTCGTCATCGTCATCCTCGTGCTGACGGTGGCCCTGGGCGGCATATTCGGGTGGAAGTACCTGAAGATGCAGGAAATGGGCGAGAAAAATGCTCAGCCCCAGTCACCCACGCCCATCGAGGCGGTGACCATCGTGTCGCAGTCCTGGCGCTCGGCGTTGAGCTCGGTGGGTTCACTGCGCGCCATCAATGGTGTCGAGGTGGCCAACGAGCTGGCCGGCGTCGTCAGTGACGTGGCCTTCGAATCAGGGCAGCGCGTCAGCCAAGGCGACGTCCTGATTCGTCTCGAGGACAGCGTCGATCAAGCCGCGCTGGTTGCCCTGGAGGCGCAGGCGCAGCTGGCCAACGAGACGTACAAGCGTTACTCGAACCTGTTGCCACGCAGTGCGGTATCCCAGTCCCAGTTCGATGAAGCGCGCGCCAACTACCGAGCCGCCCGCGCGAACGTCGAACAGCAGCGTGCCCAGATCAACAAGAAGACCATCCGAGCGCCCTTCGATGGCGTGGTGGGCCTGCGCGAGGTGGATCTGGGCGAATACATCGCCGTGGGCACGCCGATCGTCGACCTGAACATGCTCGATCCCATTCATGTCGACTACAGCGTGCCGGAACGTGCGCTTGACCAGGTGGCCGCCGGACGCAACATAGCGCTGACGGTGGCGGCGTATCCCGAGCGCATCTTTCGTGGTGAGATACTGGCCGTCGCGCCTTCGGTCAACGAATCGACACGAACGATCAATGTCCGCGCGCGTCTCGACAATGCCGACGGGGCCCTGCGTCCCGGCATGTTCGCCGAGGTCAATACCCTCTCGACCGAGACGCGAGAGGTCATCACCCTCCCCCGCACGGCGCTCTCCTTCAATACCTATGGCGACTTCGTGTTCCGCGTCACCGAGAATGATCAGGGCCAGACCGTCGTGGCTCGTCAGCAGGTCACGACAGGCAGCACGCGCGACGATGTGATCGAGATCACCGAGGGGCTCGTGCCCGGCGACCGGGTCGTGGCCACCGGCCTGCTGCGCCTGCGTGATGGCCAGCCGGTCAAGCCGACGGAGAAAGGTGCCTACCCGGATCCGGCGGCCGACGCCGGCGAGGAGGCCAAGGGCCGATGACATTCACCGATGTCTTCATCCGGCGCCCGGTGCTCGCCACCGTGATCAGCCTGCTGATCCTGCTCGCGGGCCTGAGGGCCGCGATGGACATGGAAGTGCGCCAGTACCCGGAGCTGGAGAGCACCGTGATCACGGTGACGACCTCCTACCCCGGGGCCAGCTCCGAACTGGTGCAGGGCTTCGTGACCACGCCCCTGCAGCAGGCCATCGCCGAAGCCAATGGCATCGACTTCATCGAATCGACCAGCCTCCAGGGGGCCTCGACCATCGAGGTCAACATGGAGCTGAACTACGATGCCAACGCGGCACTTGCCGAGGTGCAGGCCAAGGTGGCCAGCCAGCGCAGCGTCCTGCCCGTCGCGGCCGAGAGTCCGGTCATCGAGTCGTCGACCGGCGACAGCACGGCGCTGATGTATCTGGCGTTCTACTCCGAGCGCATGGCGGTGCCGCGCATCACCGACTACCTGACGCGGGTGGTACAGCCCAAGCTCCAGGCGCTGCCCGGCGTGGCCAAGGCCCGCAGCTTCGGTCAGAACATGGCCATGCGCATCTGGCTCGACCCGCGACGCATGGCGGCCCTGAACGTCGATCCCGGCCAGATCATCGAGGTGCTGCAGGACAATAACTACCAGGCCGGCGTCGGCAAGACCCGCAGCGAGCTCGTGGCCATCAACCTGACCACCGATACCGATATCACCGATCCCGGTCAGTTCGAGGACCTGGTGGTGCGTAATGACGGCGGTGATCTGGTACGCCTACGGGACGTGGCACGCCCGGAACTGGGCGCAGAAAGCTATGACAGTACCGCCTGGTACAGCGGGACGCCCGCCACCTTCATGGCCATCGAGCAGGCGCCCGGGGCCAACCCGCTGAAGGTGGCCAGGGCGGTCCGCGACACGCTGCCGGAGATCCGTCGCCAGCTGCCGGCCGGTCTCGAGGTGGTACTCCCCTATGACGCCTCGGAGTTCATCGAGGACTCCATCAACGAGGTGATCAAGACCCTGCTCGAGGCGGTCGTCATCGTGCTGGTGGTGATCTTCCTGTCGCTCGGGTCGTTCCGTGCGGCCCTGGTCCCGGCCGTCGCGGTGCCGCTGTCACTTATAGGAGCGGCCTTCGTGATGCTGATGCTGGGCTTCTCGCTCAATCTGCTGACCCTACTGTCGATGGTGCTGGCGATCGGCCTGGTGGTGGATGATGCGATCATCGTGGTCGAGAACGTGCATCGACACATCGAGGCCGGGGAATCGCGCTTCGACGCCGCCATCAACGGGGCCAGGGAGATGGCGGTGCCCATCATCGCCATGACCACCACCCTGGTGGCGGTCTATGCGCCGATCGGCTTCATGGGCGGCCTGGTCGGCTCGCTGTTCACGGAGTTTGCCTTCACCCTGGCCGGCGCGGTGGTGGTCTCGGGTATCGTCGCCTTGACGCTCTCCCCGATGCTGTCCGGCAAGGTATTGAAGCCCCACGGCAGCTCGTCGCGCTTCGAGCGAGGGGTCGAGGCCAGTTTCAATGGCCTGTCCAGCGGCTACCGTGGGCTCCTGTCGCGCACCCTGGAAACCGTCTCGGTCCCGGTGGTGTTCGCGACCGTGGTGCTGGCCTCGATCTATTTCATGTTCATCACCAGCCAGAACGAACTGGCCCCCACGGAGGATCAGGGGATCATCTTCTTCCAGGGGACCGCGCCGCAGACCGGCACGCTGGAGTACCTGGAGCGCTATGCCGGCGACATCCAGGCCGGCATGGAAGGCATCGACGGCTACGAAGAGTCCTTCATGATCCTCGGCGGCACCAGCACCGACACCGTGTTCGGGGGCTTCAAGATGGCCCCCTGGAGCGAGCGGGATGTCTCGCAGATGGAGGTGATGCCGGCGCTGCAGGGCGCCCTTTCCCGGGTCACCGGCCTGCAGACCGCCGCCTTCCCTCGCCCCTCCCTGCCCGGCTCCAGCGGTGGCCTGCCGGTGCAGTTCGTGCTGACCACCGGCAACAGCTACGAGGAGCTCAACGCCATCGCCGACGAGCTGCTCGGTCGCGCCATGGGCAGTGGCAACTTCGCCTTCCTGCGCAAGTCGATCGATTTCGACCGTCCGACCACCCGTATCCTGGTCGACCGTGACCGGGTGGCGGATCTTGGCCTCACCATGGCCGATATTGGCCAGGCGCTGTCGACCCTGCTCGGCGAAGGCTATGCCAACCGCTTCAGCATGGACGGGCGCAGCTACAAGGTCATTCCCCAGGTCGAGCAGGCCTTCCGCCTCGATGCCTCGATGATCGACACCTACTACATCGAGGCGGACTCCGGTCAACAGGTCCCGCTGGGTAACCTGGTGCGCTTCGAGGACAGCGTGGAGCCTTCCGCGCGCAGCCAGTTCCAGCAGCTGAACTCCCTCATACTCGAGGGGGTGCCTCGCCCCGGCGTCACGCTGGGCGATGCGCTGACCTGGCTCAACCAGACGGCCGCCGAGAGCCTGCCCCCCGCCTACTCGGTCGACTATAAGGGTCAGTCGCGACAGCTGATGAGCCAGGGCAGCGCCCTGGTGCTGACCTTCTTTCTCTCGCTGATCGTCATCTATCTGGTGCTGGCGGCCCAGTTCGAGAGCTGGCGTGATCCGCTGATTATCCTGGTCTCGGTGCCGATGTCGGTGGCCGGCGCCATGACCTTCATTACCCTCGGGGTTTCGAGCCTGAACATCTATACTCAGGTAGGTTTGATCACCCTGATCGGGGTGGTGGCCAAGAATGGCATCCTGATTGTCGAATTCGCCAATCACCTGCAGCACGAAAAGGGGCTGAACAAGCGTGATGCGGTCATCGAGGCCGCGGCGATCCGCCTGCGGCCGATCCTGATGACGTCGGTGGCGCTGATCGTGGCCATGGTGCCCCTGCTGGTGGCCACCGGAGCAGGCGCAGTCAGCCGTTTCGATATCGGTCTGACCATCGCCTCGGGACTGGGTATCGGCACGCTGTTCACCCTCTTCGTGCTGCCGGCGTTCTACCTGCTGCTGGCACGGGATCACAATGCGGCCAAGGATGCCGGCGCTGCGGCGAGTGCTTCATCATGAGCGGTCAGGCACCCGGCACTCCCGGTGCTCACGTGGACAGGGTCGGTATCACTCCTTATCATCGCCGAACTCTTCGCCATTCGCGGAGATGGAAATCTGAGAATTCCGGCGGTGGCTAGGGTCGGATACCAACGGCCGGTTTAAAGGTGCGAAACAACGATGGGCAATCGCTATGCATGCCTGGCGGCAGTGATGGGTCTCTCGCTACTGGCGGGCTGCTCCTGGTTGCCTCAGGCCCAGGAAAAGGCTCATGCCACGCTGGCGACCACGGCCCAGGTGGATGAGCGCTTCACACGGCTTCAAGCGGTGGTGGAAGGCCAATGCGGTGGCCGCCAGGAACAGTTCACGCAGCAGCAACGGCGTCTCGACGAGGTGGATGCCGACCTCGGTGAGGTCGGCAGCCTGCTGCGGCAACTGCGCGGCGATGTTGCCCGCCTCGACGGCAAGGACGAACCGCGGCGGACGGAAAGCCAGTGCAGCAACGCCGAACGGACCAGCCTCAACAACAAGGAGGTCCTGGGACGCAGCGAATGGATCGGTCTGCCCGACGTGGGTACCTATCTCAAGGCGCGGATCGACTCGGGTGCCACAACCTCGTCGCTTTCGGCCACCGAGATCACTCGCTTCGAACGCGACGGCGAGGACTGGGTGCGTTTCAAGCTGGGACTCAACGATGACGACAGCGTGGTCGACCGCGTCCGCGGCGAGTGGATCGAGGCCTCGGTGGATCGCCGGGTGCGCATCATCCAGGCCACCGGTGAGGAGTCTCGCCCGGTGATCAGCCTGCTGATGACCCTCGGCCCCCTGCGCGAGACGGTGCAGTTCACCCTCAATGACCGCACACACCTCGACCATCCGGTCCTGCTCGGTCGTCGTTTCCTGCTGGACATCGCCATCATCGACGTGGCCGAGCAGTACCTCCACGAACGACCCGAATTTCCGGGTGGGCGTCCGGCAGCGGACGCCGGCGCCGATGAAGCCACCGATGCCGATGTACAACCCGAGGGCTGACGCCCGCGTCCGGGCCTGACCCGGACCGTCCGTCCATCCCCCAAGGAAGACCCATGTCACGACTGCCCTTCTACCTGATCGTCACTCTCCTGCTGGTGGCCGGCGCCGCCATGAGCATCCATCGCCACGTACAGTTCGAGGTGCCCTGGACGCCGGGCGAATTGCGCCAGGTCTGGGAGATCGAGGCTCAGGTGAACTTCACCGCCGACGGTGGACCGGCCAAGGTCAACATGGCGCTGCCCTCGAGCCAGCAGGGGTATCGCATCCTCACCGAGCATACCGCCTCGCCCGGCTACGGCCTGGCCTTCCTCGAGGAGGAAGGCGGGCGTCGCGCCGAGTGGTCGACCCGCGACGCCAGCGGCGATCAGCAGCTCTACTACAGCGTCCAGGCCCTGGTGGCCCCCGGAGCGCGCAGTGCCGAGATCGAGCCCCCTCCCCTGCGTCGCGACATCCTCTGGGAGTCGCCCTACGACACCGCGGCCAGCCAGGTGATCGACCGCGCCTGGGCGCGCAGCGCCGATCACTTCACCTTCGCCCGTGAGCTGATCAACGACTTCACCGACGAGCGCCAGGGCGAGAATGCGCGGCTGCTGCTGACCCAGTTCGACCGCACGCCGCTGCTGGTGCGCCTGCTCAACCAGGCCGGCGTGCCGGCGCGCGAGGTCAGCGGCCTGATGCTGGATCATGGTCGCCGCCGCCAGAGCCTGACGACCTGGATCCAGGTCTTCGAGGACCAGCAGTGGGTGCTCTTCGATCCGCGCACCGGCGAGCGAGGACGGCCGGACAACATGCTGCTCTGGGAGTCCGCCGGCCAGGCGGTGCTCGAGGTCCAGGGCGGCAGCAACTCGCGCATCAACTTCTCGATGCTCTCGCGCAACCAGCCGGCCGCCGCCGCCGTGCGCAACCAGCTGGCCGACGACACCCTGCTCAACTTCTCGATCCACAGCCTGCCCCTCGAGGATCAGGCGCTGTTCCAGACCATCCTGCTGATTCCCATCGGCGCCCTGGTGGTGGTGCTGCTGCGCGTGCTGGTGGGCATCAAGACCTCGGGCACCTTCATGCCCGTGCTGATTGCCCTGGCCTTCATCCAGACAACGCTGATCACCGGCCTGGTCGGTTTCCTGATGGTGGTCGCCGTGGGGCTGGTGATCCGCAACTACCTCTCCTATCTGAACCTGTTGCTGGTGGCGCGAGTGACGGCGGTGATCATCACGGTCATCGCCATCATCTCGGTGTTCTCGGTGCTCTCCTACCGATTCGGGCTCAACGCCGGCCTGACCATCAC
The DNA here is from genome assembly GCF_040196315.1 of Halomonas pelophila. Lineage (NCBI taxonomy): Bacteria > Pseudomonadati > Pseudomonadota > Gammaproteobacteria > Oceanospirillales > Halomonadaceae > Halomonas > Halomonas pelophila. The sequence continues at coordinate 98,712 of NZ_JBEGCI010000004.1, forward strand.
CTTCTTCCCGATGATCATCCTCTCCTGGACCATCGAGCGGATGTCGATCCTGTGGGAGGAGGAAGGGCCCAAGCAGGTGCTGATCCAGGGGGGCGGCAGCCTGATGACGGCGGTGCTCGCCTACCTGGCCATGAACAACCCCTGGATCCGCCACATCACCTTCAACTTCCTCGGCGTGCAGCTGATGCTGATGGGCCTGATCCTGCTGCTCGGCAACTACACGGGCTACCGTCTGCTCGAGCTGCGCCGCTTCAAGCCGGTCACGGAGGACTGAGGTATGTGGACGACCCCCGCACGCCTGCGTGCCAAGGACATCATCGGCATGAACCGGCGCAACATCCGCTATATCGGACGCTACAACAGTCGCCGGCTCTATCCGCTGGTGGATGACAAGCTCAAGACCAAGCTGCTGGCCCAGAAATTCGGCATCACTACCCCGGCCCTGATCGGCACCGTGACCACCCAGTTCGGCGTCAAGCACATCCGCAAGATGCTTGCCGGTCACCATGGCTTCGTGATCAAGCCGGCCAAGGGCAGCGGCGGCAAGGGCATCCTGGTCATCGAGCGGGTCGAGGGCGACCGCTACGTCAAGCCGAGCGGCGCCCGACTGAGCCTCGGCGACGTGGAACGCCACGTCTCCAACATCCTCTCGGGGCTCTATTCGCTGGGTGGATCGCCCGATGTGGCGCTGGTCGAGGCACTGATCAACTTCGACGACTCCTTCGCCGAATACACCTACGAGGGCGTGCCCGATATCCGGGTCATCGTCTTCAAGGGCTACCCGGTGATGGCGATGATGCGCCTCTCCACGGCCGCCTCGGACGGCAAGGCCAACCTGCACCAAGGCGCCGTGGGCGTGGGCATCGATATCGCCAGCGGCACGGCGATCCGCGGCGTGCAGTTCGACCGCACGCGACACGACCATCCCGACACCGGCCACGAGCTCGCCAGCCTGCACATTCCCGACTGGGCCACCCTGCTGCTGCTCGCCGCCGGCTGCTACGAGATGACGGGCCTGGGGTATCTCGGCACCGACATGGTGCTCGATCGTGCTCACGGCCCCATGCTGCTCGAGCTCAACGCCCGCCCGGGCCTGGCGATCCAGATGGCCAACGGCGAGGGGCTGCGCTCGCGGCTCGATCTGATCGAACGCCAGCCCGACGGCGTTCCCGCCGAGGAGCGCGTCGTCTTCTCGCAGCATCACTTCGCCCGGTCGAGCGAGCTGCGCGAGACGGCCTGAGGCGGCGGCTGGCTCCTCACCGGGCGGCCGCGTAGAATATGCGCTTCCTTCAGCCACCGCTTCGGGTGCCATGACCGACCCCCGCGACATGATCCGCCAGGCCGAGCAGCAGTGCCAGCAGCGCGGCGCGCGCTTCACGCCGATTCGCCGCCGCGTACTGGAGCTGGTCGCCACCACCCGCGGCGGCCTGAAGGCCTACGAGCTGCTCGACCGCCTGGCGGCCGAACACGCCGCGGCGCGTCCGCCCACCGTCTATCGGGCCCTCGAGTTCCTCATCGACCAGGGGCTGGTACACCGCATCGAGTCGCTCAATGCCTACGTGGCCTGCCCCTGCCCGGAGCACGCCCACGGCTTTCAGCTATTGATCTGCCGCCACTGCGGCCGCGTCGAGGAGCTGCACCTGGACGAGATCAACGATCACCTGACGCGACGCGCCAGGGAGCTGGGCTTCGAGGTCCAGCGCCAGACCATCGAGCTGCTCGGCCAGTGCGACGCCTGCCGGCAGAGCCTCTCCCCCGCCGTTTCCGCGGAGTCCCCATGAGCACATCCTTCAAGGCCCTCGAACGGGCCCCTCGCGACAGTCGCCGGCCGCTGGCCGAGATCCTCGCCGCCGTGGGCTTCAATGCCGACGGCCTGATCCCCGCCATCGCCCAGCAACACGACAGCGGCGAGGTGCTGATGATGGCATGGATGAATCGCGAAGCCCTGGAGGAGACCCTGCGGTCCGGCCGCGTCTGCTACTGGTCGCGCTCCCGCGGCAAGCTGTGGCGCAAGGGCGAGAGCTCCGGCCAGCAGCAGCGGCTCAGGTCCGCCGCGCTGGACTGCGATGGCGATACCCTGCTGCTGCAGGTGGAGCAGACCGGGCCGGCCTGTCACAGCGGGCGGCGCAGCTGCTTCTACGTGGCGCTGGAGGGCGACGAGGCGCGCATCGACAGCGATCCGTTGATCGACCCCGATACGCTCTATGGCAAGGGTTGAGCTGAGAAGGGCCGAGCTGGGAAGGGCTGAGCCGTGAGGCGCCTCTCGGGCTTGCTGTCACGCGCCCTGGGCGGGCTGATGATCGCCCTGGTGAGGCTCTATCAGGTCACGCTGAGCCCGCTGCTGGGGCCGCGCTGCCGCTACTGGCCGAGCTGCTCGGCCTACACGGCGGAGGCGCTGCGGGTGCACGGCCCGCTGCGCGGCGGCTGGCTGGGCATGAAGCGCATCGCGCGCTGCCACCCCGGTGCCGACGGCGGCATCGACCCGGTGCCCGGCGGCCCGAGCGAAGCGCTCTGCCGCGAGGACCCCGAGCTCGACGAGCACTTCCGCTGCCGTCACCCCCACCAGCCGCACGACCCCCGCTGACGCGCTAGCAGAGCCCCGCCCCCTGCCCTACACGCGGTCTTTCCAGTTGCCCGGATAGAGGGCGTAGCCGAACAGCGCCTGGCCGGCGTAGACCAGCTCGGTGCCCTCTGGGATCCACAGCATCTGGCCGGGGGTGACGCGATGAGTCTCGCCGGCGGCGGTGACCTGGAGTTCGCCCTCGATCACGAAGATCACCTCGTCGTAGAGGACCGTCCAGGCCACCTCGGCCCCCTCCCAGCGGGCGAACCCGGCGCCCATGGTGGCGCTCAGCGCGGTGTCCACGGTGCGGCCGATCTCGGCATGGCCGGGCGGTCCGCCGCGATGGCGGAACGGGGTGTCGCGATGGTCGAACTTGATGGCGCGGATGGGGGTATCGTTCACACTAGCTTCCTAGACAGAAAATAAAATGCGTTAGGATGCGCTGATTTATGTCGCGAGCGATGAGAGGCTGGTCGCCGCCGGAGCGCAGCTGCCGGAATGTAGCCCGCTACATGAGGATGGCGATGGTCCGACGCCTCGGCACCGCCGGCGGCCAGGATATCGAGCGCAGCAATAAATCAGCGTTTCCTCCCTAGAGTTCGCTGCGGCTGGACCAGGCCGCCTGCTTCATGCGCGCCTTCACGCCGAGGCTCAGGAAGGGCTCAGGCGGGTTGAGCGCCGGCATGCCGGAGACCGCCAGCATGTCGGCTAGCTGACGGGAGTCCTGGCCGGTCGCCATCTCCGCCAGCAGCTTGCCGGAGATGGTACCCCGGGCCGCGCCGACGCTCTGATGCACGCCGGACATCCAGGCGTTGTCGCCGACCTTGCCGAAGAAGGCCGTATAGTTGCGAGAGAGGCCGCAGGCCCCACCCCAGGTCGCCGCGAAGGGTACATGGGCCAGTTCCGGATAGCGGGCCTCGAAGGAGTCCCGATGCCCCTGCCGGATGCGCGTCCGCTCGGCCAGGTCATCGTGATAGCGCGGCACGAAACGGTACTGGTTGCGCACGATCAACCGCCGGTCCGGGGTCAGGCGCACCGTGGTGCCGGCATGGTCGGCGGGGGTCAGGCCGAAGTGATGAGGCGCCGTGGAGAACCGCGCCATCTCCTCCTCGGTCAGCGCCCGGGTCATGCTGGCGAAGGTCATCACCGGCAGCATCCGATGCTTGAGGAACCCGAACTCCTGGGCATAGATATTGGATCCCAGCAGCAGGTTGGTGGCCCGCACCTCGCCCTCCGGCGTGGTGGCGCACCACTGCCCGTCGGAGCGGGTCAGGTTCACGACCGGGGTATGCTCGTAGAGCTCGACATTCGCCGGCAGGGTCTCGCCGAGGCCGCGCACCAGGGCGGCGGGCTGCATCAGGGCGGTATTGGCCGTGTAGATGGCCGCCGCGTAGTGGCGGGTCCCGAGGATCGACGCCAGGGCGTCGCGCTCCAGGCGCCGGTAGGGATAGTCGAACGCCTTGAGCAGGGTCTCGTAGTGGTCGAGGTACTTGAGCCCCCGCGCGCCCACGGCGCCCTGATACTTGCCGGCCAGCGACCAGCCGCAGTCGATGCCGTGGCGCCGGACCAGGGTCTCGAGGTCCTCGATCGCCGCGCGATTGAGCGACAGCAGCCTCTGCTTGTGCGCCAGGTCGTCGCCCTCGAGGTCGCGCTTGTGGGGAAGATCGATGACGAAGCCGGTATTGCGCCCCGAGGCGCCCTGACCGACCCGCAGGGCCTCGACCAGCACCACGCGATCAAAGGGGCGCAGCTCGGCGACACGCCGGGCCGCGGCCAGGCCGGTGAAGCCGGCGCCGATCACCAGCCAGTCGGCCGTCTCCCGGGCATTGAGGCGACGCGCCGGCGCAGGGGCGTCGAGCAGCTGGTACCAGCCGTTGCACTTGTCGTCACGGGGAATCGTTGCTTGTGACATCCTGGACCTCCGCCGCGCCGGGGCGCGACGTGATCGCCGGGCGGGCCCGGCGGTTCGAAAGAAGGCGGCGCCCGATGGGCATCGCATGTGATATGGCGGCGGCGTGCCTTGAACCCCGTTTGGCGCCCATCATCCCGGGGCGCAGGGTGAGTCCTCAGGCGGCCTGGGCCTGGCCGCAGGCCTTCACCCAGTCGCTGCGCCGGGCCATGGCCGCCTCGCCCACCAGGGCGAAGCCCAGCAGCCGGCCGCTGGAGTCGAAGGCGCCGGCCTCGATGCCGTCGGCGGTGGCGGTGACGCGCCAGTGCACCTCGGTCGCGGCCGGGGGCACCACCACGCAGACCGGCGCGGCTGGCGTCTTGACCATCACCGGCATCACCGGGTAGCTGACCGCCGTCGGCGTGCCCGTGAGGGTCGCCGCCAAGGCGCGCAGCCCGGCATTGATCGGCGCCAGGTAGGGCAGCAGCTGGCCATCGATCTCCACGGCGTCGCCCAGGGCGTAGACATCGGGCAGCGAGGTCGCGAGTGCCTCGTCGACCCGGATGCCACGACCGCAATCGATGCCGGCCGCGCGGGCCAGCTCGACGTTGGGCGCGAGCCCCACGGCGCTGATCACCAGGTCCGCCGCGAGCTCGCTGTCGTCGGTCAGGGTCAGCCGGTAGCCCTCCTCCTCGGCGGCGACACGGGCCACCGAGCGGCCCAGGTGCCAACCCACGCCAAGCCGGGAGAGCGCCTCGCGCAGCACCTCACTGCCCGCCTCGGGCAGCAGGCGCGGCAGCGGCCGCTCGGCCAGGCCCACCACCTCGACGCCGTGGCCGGCCTGGACCAGGTCGTTGGCGAACTCGCAGCCGATCAGGCCGTCACCAATGATCACCACCCGCGCGTGACGGTCCAGGGCGTCGAGGCGACGACGCATCTCGCCATAGTCGCCGCGGTCGTTGACCGAGAGCAGCGCTTCCGCTTCGCCCGCCACGGGGATTCGGATCGGGCTCGCGCCGGTGGCCAGCACCAGCTGGCCGTAGTCGAGCTCGCCGAGGCGAGTCGTGAGGCGCTTGGCCTCGGCGTCGATGCGCTCCACCGGGCAGAAGGCGTGCACGCGGATGTTCAGGCGTTTCTCGACGGACAGCGCCGACTCGTCGAGCAGGGCCTCGGCGGCCTGGCCCAGCGCGAAGGCGTTGGACAGCGCCGGCTTCGAGTAGAGGCCGCCATCGTCGGCGGTGACCACGTGGATCTCCCGCAGGGGATCCCGGGCGCGCACCGCCTCGGCCAGCCCGTAGCCGGCATGGCCGCTGCCGATGATCACCAGCGGGCCGGCCGGGGTCCCGGACCGCGGCTCGGCGGCGGTCGCCGCCGGGGCGGCCACGGCATCGGCCAGGGGCCTCGGAGCCACCGGCGCCGCCGCAGCCGGCGCGTCATCGGTGATCTCGAGCATCTCGAAATCGGCCTTGCCCACCCCGCAATCAGGGCACAGCCAATCCTCCGGCACGTCCTCCCAGCGGGTCCCGGGCGCGATGCCGTCGCTCGGCCAGCCCTCGGCCTCGTCGTAGATCAAGCCGCAGATGATGCAGAGCCACTTCTTCATCGGGACCTCCTCACGCGCCCTTGATGCGCACGGCGATATTGCGGGTCTGGACGTAGCTGTAGAGCGCCTCCTGGCCCTTCTCGCGACCAAAACCGGAGAGACCGACCCCACCGAAGGGCGTCTCCACGCCGCCGGCGAACCACTCGTTGATGAACACCTGGCCGCCGCGCAGGCGTCGCGCGGTGCGCAGGGCCCGATCGAGCTGCCCGTCGAAGACGCCGGCCACCAGGCCGAACGCGGTGCCGTTGGCGAGCTCGACGGCCTCGTCCTCGCTATCGAAGGGATGGATGACCAGCACCGGGCCGAAGACCTCCTCCTGGAAGATCTCGCTGTCCACGGCCACACCGGTGAACAGCGTCGGCTGCATGAAGTAGCCGTTGGTGCCCGAGACCCGCTCGCCCCCGGTCACGCAGGTGGCGCCGGCCTCGATGGCGCGACGGCACATGGCCTCGACCTGCTCGAGCTGGTCCCGCGAGACCAGCGGGGTCAGGTCCGGGTTATCCACGCCGGGCCCGATGGAGAGTCCCTCGGCCAGTGCCCGGAGCCGCTCGACCACCTCATCGAAGCGCGAGCGATGCACCAGCAGGCGTGACATGGCGGAGCAGACCTGGCCGGCATTGAAGAAGATGCCCGCCTTGACGCTGTCGACGACCTGCTCGATGTCGGCAGCGGCGTGCACGATGGCCGCAGACTTGCCACCCAGCTCCATGACGCTGGGGGTGGCGCGCTCGGCGGCGTCGCGCAGGATGCGCTGGCCGGTAGGCACCGAGCCGGTGAAGACGATCTGGTTGGCATCGCGATGCTTGACCAGATGGGCACCGACCACCGAGCCCTTGCCGCACAGCAGGTTGACGGCGCCTGGCGGGAGGCCAGCGCGCTCGCAGGCGGTCATCAGGTAGGTCATCGCCAGCGGCGAGATCTCCGGCGACTTGATCACCACGGCGTTGCCGGCGGCCAGCGCCGGGGCCAGGGAGCGCGCGCAGATCGACGGCGGAAAATTCCAGGGCACGATCTGCACCGATACGCCCATGGGCTCATAGCTGGTGAAGTCGACGTAATCGTCGCCCAGCGGGATCGAGGTGCCCTCGATCTTGTCGGCCATGCCGGCGTAGTACTCGAAGTAGCGGGCGGCCTCCTCGAACTCGCCGCGGGCCACCGCCACGGACTTGCCGTTCTCGCGGCACAGCACCAGGGCCGCCTCGTCGGTCAGCGCCTTGAGCTCCTCGGCGATGGCCAGCAGCCAGGTGACCCGCTGGGCCGGACGCACCGAGCTCAGCGCGCCCGACGTCACGCAGCGTCGCGCCGCGGCCATGGCGGCATCGGCATCCTCGAGGCCGGCCTCGGCGATCTCGGCATAGGGCTTGTCGGTGGCCGGATCGGCGACCATCAGCCAGGTATCGGCGCCCGTCCAGGCGCCGTCGATATAGTTATAGTAGCGGTCGAGCGTACTCATCAGGGGGACTCCAATAACGAGGGATCAGGCGATCAGGCGGCCTCGGCGTCGCCGCGCACGCGGCGTGCCACCCACTGGTGGAAGAAGTGGGTCGGGTGATCCAGCACAGGCGAGAAGACGCCGCCCTGGAAGCCCGGCGACTGCCGGCCACGCTGCATGCCCTCGACGGCCGCGATGTCTTCGCCGAAGACCACCCGCCAGGATTCCAGGGTGGAGGTCCGGCAGGCCGCGTAGGCGTCCTGGGTCGCCTCGTCACCGACGTAGTAGACGCGCAGGTGCTCCACCGTCTTATCGGCGGACACCGGCTCAAGCATCATGGCGAAGGCATGGTCGGCCTGGATGCCGAGCAGCACGTTGGGGAAGAAGGAGACGTACTCGGCGTGCTCCATCTTGTCCTTCGGCCAGGACGGGAACTTGGGCAGGCGGGTGCCGGCCACGTCGGAGAGGCGATAGGCCAAGCTGCCCTGCCCGGAAAAATGCTCGCCGAACTGGATGTTGTAGTGGTCCTCGAGGCGCGAGTAGGTGTTCAGGCTCGGATGCACCCAGGGCAGGTGGTAGCTCTCGCAGTAGTTCTCCACCGCCAGCTTCCAGTTGCAGTTGACGGTGATCTCGAGGTTGCCGCCCATGTTGACGCGACGCAGCAGGTCGAAGCCGTCGGCGCCGATGAAATCGCGCCAGCGGTTCTCCAGGGGCGCCACGTGCTCGGCGAACTCGGTCGCCTGGCCATCGAGATTGACGAAGACCATGTCCATCCAGACGGCACTGCGAATGGGCTTGAGGCCATGCTTCTCGCACTTGAAGCCGTCGACCTTGTGCTGGCCGACGCCGCCGATGTGCGGCGTGCCGCGCAGGTTGCCGTTCAGGTCATAGGTCCAGGAGTGGTAGGGGCAGCGGATCACGCCCTGCACCTCGCCCTCCTCGGCGACCAGCTGCATGCCGCGGTGGCTGCAGACGTTATGGAAGACCTGGGTCTCGCCCTCCTTGTTGCGCATCATCAGAAGCGGCAGGCCCATGAAGTCGACCGGCTTGACGTAGCCGTTCTTGATCAGGTCGCTGGCGAAGCCGATACACGCCCAGGTGCCGGCCATCACGCGGTCGCGCTCGTCGGCGAAGAAGGCATCGCTGACGTAGGCCGCGTTGGGCATGCCGGTGGCCTCCTCGATCGGCGCGAGGACGTCATCGAGCTGGCGGGCGGGAATAAGGGATTGGGTCAGGGTCATCTTGGGCTCCTCACGGGCAACGGGCGAGTCATTATCTGGTTGTGGCCCTACCGGGGGTTCCGGCTGGTGGAGGCAAGTCTGGGAGCGGCGCGGCACGGCCACAATCGATGATTCGGCATCAACCCATGATCCATCATCATCGATTAGACCAAAGACCAATCCCAGGTAAGCGCTCTAACCTCCTGTCCAAGATGCGATACATGGGCGATGCCGGCGCAACGCCGAGTGATGAAAGCTCATTGATCGATGAGAAAACATGCGTTGTCCGCACCCCGCAAAGTCCCCACCCTTTCCGGCGGGTCATCGTGACCCTCCCTCCAAGACGTCCCCTGACTCAATAACAAACGAGAGTGACGCCATGCGCTCAGAAAGTGGCCTCTTCAAGGGCCTTAACCCTACGGTGACCATCGCCTCCAAGGTGCTGGTCATCGGCTTCGTGATCTTCTGCGCCGTGCTCGCCGAACGGGCCGGCACCATCTTCCAGGACATCTCGACGACCGTCCTCAACAACGCCAAGTGGTTCTATCTCGCGGTGGTCAGCGGCGTACTGGCCTTCCTGCTCTACCTGATGGTCAGCCGCTTCGGGCATATCCGGCTGGGCAAGGATGACGAGCGCCCCGAATTCAGCTTCATCTCCTGGGTGAGCATGCTGTTCTCGGGGGGCATGGGCATCGGCCTAGTCTTCTGGTCGGTGGCCGAACCGATGTGGCACTACGCCGACAACCCCTTCAGCGATGGCATGAGTGATGCCTCGGCGGGCATGGCCATGCGCCTGACCTTCTTCCACTGGGGCCTGCACCCCTGGGCGACCTTCATCATCGTGGCCCTGGCGCTGGCCTACTTCGCCTACCGCAAGGGCCTGCCGCTGACCCTGCGCTCGATCCTCTACCCCTTCATCGGCGATCGCATCTACGGCCCTATCGGCCACACCGTCGACATCCTCACCGTGGCGATCACCGCCTTCGGGGTCTCCCAGTCGCTGGGCCTGGGGGTGATCCAGATGAACAGCGGGCTGCATAACGTCTTCGGGGTGCCCAACAGCATCGGCATCCAGCTGGCCATGATCGCGGTGATCACACTGTTCGCCATCGCCTCGGTGATGTCCGGCGTGGGCCGCGGCATTCGCCGGCTGTCGGAGTGGAACATGCTGCTGTCGGTGGCGATCGTCGCCATCGTGCTGGCCATAGGGCCGACCCGCTACATCCTCAACACCCTGCTGCAGAGTACCGGCGACTATGCCGACAACCTGGTCGGCCTGAGCCTGTGGAGTGACGCCAACGCCGATAGCGGCTGGCAGAACTGGTGGACCGCCTTCTACTGGCCCTGGTGGATGACCTGGGCGCCCTTCGTCGGCATGTTCATCGCCCGCATCTCCCGCGGCCGGACCATCCGCGAGCTGATCGGCGGCGCCCTGCTGGTCCCGACCCTGGTGACCTTCGTGTGGATGTCGGTGTTCGGCGGCAGCGCCCTGTTTCAGGAGCAGCAGGCGCGCCAGGCCCATGAACAGGCGGTGGCCAGCGGAGCGCTGGTCGAAGATGCCGACTTCGCCGGCGGCGCGGTGCTCCAGGCGACCAAGGAAGACACCACCCTGGCGCTGTTCACGCTGTTCGACACCCTGGACCCGGGACTGCTGGGCAGCGTGCTGTCGATCATGGCGGTGCTGCTGCTGGCGACCTACTTCATCACCTCGGCGGACTCCGGCACCCTGGTACTGTGCACCCTGGACAGCATGGGCAGCCCCGAGCCGCCGCAGCCGATCCGGGTGATCTGGGGCCTGGTGATCGGCTGCATCGCCGGCGCGCTGCTCTACGCCGGCGGGCTCAAGACGATCCAGACCGCCTCGATCATCGCCGGCCTGCCCATCGCGATATTCATCCTGATGATGACCCTGAGCCTGCACCGCACCCTGCGACGGGAGCCCATCGCCGCGGCCATGCTGCCGGCCCAGGTGCGGCCCGCGGCAAAGGACCTGGATCACCACAGCGGCAGGGCCAAGGCCTCCCCGACGGCCGCGACGCGCCGCGAGGCGGCGGTAGCGCAGGCCTGAGAGGCGCCCTACGCAACGCAAGAGGCCCGGCAAGCGCCGGGCCTCGTCATTGTTGGGCGCTGCATCGGGACCTCAGATCAGGCCCAGATCGCCCACCTCCTTGGGAATGGTATCGAGCAGCCATTCCCGGAAGGCGCGCACCGCGCGGCGGCTGGAGGGTGCCTCACCGCGCTCGAGCAGGCAGAAGCGTGCCTCGGTGCGCAGCACCGTCTCCACCGGCCGCACCAGCAGGCCGCGCTCCAGGTAGTCGTCCACCAGCTGACTCCAGCCCAGCGCCACCCCCTGATCCATCATCGCCGCCTGCACCAGCATCGAGTAGCTGTTGATGTTGAGCCGGCGTCGCGGTGGGCGTGCGATCACGCCCACCTCGGTGAACCACTGCTTCCAGCTCATCCAGTCCTGATCGGCATCCTCCAGCGACAGCAGGGTGCAGTCGAGCAGTGCGTCGGGGCCCGAGAAGGGACCGTATTTCTCCAGGTAGCTGGGACTGCACACCGGGAAGGCCTCCTCGTGGAAGAGCGTTGTGGCCTGCATCGAAGGCGGTGGCGTGCGGCAATAGAAGAGCGCGACGTCGCACTCCACCCGCGCGAGGTCGCGCAGCTGCTCGGTGGCGACGATCCGCAGCTCGATGTCGTCATGCTCGCGCTGGAACTCGGAGATCTTGGGCAGCAGCCATAGCGAGGCCATGGCGCTGGTGGTCGCCACGGTGAGCTGGTGCGTGCCCTGCCAGCTACGCACCTCGTCGGTGGTCGACGAGATATCGTTCAGTGCCTGATGAATGGTCTGGGCGTAGCGATGGCCCATCGCGGTGAGCTTGACGCTGCGGTTGGCGCGCTCGAAGAGCGGCTTGCCCAGATAGTCCTCGAGACCGCGGATCTGGCGACTGATGGCTCCCTGAGTCACATGGAGCTCCTCGGCCGCCAGGGTGAAGCTGAGGTGTCGGGCGGCCGACTCGAAGGCCACGAGGCTGTTCAGGGGAGGCAAGGGGCTGATCTTCATGGCAGCGCAACATCGACCGTTAGGGGGCGCTGAGTTTACGCGTCACGCTGCGCCGGCGCCACGGCGGTTCGACACCGCCTCCCCGAGTCGATCAGGGCTCGAGCCTGCCGGTCACGCCGCTTCCTGTTCGGCCACCCGGTAGATCCGTTCCAGCATGGCGTTGAGGCCGTTGCTGCGGGTCGGCGACAAGTGCTTGTCGAGGCCCAGATCCTTGAGGAAGTGCGGGCCGGTGGCGCGGATGTCCGCCGGCCGGCGGTCGTTGTAGATGCGCATCAGCACGGCGATCAGGCCGGAGACGATGGCGGCATCGGAGACCGCATCGAAGTGCAGGGTCTCACCCTCGCGACGGTGGCGCATCCAGACGTTGGACTGACAGCCCTGAATCTTCAGCTCCTCGATCTTCCACTCCTCGGGGAAGGCCGGCAGCTGCTTGCCCATGTCGATGATGTACTGGTAGCGATCCATCCAGTTGTCGAACATCTCGAACTCGTCGAGAAGCTCCTGCTGGGCCTGTTCGGCGGTGGTCTCGGTGCTCATGATCTCTCCTCAAAGCAGTGAGCTTCAGTATAACGACTCAGACGCCCCATCTCGATCCTTCCCCGGCGTCGTGCCCGTCGCCGGCGGCATCGACACCGAGGCCATGGCGGGCCTGCTGGCGATGCCACTCCTCGTCCTCGGCATGCAGGTAGCGCGCCGTGGTATCGAGTCGCGAGTGGCGCGCGGTGCCCGCCAGGTAGCGAAGCTCCACGCCGGCCTGGGCCTGATGGGTCAGGGCCGTGTGGCGCAGCCAGTGCGGCGTCGCCTGGCGCAGGCGCGCCGCGGCGTCGCGGGCCTCGTCGCCCTGCTCGGCCTCGAGGACGTCCGCCGCCTTGCCGAAGGCGTCGCGAATCAGCCGATAGAGCCGGTTGTCGCCCAGGCCCCGCCTCCCGTCCAGGGCCCTGAGCAGCGGGCCGTCGTCGTCCGATACCGGATGGGGCGAGAGGCCCAGGGCCTCCCGCCAGGCCTCCAGCAGGGCCAGCATGTCCGGCGGCACCGGGATCTGCGCCGCCTTGTCGCCCTTCCCGACCACCCGCCACCACCAGCGCCCCTCGCGACGCACGAAGTCGTTCATGCGCGCCGCGCTCATCTCGCCGATGCGCGGGGCAAGCAGATAGGCGAAGCCGAAGACCAGCCGGCGACGCGCCTGCTCGAAGATTTGACGCGGCGTGGCGTCCGGCGTCAGCGGCCGATTGAGCCAGGCCCAGAACCAGTCCCACAGCGGCCGCTCGAGATAGCGCTCGATCCCCCCCTGGCGGTTATCCAGCCGGCGGCGCTTGTCGCGCATCAGCCGAAAGGGGTTGTGGCCGACCCAGCCCGCCTCGACGAGCCAGGCGTACATGCCCTGCAGGATGACAAGGCTCTGCCGGCGACTCGCCGGTGACAGCGGCCCGCGAAAGGGCCGCCAGCGCGGATCCTCGCGCGTTCGCACCGGTCCGATCCAGCGCTCGGCCGGACGCGGATCGGCCAGAAAGGCCTCGAAGGCATCGAGATCATGCCGACGCAGCTCGCCAAGCCCCCTGCCCTGCTCGCCCAGCCACAGCAGCAGCCGCTCCGCCTCGCGGCGATAGGCGCGCTGGGTCTGCTGGCTCGCCCGGTACTCGGCCAACCATCTCGCCACGGCCTCGGCGTCGCTCTCGGCCTCGATGTGCACGCGCGTTGCCGGCGAAGGCGTGAGATCCGCCGCGGGCGCTCGACCCGGCGCGATCTCCAGGCCCTGAACCAGGCTCCGATCAGGCTGCCCCTCGCCCTGATCAACCAATTGATTTAAATCGTCTTTCATCGACTCTCCGGTTCCTTCCCTGTCGCTCATGCCGTGTCGATTCACGCCGTGGCTCCCCGCGGCCCGGCCGCCGTTGGCGACCTCTTCGTAGAGGCCGCCCCTCCTGCCACATCGCTCAGTGTCGCCCTTACGGCGGCACATAATCAAGGTAAGCCGCGTAATCTTGATTTTATCCCAATAAATGTAAATTTTTTTACGTTTTACGTATTATGTAATTAGCTTCAATATTGGCATACTCCCGGGTAGACTGGCGCCCAGAACACGGACACGGCCCGACAGACAGCCGACAGATCACCACGAGGAGACGACCATGGCGCGCAGCGGCGTGCGGTACGAGGATGTACAGCGGGCCATCGACGCCCTGCTCTCGAAAGGCGAGGCCCCGAGCGTGCACAAGGTGCGCGAGGTACTCGGCACCGGCAGCTTCACCACCATCAGCGAGCACCTGCGGGAATGGCGCACCCAGCGGGAGGAGAATCGCGACCAGCCGCCGCCCCGCGGCATGCCCGCGGCACTGCAGGAGCTCGCCGAGGCGCTGTGGGAGAAGGCTCAGGCCACCGCCAACGAGGCGCTCGCCCACTATCGCCAGGAGGCCGACGGCCGGGTGGAAGCGGCCCGCGGCGAGGCCGATGAGGCGGCGCGGCGCGCCGAGGACGCCGAGCAGCGGGAGTCGGCACTCTCCGCCCATCTGGCGAGCGTCGAGCAGCGCCTGGGCGAACAGAGTGGGGAGCTGGCCCGCCGGGAGGCCGAACGCGACGCCCTGGCCGAGCGCGAGGTGAAGCTTGGCCGCCACAAGGCGCGGCTCGAGCAGCAGCTCGCCGACCTGCAGCAAATGCAGGAGCGCCAGGCCCAGGAGCATCAGCAGGCGCTGGCCGAGCAGGCGTCACGCCACCAGGAGCGGCTGGCCCAGGAGGAGAAGCGTCACGAGAGCAGCGAATCGCGGCTGATGGCCCTGCTGGACGAGGCGCGCCAGGAGCGCCAGGCCGCCGACAAGGCCCACGCGCAGCGCCACCAGCAGCTCGAGACGCGACTGGAGCGGACAGAGCGGCTGGTGCAGGAAGCCCGTGGCGCGCTGGCCGAGGAGGAAAAGCGCCATCGGGAGACCGACTGGGCACGCCAGCAGGCCGAGGAGCGCACGCGCACGCAGCAACACGAGCAGAGCCTGCTGCAGGGGCGCATCGACGAGCAGAAGCAGCTGCTGGCGGAGCAGGCGCGCCGGCTGCGCGACCTGGAGACTCAGCTGCATCGCTGCCTGTGGCAGGCACCGGTGGCGCCGCCTGGCGACGAGCACGAGAACGAGAAAGAGGACGGAGCCGAACACGGGGCCGGAAACGACGAAGGCCCCGCGACTGCGGAACCTTCCAGGGAGGAGTGAGCGTTGCGCCGGGAGGCCGATGGCCTCCCGCGCCCGCCGAAGCGCCTAGCGGTAGTAGGCGTTGGTGGTGTCCGAGTGGTCGGTCACGTCGCGGATGCCGGCGAGCTCCGGGATGCGCTCGAGCAGGGTCTTCTCGACGCCATCCTTGAGGGTCAGGTCGACCGCCGCGCAGCCCTGGCAGCCGCCGCCGAAGGCCAGGATCGCCACCTGGTCCTCGGTCAGCTCGACCAGCTTGATCTCGCCGCCGTGGGAGGCCAGGCCCGGATTGATCTCGCTATAGAGGATGTAGTTGACGCGATCCTCCAGCGGGCTGTCGGCATTGACCTTGGGCATCTTGGCGTTGGGCGCCTTGATGGTCAGCTGGCCGCCCATGCGATCGGCGTTGAAGTCGACCACGGCTTCCTCGAGGAAGGCCAGGCTGTTCTTGTCCAGGTAGACGCGCAGCTTGGGAAGCTCCAGCAGCTCGTCGCTGGGCTCTTCCTCGCCGGGCCGGCAGTAGGCCAGGCAGGTCTCGGCGTAGGGCGTGCCGGGCTGGGTGATGAAGATGCGCACCGCGATGCCCTCGACGTTCTGCTTCTCGAGCAGCTCGGCGAGGTAGTCCTGGGCGCTATCGGTAATCTGGATGCTGTCGCTCATGGTGCTCTCGCTATCGTGATCCGCCGCATCGAAGACCGTCGCGACGGAGGCAGAAAGGGTGATGACGTCAATGGTAAGCGACCCGCGCGGCCGACACAATCCCGACTGATTTGCTGGGTTTTACATCCACCGGCTGCATGAAGCCCGGTCACGCAGGACATGAAAGACGCTCGCGTCGCGCCCCTGCCGCGGCGCGCCGGCTTTTGCTAAGATATTCGCCTTCCCCGGCGACCCGCCGACGTGCCGCATCCCGGCAGGCCGCCCCGGCCCGCAGCGCATCAACGAGACAAGACGCCACAGGCGCACCGCTGCCGGCCAGAACCTTGACGCCTCTTCGCTGGAGATTGATCCGCCCATGGCCGCCGTTCCCACCGCCCAGACCAACTCGCTTCATGACAGCCTTTCACGTCGCATCCTGATGCTCGATGGCGGCATGGGGACCATGCTGCAGAACGCCGAGCTGTCCGAGGCGGAGTTCCGCGGCGAGCGCTTCAGCGACTGGCCCAGCGACCTGAAGGGCAACAACGACCTGCTGGCCCTGACCTGCCCCGACCTGGTGGCGCGGATTCATCGCGACTACCTCGAGGCCGGTGCCGATATCGTCGAGACCAACACCTTCAACAGCACCCGCCTCTCCCAGTCGGACTACGGCATGGAAGATCTGGTCCCCGAGCTCAACCGCGAGTCGGCGCGCCTGGCCCGCGCGGTGTGCGACGCCGTGGCCGAGGAGAGCGGCGTGCCGCGCTTCGTGGCGGGCGTGCTGGGGCCGACCTCGCGCACCGCCTCGCTGTCGCCGGACGTCAACGACCCCGCCAAGCGCAACGTCACCTTCGACGCTCTGCGCGAGAACTACCGCGAGGCCGCCGAGGCGCTGATCGAGGGTGGCGCCGACTTGATCATGATCGAGACCATCTTCGATACGCTCAACGCCAAGGCGGCGATCTACGCCCTCGAGGAGCTCTTCGAGGCCCGCGGCGAGCGGCTGCCGGTGATGATCTCCGGCACCATCACCGACGCCTCCGGGCGCACCCTCTCGGGCCAGACCACCGAGGCCTTCTGGAACTCGGTGCGCCACGCCCGCCCCCTCAGCGTGGGGCTGAACTGCGCCCTCGGCGCCGAGGAACTGCGGCCCTACATCGAGGAGCTCTCGACCAAGGCCGACACCTTCGTCTCGGCCCACCCCAACGCCGGCCTGCCCAACGAGTTCGGCGAGTACGACCAGACGCCCGAGGAGATGGCGGCGATCGTCGCCGAGTTCGCCCAGAGCGGGCTCGTGAACATCATCGGCGGCTGCTGTGGTTCCACCCCGGAGCACATCGCGGCGATCCACGCCGCCATCAAGGACCTGCCCCCGCGGCGGGTGCCC
The DNA here is from genome assembly GCF_040196315.1 of Halomonas pelophila. NCBI lineage: Bacteria > Pseudomonadati > Pseudomonadota > Gammaproteobacteria > Oceanospirillales > Halomonadaceae > Halomonas > Halomonas pelophila. The sequence goes on from NZ_JBEGCI010000004.1 coordinate 115,681, forward strand.
GAGCGCTCCCGGGCCTGTCGCCTCTCCGGGCTCGAGCCCTTCAACATCGAGGCCGACTCGCTGTTCGTCAACGTCGGCGAGCGCACCAACGTCACCGGCTCGGCGCGCTTCAAGCGGCTGATCGTCGAGGAGGACTACACCACCGCGCTGGAAGTGGCCCTGGAGCAGGTGGAGAACGGCGCCCAGGTCATCGACATCAACATGGACGAGGGCATGCTCGAGTCCGAGGAGGCGATGGTGCGCTTCCTCAACCTGATCGCCGGCGAACCCGACATCGCCCGGGTACCCATCATGATCGACTCCTCCAAGTGGGCGATCATCGAGGCGGGCCTCAAGTGCGTGCAGGGCAAGGCGGTGGTCAACTCCATCTCCATGAAGGAGGGCGAGGACGCCTTCCGCGAGCAGGCCACGGCCTGCCGGCGCTTCGGCGCCGCCGTGGTGGTGATGGCCTTCGACGAGGCCGGCCAGGCGGACACCTTCGCCCGCAAGAGCGAGATCTGCCAGCGCGCCTACCGCATCCTGGTGGACGAACTGGACTTCCCGGCCGAAGACATCATCTTCGATCCCAACATCTTCGCCATCGCCACTGGCATCGAGGAGCACGACAACTACGCCGTGGACTTCATCGAGGCGACCCAGTGGATCCGCGAGCACCTGCCCCACGCCATGGTCTCCGGCGGCGTCTCCAACGTCTCCTTCTCGTTTCGCGGCAACAACCCGGTGCGCGAGGCGATCCACTCGGTGTTCCTCTACCATGCCGTGCGCGCCGGCCTGACCATGGGCATCGTCAACGCCGGCCAGCTGGCCGTCTACGATGACCTGCCGGCGGAGCTCCGCGAGGCGGTGGAGGACGTGGTCCTCAATCGGCGCAGCGACTCCACCGAGCGCCTGCTCGAGCTCGCCGACAAGTACAAGGGCGACGGCAGCGGCCCGGCCAAGAAGGAGGACCTCGAGTGGCGTAGCTGGGAGGTCGAGAAGCGCATCGCCCACGCCCTGGTCAAGGGCATCACCGCCTACATCGAGGAGGACACCGAACTCGCCCGCCAGCGCGCCGAGCGCCCCATCGAGGTGATCGAGGGACCGCTGATGGACGGCATGAACGTGGTCGGCGACCTGTTCGGGGCCGGCAAGATGTTCCTGCCCCAGGTGGTCAAGTCGGCGCGGGTCATGAAGCAGGCGGTGGCCTACCTGATCCCCTACATCGAGGCCGAGAAGAGCGCCGAGACAAAGGCCAAGGGCAAGATCGTGATGGCCACGGTGAAGGGCGACGTGCACGACATCGGCAAGAATATCGTCGGCGTCGTCCTGCAGTGCAACAACTACGAGGTGATCGATCTGGGCGTGATGGTGCCCGCCGAGAAGATCCTGCAGACGGCCCGGGAGATCAACGCCGACATCATCGGCCTCTCCGGGCTGATCACCCCGTCGCTCGACGAGATGGTTCACGTGGCCAAGGAGATGCAGCGCCAGGGCTTCAGCCTGCCGCTGCTGATCGGCGGGGCCACCACCTCCAAGGCCCATACCGCGGTCAAGATCGAGCCGGGCTACGATCAGCCGGTGATCTACGTCTCGGACGCCTCCCGCGCCGTGGGCGTGGCCGGCAAGCTGCTCTCGCCGGCCCTCAAGCCGGCCTACATCGCGGACATCCGCGCCGAGTACGAGACGGTGCGCGAGCGCAACGCCAAGCGCCGCCCCAAGGCCGCCGACTTGAGCTATGACGAGGCGCGACGCCGCAAGCCCGACATGGCCTGGGAGGGCTACACGCCGCCCCGGCCGGCGATCACCGGCCTCCAGGTGTTCGACGACTACGACATCGAGGAGCTGGTCCCGCGCATCGACTGGACGCCCTTCTTCATGAGCTGGCAGCTGGCCGGCAAGTACCCGAAGATCCTCGAGGACAAGGTGGTCGGCGAGGCCGCGCGCCACCTCTTTGCCGACGCCCAGGCGATGCTTGCCAAGCTGATCGACGAGCAGCTGGTGCACGCCCGCGGGGTGATCGGCCTGTGGCCGGCCAACAGCGTCGACGACGACGTCATCGAGGTGTACGCCGATGAGTCGCGCCGCGAGGTGATCGAGCGGCTGCACCACATCCGCCAGCAGACCACCAAGAACCGCGACGGCGTCTGCCACAGCCTGGCCGACTTCATCGCGCCCCGTGATGACGCGACGGGCGAGCCGAGCGGCCAGCCGGACTGGATCGGCGGCTTCGCCGTGACCACCGGCCACGGCGTCGAGGCGCTCGCCGAGCAGTACAAGGCCGCCGGCGACGACTACAACGCCATCCTCGTCCAGTCGCTCACCGACCGCCTGGCCGAGGCCTTCGCCGAGCGGCTCCACGAGCGGGTGCGCAAGGAGTTCTGGGGCTATGTGCCCGACGAGACCCTGGACAACGAGGCGCTGATCGCCGAGAAGTACCAGGGCATCCGCCCGGCGCCGGGCTACCCGGCCTGCCCCGACCACACCGAGAAGGCGACCCTGTTCCGCCTGCTCGAGGCCACCGAGAACGCCGGCCTCGAGCTCACCGAGAACTTCGCCATGTGGCCCGCCGCCGCGGTCGCCGGCTGGTACTTCTCGCACCCCCGCTCGAAGTACTTCTCCACCGGCAAGATCACCCGCGACCAGGTCGAGGCGCTGGCCACCCGCAAGGACATGACCGTCGAGGCGCTGGAGCGCTGGCTCGCGCCGGTGCTCTCCTACGATCCCGCCTGACTCCGCCGGCCCGCCGCGGCGGGCCATCTTTCATACCCTGTGCCCCACCTTGCCGGAAGACGGATGCTGCCCGAGCCCACCCGCCGCCAGACGATCCTGCGCCTCTCCCTGCCGATTATCGCCGGCATGCTCACCCAGAGCCTGCTCAACCTGATCGATGCCGCCCTGGTGGGCTCGCTCGGCCAGGTGCCCCTGGCGGGCGTGGGCATCGGCGGCTACGCCATGTTCCTGATCACCGCCATGGTCTTCGGGCTCTCCTCGGGGGTGCAGGCCCAGACGGCACGTCGCCACGGCGAGGAGGACTGGGGACGACGCGCCCTGGCGCTCAATGCCGGGCTCGCCATCGCGCTGGCCGTGGCGGGCCCGCTCACCCTGCTCTGCCTGTGGCAGGCGCCGCGCCTGCTGGCGCTGATCAACCAGGACCCCGCGGTCAACGCCGTGGCGGTGGAGTACTTCCGCTGGCGGGTGGTGTCACTGATCCCGGTGGCGATGATCTTCTGCTTTCGCGGCTACTGGAACGGCATCCAGCAGACCGGCATCTACCTGCGCATCATCCTGGTGATGCACGCCATCAACGTGGTCGCGAGCCTGGGGCTGATCTTCGGGCTGGCCGGGCTGCCGGCCATGGGCGCGGCCGGCGCCGGGGCCGGCACCAGCCTCTCGCTCTTCGCGGGGCTCGCCATCTGGGCCGGGCTCAGCCTGCGTCACGCCACCGGCAGCGGCTTTCTGGCCGAGCGCCCCCGCGGCCTCATCCTGGCCACCACCCTGCGCCTGGCCACGCCCCACTCCTTCCAGCAGCTGTGGTTCGCGGCGGGCTACGCCGTGCTGTTCTGGATTCTCGGGCGCATCGATACGCCAAGCGTGGCGGTGGGCCACGTGCTGGTGAACCTCTCGCTGCTGCTGATCCTGCCCGGCGTGGGGCTCGGCATGGCGGCGATGAGTCTGGTCGGCCAGGCGCTGGGCCGCCAGGCACTCCATGATGCCCACCGCTGGGGCTGGGAGGTGGTGCGCCTGGCCTGGTGCGCCCTGGCGGTGCTGGCCCTGCCGATGTTGCTCTTCCCCGAGGCGGTGCTGCGCCTCTTCCTCCACGACCCGGCCCTGGTCGCCCTGGGCCGGCTGCCGCTGCAGCTGACCGCGGTGATGATCGTGCTCGATGCCGCCGCCCTGGTCTTCGCCCAGGCCCTGCTGGGCGCCGGGGCGAACCGCACCGTGATGACCGCGACCCTCTCCCTGCAGTGGCTGGTGTTCCTGCCGCTGGCCTGGTGGGTGGGCGTGGTGCTCGAGCAGGGGCTGCTCGGCATCTGGTGGGTGCAGCTGGGCTACCGCTGCCTCAACTCGGCCTGGTTCGTGCTGATCTGGCAGCGGCGGCGCTGGCAGTCCCTGGCACTGTAGCCGGGTACCGCCTCATTCCATTTCGCATATAAACTATGCACATTTATTCTTTTCTAGAATAAACCGGAGCGGGTAAGGTAGCGCCAACGTCCCTTTTCTCGATTCAGGATCGCGCTGCATGTATCGCTACGACTCCCACGACCAGACCCTGGTCGATGAACGCGTCGCCCAGTTCCGCGACCAGATGCGCCGCTACCTCGCCGGTCAGCTCGGCGAAGAGGAGTTTCTGCCGCTACGCCTGCAGAACGGCCTCTATATTCAGCGCTACGCGCCCATGCTGCGTATCGCCATTCCCTACGGCATGCTGGCCTCCTACCAGCTGCGCAAGCTCGGTGAGATCGCCGCCCGCTACGATCGCGGCTACGGCCACTTCACCACCCGCACCAACCTGCAGCTGAACTGGCCGGCCCTCGAGGACGTGCCGGACATCCTCGCCGAGCTCGCCAGCGTGCAGATGCACGCCATCCAGACCAGCGGCAACGATATCCGCAACACCACCACCGACCAGTTCTCGGGGATCGCCGCTGACGAAGAGGTCGATCCGCGCCCCTGGTGCGAGCTGATCCGCCAGTGGTCGACCTTCCACCCGGAGTTCGCCTTCCTGCCGCGCAAGTTCAAGATCGCCGTGACCGGAGCCGAGGACGACCGTGCCGCCATTCAGGTTCACGACGTCGGGCTGCGCCTGTGGCGCGACCGCGACGGCGAGGTGCGCATCAAGGTACTGGCCGGCGGGGGCCTCGGGCGCACGCCGATGATCGCCGAGACGGTGCGCGAGGACCTGCCCTGGCAGCACCTGCTTACCTACCTCGAGGCCCTGGTGCGCGTCTATAACCAGTTCGGTCGCCGCGACAACAAGTTCAAGGCGCGCATCAAGATCCTGGTCAAGGCGCTGGGCGTGGACGAGTTCCGCCGCCGCGTCGAGGAGGAGTGGGCCCACCTCAAGGACGGCCCCCAGACCCTCAACGCCGAGGCGTTGGCGGCCGTGGCCGAGCACTTCGTCGAGCCGGAGCGCCGCGCCGTGCCCGCCGAGGCCCTCGAGGCCTATGAGCGGCTGCGCGGCGAGAACCGCGCCTTCGCCCGCTTCGTCACCAACAACGTCACCGACCACAAGGTGGCCGGCTACAAGGCGGTCACCCTGTCCCTGAAGCGCCGCGAGCACTCGCCGGGCGACGTCACCTCCGAGCAGATGGCCGCGGTGGCGGACCTGGCCGACGAGTTCGGCTACGGCGAGCTGCGGGTCACCCACGAGCAGAACCTGGTGCTCACCGACGTGCCGGTGGATCGCATCGAGGAACTCTGGCAGCGCCTCGAGGCGCTGGGCCTGGCCAACCCCACCGTGGGCACCCTGGCCGATCTGATCTGCTGCCCCGGCGGCGACTACTGCGGCCTGGCCAACGCCAAGTCGATCCCGGTCGCCCACGCCATCCAGGAGCGCTTCGAGGACCTCGACTTCCTTTACGACCTGGGCCCCCTGGAGCTCAACATCTCCGGCTGCATGAACGCCTGCGGCCATCACCATGTCGGCCACATCGGCATCCTCGGCGTCGACAAGAAGGGCGAGGAGTACTACCAGATCTCGTTGGGCGGCAGCCAGGGCAACGGCGCCTCCCTCGGCAAGATCCTCGGCCCCTCCTTCTTCCGCGAGGACGTGCCGAGCGTGATCGACAAGCTGCTGCAGGTCTATGTCGGCAGCCGCCAGCCCGACGAGACCTTCCTCGACACCTATCGCCGCATCGGCCTCAAACCCTTCAAGGAGCGTGTCTATGCCTGAGCAGATTGCCACTCGCCCGCTGATCGTCGATGGCCGCCCGGTCGAGGCCGACTGGCCACGCCACGACGGCGACTTCGCCCCGGCCGAGGGCCCGGCCCTGGTACGCCTGGATGTCTGGCAGGCGGCCGGACGGCGCGCCGACCTGGCGCCCTGGCTGCCGAGCGACACAGAGCTAACGCCTGAACTCGCCGCCGAGCTCGCGCAGGCGCCGCTGATCGGCGTCGACTTCCCGAAGTTCACCGACGGCCGCGGCTACTCCATCGCGCGGCTGCTGCGCGAACGGTACGGCTATTCGGGCCAGATTCGCGCCGTCGGCGACGTGCTGATCGACCAGCTCTTCTACCTGTCGCGCTGCGGCGTCAACGCCTTCTCGCTGCGCGAGGATCAGATCGTCGCGGACGCGCTCAACGCCCTGACCACCTTCAGCCGCGGCTACCAGCCGGGCACCGACGACCCCCAGCCGCTGTTCCGTCGTCGCCTGCGCGAGCTCGCCGGCCGACTGCAGGAGCCGGCTCTGGCCTGACCGGGGCGACAACGCCGCCTCTTTTCAACGTCCCTGTCCAACGCACGCCGCCGGCCCGAAGGCCGGCGGCGTCGTCTTTCTGCTTGTCGCCTATCTAACACATAGCGTCCCGACTCAGCCGCGACGCTTCTGCTGACGTTCCCGGTTGTTGGCCTTCGCCCGCTCGCTCTTGCGCAGCATCACCCAGGTGGCGCCCAGGCCGCCATCCGCCTGGCTCGCCGAGGCAAAGGCCTGGACCTCGTCGAGGCTCTGGAGCCATTTCGCCAGACAGGAGCGCAGCACGTTGGCGGGGCTGTCGATCTCGCGGCCACGGCCATGGATGATCATCACCGAGCGCAGGTCGTGGGCGTAGGCCTCGCGGATGAAGGGAGCCAGCAGCCGGCGACACTCCTCCAGCGGCCGGCGCAACAGGTGCAGGCTCGCCTGGACCGGATAGCCGCCGTGGCGCAGGCGATCCATCACGCCGGTCTGGATGCCGTCGCGATGGAAGTAGAGCGGATCGAAGGGGGGCATCAGGTCGATGAAGTCGGTCGAGAGCAGGTCGCGCCCCGGCGTCTCGGCCGCCGCGCTCTCCCGCCGGGCCAGCTGCGCTTCGCTGGGGGCGCCGCGGCGGCGACCCGGATCGGCACGGTGGGCACGCTTCGTCAGGGGGCGCACGTCCCCCATCAGCGCCTGGAAATCCTCGTCGTTACGGTTAGGCTGGCTCACGGGACACCTCCAGGACGTCAAGGGGGAAATCCCATCCTAGCAGAGCCGCGCGCACGGCTTAAGCACTCGGCCCGATCGTGGCAGGATGGCGCTGCACACCGGGGATCCACCCCGCCATTCCCACCCTCCACTGATGACGACAAGGAAGCGCCATGCGCATGCGCACGCGGCTGGGTGTCCTGGCCATCGCCTCCCCGCTCGCCCTGGCCGGCTGGCTGTGGCTGACCATGCTCAGTCCCTTCACCTACGAGCGCCCGGACCACCTGGCCCCGATCGCCGAGGGGCCCCACCGGGTCTTCGTCTATGGCACCCTGACCCATGCCCCGATCCGCTGGCTGGTCTATGGCCGCACCGGCGAGCCCGAACCGGTCGTTCTGGAGGGTTTCCGGCGCACGGGGCTGGACCTCGCGCCGGCAGCCTCGGCACGAGTGGAGGGCCTGCTGCTGCGGGTCGATGCCGAGGAGCTTTCTCGCCTCGATCGCTACGAGCGCCTGGGCATCCGCTACGAGCGGGTGCGTGTCACCCTGGGCGACGACACCCGGGCCTGGGTCTATCGACGCCTGCCAAAGGACGCCGCCGACGCCACGGAATGATCCACGCCCCTCTGGCGAGATTGCGGCACGGCCGGGTTGTGGCCCTACATCGCCGCCTTCTACAATGGCGCCTTTCATCAGGGTTCAAGGAGTTTCCATGGTCGGCATCACCCTCTACCACAACCCGCGCTGCTCCAAGTCACGCGAGGCCCTGGCCCTGCTCGAGGAGGCCGGGACCGAAGTGCGGGTGCGCCGCTACCTGGACGAGCCGCTCGACGCCGCCGAGCTCGAGGCCCTGATCCAGCGCCTGGAGGGCGAGCTTTCGGCTCTGGTGCGTCAGAACGAGAGCGAGTGGAAGGAGCGGAGGGCCGATGCCGAGGACCCGCGCCAGGTGATCGAGGCCCTGCTCGCCCACCCGCGAATCCTGCAGCGCCCCATCGCCGACGACGGGCGCCGCGCCATCATCGGCCGCCCTCCCGAGGCCATCCGCGCCCTGCTCGACTGAGCCTCGCCCGCCCGCTTCCCCAGGTCACCCAGGAACTCCCATGACCGCAAACCGTCCGTACGTGCTGATTCTCTTCTACTCCCGCCATGGCGCCACCCGCGCCATGGCCGAGCGCCTCGCCGCCGGCGTCGAGGCGTGCCCGGGCATCGATGCGCGCCTGCGCACGGTGCCCGCCGTCTCGGCCACCTGCGAGGCGGTGGAACCCGAGATCCCCGAGGCCGGCGCCGTCTACGCGACCCTCGACGACCTGCGCCACTGCGCGGGCCTGGCCATCGGCAGCCCGACCCGCTTCGGCAACATGGCCGCCCCGCTCAAGTACTTCATCGACGGCACCAGCGAGCTGTGGCTGGGCGGCGCCCTGATCGACAAGCCGGCCACCGCCTTCACCTCCACCTCCAGCCTGCACGGTGGCCAGGAGACCACGCTGATCTCGATGCTGCTGCCACTGCTGCACCACGGCATGGTGTACGCCGGCCTGCCCTACAGCGAGATCGAGTTAATGGCGACTACGGGCGGCGGCACGCCCTACGGCGCCAGCCACCTGGCGGGCACGCGTAGCGATCGCCCGCTGGACGAGCACGAGCGCACGCTCGCCTTCGCCCAGGGCAAGCGCGTCGCGCGCCTCGCTCTGGCTCTCGAGGCGTCACGCCGGGAGGCCAAATGAGACAGTGGCTGGAGGGACTGGAGGCCCGCAAGGGACTCGATCACCTGACCGACGCCTCACGCCGACTGGTGCTCGGCAGCTATGGCATCCTGCTGGCGCTGATGCTCTATCGCGGCCTGCTGGTCACTACCGACGGCAATCCCCTGGTGCCCCTGGTGGCCTTCGTGCTGCCGCTGGTGCTCTTCCTGCCGTCGATCATCGCCCGTCGCCCGCGCGGCCATGCCTGGCTCTCCTTCGTCAGCCTGCTCTACTTTACCCAGGGCGTGATGGTCGCCACCCTGCCAGGCCAGGGGCTGCGCGGCACGGCCGAGGCGCTGGTCTCCCTGGCGCTGTTCACCGGGTGCATGGGCTACGCGCGTTTCCGCAGCCGCCAGCTGCGCGCCGGCTAGCGGCGGGGGCGAAAAATGCTAGGCTGGGCGGGGCCGGCCGTAGCTCGACGACCGGTCCTCCCCCGACACGAAAAGGAGATCGTGATGACCCCGATGCGCAGACCGCTGATCGCCGCCGCCACCCTGACCCTCGCGCTCGTCAGCGCCACCAGTAGCTACGCCGCCGACGTCGACAAGGCCATCGAGTACCGCCAGGACGCCCTGGGTGTGATCGGCTGGCAGATCGGCCCGCTGGGCGACATGGCCCAAGGCAAGATCGACTACGACGCCGAGGAGTTCGCCCGCCGGGCCGAGAACCTCGCCGCCGCGGCGCCCCTGCCCTGGGAAGGCTTCATCGAGAGCTCCCTGCGGGGCGATGGCCACGGGATCGACACCGCCGCCCTGGCCGATATCGCCGACGACTGGGCGGACTTCGAGTCTCGCCAGCAGGCCCTGATCGAGGAGACCGCCACCCTGGCCGAGCTCGCCCAGGGAGACGACGTCACCGCCATGCGCCGCCAGGTCGCGGCGGTCGCCGATACCTGCAAGGGGTGTCACGACAACTACAAGGCCGAGTGAGCCGACGCCAGGCGCCAACAAACGAGGAGGCGACCCACGGGCCGCCTCCTCGCTTTTGTGTCACCCCGCCCGGCCTAGCGCGGCCCGACCGTCACAGCCGCCAGAGCCAGGCGACCACACCGACCGCTACCAGCAGCAGTCCCGTGGCCCGCCACGGCCGGCCCGCGTCGCGGGTCACCGTCTCGCCGGGCGCATCCAGGGGCGTCGCGTCCAGCCGCTTGCGGCCATGGATCATGGCGCCCACCAGACGCTCACCCTTCAGGCGATGGATCAGCAGGGCCAGCAGGTGCAGGCCGATCAGCACGAGCAGCAGCTGGCCGTTCCAGTGGTGCAGGGTGCGCAGCGCATCGCTGGTCGCCGTGGAGACCTGGTCGTAGAGCGGCGCCTGAAAAAAGACATCGTCGCTCAGGAAGAGTCCGCTGATCGCCTGAACGCTCAGCGACAGCAGCATGACCATCACCGCCAGGCCACCGAGGGGATTGTGGCCGGCATAAGGCGGCAGCGCGCCGCGCCACAGGGCCCTCAGGTAGTCCCGCATGGCGCGCGGCCCGTGCAGGAAGTGCCACACGCGAGCATGGTGGCTACCCGCCAGCGCCCAGCCCCAGCGAAACAGCAGCAGCCCCAGCACCACCAGTCCGGCTCGGGCATGGATCTCGACGGGAAAGACGAAGGGGGCTCCCCCCAGCTTCATGGTGTAGTACGAGAGCGCCACGGCACTCACCAAGGCCCAGTGAAACAGACGAATCGGCAGATCCCAGACTCTCACGCGGTGCATATTGCTGCCTCCTTGCCTTCCTGCAATAGTATATCCCTGCCTCTAGGGGAGGCACGGGTCGCGTCGGCCCATGATAGCTCGCCCGATGCAGTGTTACCGCACCCGCACACGACGACAAGGAGGTCCACGGTGCCAAACCGCCACGCCTGGCACGAGGCCAGCGTCACGACCCTGCCGGTGATGTTCGGCTACCTGCCGCTGGGGGCCGCCTTCGGCATCCTCGCCATCGAGGTCGGCATCCCGGTCTGGGGCGCGCTGTTGATGTCGCTGGTGATCTACGCCGGGGCCGGACAGTTTCTCGCCGTGGCGCTGCTCGCCGCCGGGGCGGGCCTGGTGGAGGTGGCCGTGGCCACCCTGATGCTCAACTCTCGCCATCTCTTCTACGGCCTCTCGCTGCTCAAGCGCTTCCAGGGCGCCGGCTGGCGCAAGCCCTATCTCATCTTCGCATTGACCGACGAGACCTACTCGCTGTTGACCACGCACGGCGGCGAGCGTGAGCTGGACCACGCCCAGGCCTTTCGCCTCAGCCTGCTCAACCAGCTCTGGTGGGTGCTGGGCAGTGTGGCGGGCGTGCTGATCGGCACCACCCTGACCTTCGACAGCCGCGGCATCGAGTTCGCCCTGACGGCATTGTTCATCGTGCTGACGCTGGAGCAGGCCCGGCGGCTGCGCCAGTGGCTGCCCTTCGCCATCGCACTGGCCACCGGCCTCGGCGCCGTGCTGCTGCTGCCCGACCGCCACCTGCTGCTGGGCGCCATCGGCGCGACCACCCTGATCCTGCTGACCGACCACCGCCGCCGTCAGGCACAACGCGAGGCCCTGTCCCCATGACCTCCATCGAGCTGCTGATCTTCATCGCCGTCTGCGCCGCGGCGACCTTCGCCACCCGCGTGCTGCCGTTCGTGGCCCTGGCGCGCCAGGCAGAGCACCCGCTGATCCTCCACCTGGGGCGCTACCTGCCGCCGGCGGTGATGATGATCCTGGTGATCTACGCGCTGCGCGACTTCCGCCCCCTGACCGACGGCCGCCTGAACGTCGCCCCCGACGGCTGGCCGCTGATCCTCGCCTCGCTCGCGGTGGTGGGGCTACACCTGTGGCGACGCCATGCCCTGCTGTCGATCGCCGGCGGGACCGGCGCCTACATGGCCATGGTGCAGCTGGGCTGGACACCGTAAGCTTGGGGAAAGATTTCGCATGGCCCGTTGATCCAGGGCATTGAGCTTGGCCCGACGAGCGGCGACCATGGCACAAACTTCAAGGAGACGGTCATGACACGCAATATTGCCGATATTCGGCGCGACTATGAGGGTGGTCAGCTGGACGAGACGGACTCGCCCGACGAGCCCATGACGCTGTTCGACGAGTGGCTGACCCTGGCGCTCGACACCGAGGGCAGCGACGGCAACGCCATGACCCTGGCCACGGCCGACAGCCAGGGACGCCCCCACGCCCGCATCGTGCTGCTCAAAGGCACCGATGAGAAGGGCATGGTGTTCTTCACCAACTACCACAGCCACAAGGGCAGCGAGCTCGCCAACGTGCCCCACGCCTCGCTGGTGTTCTGGTGGCCCGGCCTCTCCCGCCAGGTGCGCGTCGAGGGCCGGGTCGAGCAGGTCAGCCCGGAGGAGTCGGACTCCTACTTCGCCAGCCGCCCCCGCGGCAGCCAGCTGGGCGCCTGGGTCGCCACCCAGAGCGTGGTGATCCCCGATCGCACCTGGCTCGCAGAGCGCGAACAGCGCTTCGAGCGTGCCTACGAGGGGCAGGACATTCCCCGCCCGATCCACTGGGGCGGCTACCGCGTGATCCCCGACATGATCGAGTTCTGGCAGGGGCAGCCGAGCCGGCTCCACGACCGCCTGCGCTACGAGCGCCGCGACGGCAGCTGGCACCGCTTCCGCCTGGCGCCCTGACCCCGCCTCGGCGTCGACAGGACACTCATCCGGCCCACTCGGATCCGAACGGAACGCGGCCCCCGCCATGGCGGGGGCCGCGTTCTTTTCTAGCGCCGGTGAGGGTGGGTGTCAGTCCGGCTGGCTCTCCAGGCGGTGGCGCTGCCACTCGCTCTCCGGCTCGTTGAGGCGCAGCACGGCGTCCACCACCTGCTCCTCCATGTTGTAGCGCAGGCGAAAGCCCAGGTGCTTCATCAGCGAGCGCATCGGATGGTTGTCGACCATGATCTTGCCGATCATCTCCAGGGTGCCGACGCTCTGGCAGTAGCCGATCATCTTCTTCATCAGCAGGCTGCCGATGCCCAGCCCCTGGAGATCGTCGCGAATGATCACCGAGAACTCGGTGCGGATATTGTCGGGGTCGTTCCACACCCGCACCACGCCGAGCATCTCCTTGGCGCCGCTCTCGCCACGGTGCTCGGCGATGAAGGCCATCTGTCGGTCGTAGTTGATGTGCGAGAGGATCGACAGGTCCCGCTGGGTGAGGTCGGCCTTGTTGTGGAAGTAGCGAAAGCGGATGCTCTCCTCGGAGAGCTGCTCGTGGAAGCGAGTGATCAGCGGCGCGTCCTCGGCACGGATCGGGCGCACCTCGACCTCCCAGCCGTTCTTCAGCGTGAACCACTCACGCAGCTCTTCGGGATAGGGCATGATCGCGAAGCGCGCCGGGGTGCCGAGGTCCATGGCGAAGTCCACGGCCAGCAGGCCATCGCGATTGAGCACCAGCGGGTTGAGTTCCAGCCCGCGCAGCTGGGGCAGGTCGCTGGCCATCTGCGACAGGGTCACCAGCAGCTCGCAGAGCCGCTCCAGGTCGCGCTCGGGATGGTTGGAGTGCTCGCGAATCAGCGCCGCCGCATGGGTGCGCCCCACCACGTCCGCCGCCAGGCTCATGTTGAGCGGCGGCAGCGCCACCTGCCGGTCGGCCAGGATATTGACCTTGTAGCCGCCGATACCGAACACGATCACCGGACCGAACACCGGGTCGCGGGTGATGCCAGCGCACAGCTGCATGGAGTGCTTGCCGCGCTGCATGGCTTGCAGGCAGTACTCGCGAACCGCGAAGTCCGGGAACTTCTCCTGCACCCGGTCGCCCAGGCGCCCCACCGCCTCGGCGACCTGTTCCGGGGTCGCCAGGTCCTGGAGCAGGCCGGCGGAGATCTTGTGGGGGTGCTGGCGGTAGCGGAAGGGACGGCAGTTGCCCTCATGAACCACCTTGAGGGCCATGGGCCCCTCGAATGCGGCCGACGCCTCGGCCGCCTCCTCCGGCGTCCGGGGATAGCGACTCGACGCCACCGGCAGCCCGTAGGCCTCGAGCACCTGCGCCGTCTCGGAATGTGAGAGGGTCTCGCGTCCCGCCTCGCGGGCCTCCTCGATCAGCTGCCGGCAGCGCCGGCGGATCTCCGGGGTCGTGGCGAAGGGCAGGCTCGGCGGAATCTCCTGGAGCAGCGCCTGCACGCGCTGGTAATTCACCATGTGCATGAAGGCCTTGACCGCCTTCTCGGGGCTGAGATAGGTAGGAATGCCCGCCAGGTTGCACTCGTGGCGGGCCGACAGCGCCTCGTTCAGGCCCATCCAGCTGGTCAGCAAGTTGCGCCGAAAGCGCTTGCGGGCGGCGATGATCGCCTGGGCGGTGGTCTTCGACGGGGCCTGCCGCGTCGGGGCATGCACCACCAGCACGGCATCGACGCCGCGGTCGGCCGCCACGATCTCCAGGGCCTCCACGAGCCGTTCCGGGGTGGCGTTGCCGCCCAGGTCCACCGGGTTCTCGCCGGGCTTGCTCATGTCGAAGTCGTCACGGCGCAGGGCGTCGCGGGTCTCTTCGCTGAAGCTAGCCAGCTTGCCTCCGGCATTGATCAGCTTATCGATGGCGAGCATCGCCGGGCCCAGGCCGTTGGAGACGATGGCCAGCCGATCGCCCTTCAAGGGCTTCATCCGCGACAGCGTCTCCAGGGCATCGAAGAGCTCGTCGGAGTCGTTGACCCGCACCACCCCCGCCCGGGCGAAGGCCGCATCGAAGATCTGGTCGCGATTGGCCACGCCGGGCGTCGGCGGCAGGCCCGAGATGTCAGATTCGGCGGTGCGCCCGCTCTTGATGGCCAGCACCAGGCGGTTGCGCGACGCATCGCGCAGCGCGGTCATGAAGTGCTGGGCATCCATGATGCGCTCGAGGTGGAGCAGGATCGCCTGGGCCGGCGAGAACTGGTTGATGTAGTCCATCAGGTCGGGCAGCAGCACGTCGACGCTGTCGCCCACGGTAAGTAAGTGGGAGAAGCCGATGCCGCGGCCGGCGGCCCAGTCGATCATGGCGTTACCGAGCATGCCCGACTGGCCGAGATAGGCCACGCGGCCGGCCTTGACGGGCTGGCTGGCGTAGGAGGCGTTGAGCTTGCGCCCGGGGACGATCAGCCCCATGCACTCGGGGCCGAGCACACGGATGCCGGAGGCCCGGGCCGCGCCGAGCATACGGCTGCGGACCGAACCCTTGTCGCCGTGCTCGCGGTCGAGGTGGGCCCCGCCGGAGAGCACCAGCGCGGCCTTGACCCCAAAGCGGCCCAGGGTGTCGATCAGCTTGGGCACCGTCTGCACCGGCGAGCAGATCACCGCGAGGTCTGGCACCTCGGGAAGATGCGACACCCGGGTGACGCAGGGCGCCTCGAAGACCGCGTCGTAGCCCTTGGGATTGACCGCCCAGACGCTACCGGGAAAGCCGCCCTCGCGAAGGTTGCGGATCACCAGGCCACCCATGGAATGGGGCTTCTCTGACGCTCCGATCACCGCGATGGTGCCGGGCTCGAAGAAGTGGCGAAGAAAGCGCGTGCTCAAGCCAGGACCTCCTGCGCGGGGGCTCGCCCCGTCGCGTTTACGACTTATGGACACTGTCCGGCAAGCGGGCGTCACGATTAAGGTGACTTCAGACTTCCCGGAGCCAGCGCATGATCACCGCCTACATTACCCACCCAGACTGTCAGTTGCACCACATGGGGCCCGAACATCCCGAGAGTCCGCTGCGACTGGACGCCATCCGCGCGCGCCTGATGTTGTCCGGCGTCCTGCAGCAGACCATGCAGTCGGATGCCAAGGCGGCGACCGAGGAGCAGCTGGCCCGGGTCCACCCCCTGCGCCACCTGCGCGCCCTGGACAAGTGCGTGCCGGACCAGGGCATCGTCACCCTGGACAGCGACACCATGATGAACCCCGACAGCCTGACGGCGGCGAAGATGGCCGCCGGCGCGGTGGTGCGGGGCGTCGATCAGGTGTTTCGCCGCCAGGCCGACAACGTCTTCTGCGCGGTGCGCCCGCCCGGCCACCATGCCGAGGCCACCGACGCCATGGGCTTCTGCTTCTACAACAACGTGGCGGTGGGTGCCGCCCATGCCCGGGCGAAGTACGGGGCGCGCCGGGTCGCGATCCTCGACTTCGACGTGCACCAGTGCAACGGCACCATCGATATCTTCAAGGATGACCCCGAGGTGCTGGTCTGCACCAGCTTCCAGTACCCCTTCTATCCCTGGCGCTACCTGCGCAGCGAGTGGCAGAACGTGGTCAACACGCCGCTGTCAGGCGGTACCGACAGCGCCGCCTTCCGTCGCGCGATCGAGGACGACTGGCTGCCGGCCCTGCACGCCTTCAAGCCGGAGATCGTGCTGGTCTCGGCGGGCTTCGACGCCCACCGCGAGGACCCCATGGCGGAGCTCTGCCTGGAGGACGAGGACTTCTACTGGGTCACCCGCCTGGCGCTGGAGATCGCCGCGCTGTATGCCGACGGGCGCCTGGTCTCGGTGCTGGAGGGCGGCTACGACCTGGACGCCCTGGGACGCAGCGCCGAGGCCCACCTTACCGCCCTGCTCGGCCTCCCGTTCAGCGGCTGACCGGTGTTTCTCGCCGGCGGGAAACAGGCGCGCGTGCATCCGGGGTCTGGAAGGCCTGGACGCACGCCTAACTGAGCGCAGAACACGGGGCATCGGCTCCGGCGGGTGTGATAGGCTGGAAGAAACCTGGTTTCCGATAGTGAACAAGGACAGTGATCGCGCATGACCGCCACCACCGATCAGGGCGCCGCCCTGCGTATCGCCGCCGGCCGCAAGCCCTTCGTCGAACCGCTGCGCCTGGGCGAGCGCGTGAAGGAGATCCGCCTGGCCAACCAGTGGACCCTGGAGGATGTCAGCCAGCGCACCGGGCTCGCCCGCTCGACGCTTTCCAAGATCGAGAACGATCAGATCTCGCCGACCTTCACCGCGGTGCAGAAGCTGATCGACGGCCTGGGCATCGACCTGCCGCAGTTGCTCTCTCCGCCCAAGGTCCAGGCTCGCACCATGGGGCGTCGCGACCTGACGCGTCGCGGCCACGGTGAGCGCCACCCCACTCCAACCTATGAGCATGAGCTGCTCAGCTGCGAGCTCGCCCAGAAGCGCATGATCCCCTTCAAGACCATCGTGCGGGCCCGCGCTTTCGAGGAGTTCACCGAGTGGGTGCGTCACGATGGCGAGGAGTTCCTGATGGTGCTCGAGGGCGATATCCGGCTCTATACCGAGTACTACGAGCCGCTGAGCCTGACCGAGGGCGACAGCATCTACTTCGACAGCGCCATGGGCCACGCCCTGGTGTCGACCAGCGAGGCCGATGCCGTGGTGCTGTCGGTCTGTACCCGGGGCGACGGCACATCCTGAGACTGGGTCCGTACATTACGGCCCTTACACTCCTGTCCCTAGGTTCCTGTGCTGAGGTTCGCGTCCTTGGGTGCCGGCCCCGGGGTTCACGATCCGAGTCTCATGCGCGAGCCCGGTCACCCGGGCGGCGCGTCGGCATGGCATCCAGTTCGAGCCGTCCTCCGCCGTGGATGGCCTGGAAGTGTCGCCCCTTGGCGCGGGCGATCAGCAGCACGCCGAAGCGCTCGGCCAGCTCCACGCCCTTCTGGGTGACGCCCGAGCGCGACACCAGCACACCGATGCCCATCTGTGCGACCTTGAGCACCATCTCCGAGGTCAGCCGCCCGGTGGTATAGAAGATATCGGCGTCGCCGCTGTCGGCCTCGGCGAGCCACTGGCGCCCCGCCAGGGTATCCACGGCGTTGTGGCGCCCCACGTCCTCGACGAAGTCCAGCACCGCCTCCTGGCGGCAGAGCGCACAGCCATGCACGGCGCCGGCGCTGCGATAGGTCTCGTTGTAGGCGCCCAGGTTGTCCAGCAGCCGATAGAGCACCGACTGGCGCATCACCGTGGCCGGCAGCGGGCGCAGGGCGGTCGACTCGAGCAACCGTCCGAAGACCGTGCCCTGGCCGCATCCGGTGGTCACGGTGCGCTGGCCCAGGCGCTCCTCCAGATCCTCCGGCAGGCGACGGGTCACGACCGCCGCCGCCTCGACCTCCCAGTCCACCTGCACCGCCTGCAGATCCCGCGCCTCGCCGAGCAGTCCCTGGTTGCGTAGGTAGCCCACCACCAGCGCCTCCGGATCGGCCCCGAGGGTCATGAGCGTGACGATCTCGCGCTTGTTCAGGTAGACGGTGAGGGCCCGTTCCGCGGCGATCGCCTGGCGCTTCGTCTCGCCGAACTCATCCAGCACCTCGATTTCCAGGGTGGCGGGCAGGCGTGCCCGGCTCAGGCTGATGTCGTGCATCCACGGCTCCTCGACAGAACGTTGATTCTCGATGATGGCACTCGCGGCCGGCGGTGTCTTTACTGTGTAAAGGTTAGTTGACACTCGACAGTGTCTCTTATATCAGAAATTTCTGTACTATTGGCACTGTCGGCACCCTTTGCCACTACCCGGTGTCGACATTCAACAACGCATCGCGACAAGCGTCCTCACCCCGCCCAGCCCCGGAGAGACTTACCCATGGCGTCGATCAGCAGCACTCGCCCCCTGAGTTTCACGATCGTCGGCGAGCCGCTCACCATCAAGGGCTTTGCCACGACCCGCTGGCGCATCGCGAACCTCACGCCCGGCGACGCTGGCCCCTGCCGGCTCGACCTGCAGCTCTACATGACCGAACGCTCGGCCTACCGCTTCAACCTGACGAGCCGCACGCCGCGACTGTTCATCCGGGCCGGCGAGGCGGGCGGGATGCCCCGGCCCGATGCCATCACCGCCAGCCAGGACGTCGCCGCCGGCTGGCTCGACGGCGAGCATCAAGTATTGGAGGTCGACATGCCGCTGGCCATCCAGGCCTGGCTCGAGGCCTATCTCGCCCATCATGGCGAGGCGCCCGAGGAGGGGCGCAAGAAGAAGCGCAAGGGCGCCGGTCGCGCCCGGGAGGCCGAGTCATGAGCCGGCTGGAGCGCTGGTCGCGCCTCAAGCGGGGCGAGGCGCAGGAGGCCCCGGTCTCCTCGCCACCCGCCGAGGGCGAGTGGCCACCCTCGAGCCTCGGGGCCGATGGCCGAGAGGAAGACATTCCCGAGGATGACTCGCCGGAGACCCTCGAGCCGGGCAGCCTCGACCATACCCTGCCCGACCCCGACACCCTGCCCCCGGGCAGCGACATCAAGGCCTACCTGGTCTCGGGCGTCAGCGCGGGGCTGCGCAAGCGCGCCCTGCGTCGACTCTTCGCCGCGAGTCACTACGGCGTGCGTGACGGCCTCGACGACTATGACGATGACTTCCGGGCGAAGCTGAAGCCACTGGCCGAGGACGTGGCCGAACGGCTGCGCCAGTGGACCCGCCGTGAGGTCGAGGACGATGACGAGATGCTGGAAGCCGAGGCGCCGAAAGAGGTGTCGTCACGGGACATGGACAGCGACGAGCACGACGCCCGTGAAACACCGCCGGAGGCATCCGATACCGCCTCGGACAGCGATATCACCGAAGACGCCGAGGCGCGCACCCCTGAGCGCCCGGGATAACAGCCCGCAGCAACGCGGCCGCCGAATGTCACCGTCCGGCCCATTGAGCCGGTCTATCGGGATCATGCATCAGTCCTATGCATTAGACCAAGGCAGCGTTTGCGCACGCCGAGAATTCGACCAAGACTGATGCGAAGGCACATAACTATGACAAGACGCCTACCGCACGCACGCAACCGTGAGACTGCATGAACCAGCACATCGAACTGATGCCGGTCGACGACGACCGCAACCGGCAGGCCAGGGAAGCCGCGCGACGTCGCGTCTCCTGGCCCATCAATCTCAGCCCCGCCCGCGTCAGCTATAAGAGTGACGGCCACGCCCTGATACTCGGCAACGAGCGCGACGCACGGCATGCCGCCCGCGCCCTCGTGGCGCGGGGTCTCGCACCCCCTGCCCTACTGGTCACCGAGCCCCTCCAGGGCGACGCCGGTAGTGACGCCGGTAGTGATGAACAACACGAGGCCCTGCTCGCCGAGACTGCCAATCTCGCCTGCCAGACGCTATCGCGCGCCCAGGCGCGGGCACTGACTATCGACGGCTACCTGGGACGCTTCGGCGTCAGCGTGCCCGATGGCGATGGCGCGCTGAACCTCGCCCGGGCGCTGGCCGAGCGCGCGCACTTCGACCTGATCCTCGATCTCGGTGCCACGCCGGCCCTCGCCCTCGAGCTTCCTCCGCCGGGCTATGTCGCCCTGGGCTGGCAGGACGCGGATCGCGACGAGCGACTCGAGGCCCTCGCCGGGCTGGTCGGCGAGTTCGACAAGCCGCGCTACTTCCAGATCGACAACGACCTCTGCGCCCATGCCAGTAGCGGCAACACGGGCTGCACCCGCTGCCTGGACGTCTGCCCCGCCGATGCCGTCAAGAGCCACCAGGGCCGCATCGAGGCATGGATCGAGATCGACCCCTTCCGATGCCACGGCGTGGGCAGCTGCAGCAGCGCCTGTCCCACGGGGGCCATCCAGTTTCGCCTGCCCGAGACCGCCCGCCAGCAGGACACCCTGCTGGGCTGGCTTACCGCCTATCGCGAGGCCGGCGGCACGGCGCCAGTGGTGCGCTTCGCCGAGGCGAGCGACCTGGAGGCCGAGGGCGAGGCGGCGGGCCATGTGCTCGACGTGCCCCTCGAGGAGCTCGGTGCCGCCGGTCACGATCAGTGGCTGACGGCCCTGGCCGCCGGCGCGGCCGAGGTGCGCATTCAGTGCCATCCGCGCATGCCCGAGCGCCTGACCCGCTTCATCGACGACCAGCTCGCCCAGGCGCGCGCCCTGCTGACGGCCCTCGGCCACTCGCCGGAGCGGATCGGCCGCCTCGCGGCCGGTGACGCGGCGGCCCGCGATGCCCTGCCGCTCGAGCCGCCGTTGACGCAGACGCCGCCGGTGTTCGAAGGCCATGACAAGCGCCGCCGGCTCAACGCCGTGCTCGAGCATCTGGCGAGCCTGGGCGCCCCGGACGGTCAGCGCCATCGCCTGCCGTCCGGCGCCGCCTATGGCGATATTGCGGTCGATCGCGACGCCTGCACCCTGTGCATGGCCTGCGTCTCCAACTGCCCGACCCCGGCGCTGGCCGCCGGCGACGACAGCCCGCTGCTGAGCTTTCGCGAAGCCGATTGCGTGCAGTGCGGGCTCTGCGCCGAGGCCTGCCCCGAGGACGCGATCACTCTCGTCCCCGGCTTCCTGGCCGACGCCCAGCGCGGCGAGCGCCAGGTTCGCCACGAGGAGGACGCCTTCCCGTGCATTCGCTGCGGCAAGCCCTTCGCCACCGTCAGCACCGTCGAGACCATCAAGGCCAAGCTCGCCGACCACCCCTACTTCACCGGCGACGCCCTGGCCCGCCTGGAGATGTGCGAGGACTGTCGCGTCAAGGACGTCTGGCAGGACATGGCCCGCAACCCCGAATCGCAGCTGAAGGTGTGACCGCATGAACGAGCTGAACGAGAGCGATGCGCTGCGAGCCGACGTCTACCGGCTGCTGGCCAGGCTGCTGCGCGAGGCCCCGGATGCCGCCCTGCTCGACTGGCTGGCCGGGCTGGAGATCGACGCCGACGGCACCCTGCTCGCCGAGCACTGGGCGGCATTGATCGAGGCGGCACGCGCGACCACCGCCGAGGAGCAGGCACGGGCCCATTTCCGCCACCTGGTCGGGGTGGTCCAAGGCGACGTCACGCCCTACGCCTCCTGGTACCGCAATGGCGAACTGATGGATGCGGCGCTGGTGGCGCTGCGCCGGGACCTCAAGGCGCTGGGCTTCCAGCGCGCCGAGCATAGCCGCGACCCCGAGGACCACCTCGCCGCGCTGGCGGAGGTGATGGCGATGCTGATCGAGGCTCGCTCGCCGGACGAGGCGCGTTTCTTCATGGCCCATCTCGCCCCCTGGGCCGCGGACTGCCTCGCCGACCTCGGCCGGGTCGACACCCCTTTCCAGGCGCGACTGGGGCGGCTCGGCCAGGCCTTCCTCGAGCAGGAGGCCCGTCGCCTCGAGGCCGAGGCCCAACAGGATCCGGTGCGAATCGTCGAACCCTGACGCCGCACGGCACACCGTGACATCACCAGAACAGCGCCCGTCAGGGCCAGAGCAGCGAGACACAGGAGAGATCCCCATGCCCAGCACACGCAACCCGCAGCGTCGGCGCTTCCTCAAGACCCTCGGCGTCGGCACCGCGGCCGCCGGCGCGGCGGCCGCGGTCGGCCACGTCACCCTGGCCCAGGCCGATGCCAAGCCCGAGGCCCCGGAGGCCGAGCCCTCCCGCGAGTATCGGGAAACGCCTCATATTCGAGCCTTCTACGCCACCCTGCGTGATTGACGGCCCCGAGCCAGGAGAGCGACACCATGCGTCTGACACCTAAAACCAATACTCCGAGGGCCAGCGGACTGGGCATTTCCCGTCGCCAGTTCCTCCAGCGCAGCGGCGCGACCACCGGGGGGCTGGCCGCCGCCGGCTTCATGGGCGCACCAATGATGCAGCGTGCCGAGGCGGCCGAGAAGACCGCCTGGTCCGATGCCCCGGTCGAAACCAAGCGTACCGTCTGCTCCCACTGTTCGGTGGGCTGCGGCGTCTATGCCGAGGTGCAGGAAGGCGTCTGGACCAAGCAGGAACCGGCCTTCGACCACCCCATCAATCGCGGCGCCCACTGCGCCAAGGGCGCCTCGCTGCGCCAGCACGGCCACTCCAGCCGTCGCCTCAAGTACCCCATGAAGCTGGTCGGCGGGGAGTGGCAGCGTCTGAGCTGGGAGGATGCCATCGAGGAGATCGGCGACAAGGTGCTGGCGCTGACGGAGCAGCATGGACCCGACAGCATCTACTGGCTGGGCTCGGCCAAGTTCAATAACGAGCAGGCCTACCTGATGCGCAAGTTCGCCGCCCTGGCCGGTACCAACAACACCGACCACCAGGCACGCATCTGTCACTCCACCACCGTGGCCGGGGTCGCCAACACCTGGGGCTACGGGGCGATGACCAACTCGCTCAACGATATCCAGAACAGCCGATCGATCATGTTCATCGGCTCGAACCCCTCTGAGGCGCACCCGGTCGCCATGCAGCACATCCTGCTGGCCAAGGAGCGCAGCCAGGCGCAGATCATCGTCGTCGATCCACGTTTCACCCGCACCGCCGCCAAGGCTGACAGCTTCGTGCGGATCCGCCCCGGCTCCGACGTGGCCTTCATCTGGGGCCTGCTGTGGCACATCTTCGAGAATGGCTGGGAAGACAGCCAGTACATCGAGCAGCGGGTCTACGCCATGGACCAGGTGCGTGAGGAGGTCGCGACCTTCTCGCCCGATGTGGTCCAGAACATCACCGGGGTACCGGAAGCAACGATGCGCGACACCGCCCGCCAGCTGGCCGAGAACCGTCCGGGCTGCATCGTCTGGTGCATGGGCGGTACCCAGCACACCACCGGCAACAACAACACCCGCGCCTACTGCATCCTGGAGCTGGCGCTGGGCAACATCGGCAAATCCGGCGGCGGCGCCAACATCTTCCGCGGCCACGACAACGTCCAGGGCGCCACCGACCTCGGCCTGATGTCGCACTCCCTGCCCGGCTACTACGGCCTCTCCGAGGGCGCCTGGCAGCACTGGGCACGGGTCTGGGACCTGGACTACGAGTGGCTCAAGAGTCGCTTCGACCAGGCCGAGTACGCCGATGGAAAGCCGATGAACGCCAGCGGCATCACGGTATCGCGCTGGATCGATGGCGTCCTCGAGCAGGAGGAGGACATCTCCCAGCGGACCCGCCTCAAGGCGATGTTCTACTGGGGCCATGCGGTCAATTCCCAGACCCGCGGCCCCGAGATGCAGAAGGCCATGCAGCAGCTCGAGATGATGGTCATCGTGGATCCCTACCCCACCGTGGCCGGGGTCATGCACGACCGTCAGGACGGCGTCTACCTGCTGCCCGCGGCCACCCAGTTCGAGACCACCGGCAGCGTCACCGCCACCAACCGCTCCATCCAGTGGCGCGACAAGGTGATCGAGCCGCTGTTCGAGTCCAAGCCCGACCACGAGATCATGTACCTGCTCTCGCATAAGCTCGGCTTCGGTGAGGAGCTGTTCAAGAACATCCGGGTCGAGGGCAGCGAACCGCTGATCGAGGATATCACCCGGGAGTTCAACGCCGGCATGTGGACCGTGGGCTACACCGGCCAGAGCCCCGAGCGTCTGAAGGAGCACCAGCAGAACTGGCACACCTTCAGCTTCCGCGACCTCAAGGCCGAGGGCGGGCCCGCCGACGGCGACTACTATGGGCTGCCCTGGCCCTGCTGGGGCACGGCCGAGATGGGCCATCCCGGCACGCCGATCCTCTATGACACCAGCAAGAAGGTCTCCGAGGGCGGCCTCACCTTCCGCGCCCGCTTCGGCATCGAGCGCGACGGCGAGAACCTGCTGGCCGACGGCGTCTTCAGCCAGGACTCTGAACTCGAGGACGGCTATCCCGAATTCACCGACGCCATGCTCAAGGATCTGGGCTGGTGGGATGACCTGACCGACGCGGAGAAGACCGCGGCCGAGGGCAAGAACTGGAAGACCGACCTCTCCGGCGGCATCCAGCGCGTGGCCATCGCCCACGAGTGCGCCCCCTTCGGCAACGCCAAGGCACGCTGCAACGTCTGGACCTTCCCGGATCCCATCCCCAAGCACCGCGAGCCGCTCTACACCAGCCGCCGCGACCTGGTGAAGGACTATCCGACCTGGGACGACGTGACCTCTCACTACCGCCTGCCGACCCTCTACCGGAGCATCCAGGAGCAGGACGTCACCGCGAAGTACCCGATCATCCTCACCTCCGGGCGACTGGTGGAGTACGAAGGTGGCGGCGAGGAGACGCGTTCCATGTCCTGGCTGGCCGAGCTGCAGCAGGAGATGTTCGTCGAGATCAACCCGGCACTCGCCAACGACCTGGCCATCGCCGAAGGCGACATGGTGTGGGTCGAGGGCGCCGAGGGCGGGCGCGTCAGGGTCAAGGCGCTGGTCACCCCACGGGTGGCCCCCGAGGTGGTCTTCATGCCCTTCCACTTTGGCGGCATGTTCCAGGGCGAGAGCCTGCACGATCGCTACCCGGAAGGCTCGGCCCCCTATGTGCTCGGCGAGGCGGCCAACACCGCCACCACCTACGGCTATGACTCGGTGACCCAGATGCAGGAAACCAAGTGCACCCTGTGTCGCATCGAGAAGGCAAGCTGAGGAGAACCCCATGGCCACAATGAAATTCATGTGCGACGCCGAGCGCTGCATCGAGTGCAACGGCTGCGTCACCGCCTGCAAGAACGCCAACGAGGTCGAATGGGGCGTGCAGCGCCGCCGCGTGGTGACCCTCAACGACGGCGAGCCCAGCGAGGTCTCAATCTCGGTGGCCTGCATGCACTGCGACGATGCGCCCTGCATCGCCGTCTGTCCCACCGAGACCCTCTACCAGCGCGATGACGGCATCGTGCTGCACGACAAGGACCTGTGCATCGGCTGCGGCTACTGCCTCTACGCCTGTCCCTTCGGCGCGCCGCAGTTCCCGAAGCAGAACGCCTTCGGCGAGCGCGGCAAGATGGACAAGTGCACCTTCTGCGCAGGCGGGCCGGCGGAGACCAAGGAAGAGGAGTACCAGAAGTACGGCGCCAACCGCATCGCCGAGGGCAAGCTGCCGCTGTGTGCCGAGATGTGCTCGACCAAGGCGCTGCTGGCCGGGGATGCCCAGGAAGTCGCCGACATCTTCCGCCAACGCGTCGTCCAGCGCGGGCACAAGGACGGCGGCTGGTCGGGCAACCCCAGGGCCGACGCCGACTCCCTGGCCTACGATGCCACCCAGCAGGGGTAAGGAGGCGATGCCATGAGCATTTCGATGAAGCACGCGGGGGCCGCCCGGCGACTCCTGACGCTGCTGGTGCTGCTGGCCGGCCTGGTGCTGTCCTCGCTGGCGCTGGCACAGGAGGCCGATCCCGGCCGGGAGGCGGCCTTCGCCGTCCCCGCCGTGGACGCCGACCTGTGGCGACAGGTCAAGGCGGGCGAGACGGGCCCCAACTACCGGGACTCCCGGGCCGAGAGCACCTATAACCTGGTGAATGCCAGCGGCGAGACCTGGCGGCAGATCCGCGAGCGCTGGATCTCCCCGTTCGGGGCGATCGCGGTACTGGGCATGATCGCGGCGATCGCGCTCTTCTACCTGCTGGTGGGACGCAAGAAGCTCGACGAGCCGCGCACCGGGCGCAAGCTGCTGCGCTGGTCGCTGGTCGTGCGCTCCCTGCACTGGACGGTGGCGACGCTGTTCATCCTGCTGGCCCTCACCGGGCTCAACCTCGCCTACGGCAAGACGCTGTTGCGTCCGCTGTTCGGCGACGGGGCCTGGGCGGCGATGATGTCGGGCACCAAGCTGATCCACAACTACCTGGGGCCGCTGTTCGGCATCCTGCTGGTGATTCTGCTGCTGCGCCTGCTCAGCCACAACATCCCGAAGGCCCATGACCTTGAGTGGTTCGCCAAGGGCGGCGGCCTGGTCGGCAAGGGGCATCCCGACGCCGGCTTCGCCAACGGCGGCGAGAAGGTCTGGTACTGGCTGCTGGCCACCGCCGGCCTCGCGGTGATCGCCAGCGGCTTCGTGCTGGACTTCCCCAACTACGGCCAGGCGCGTGACACCATGCAGTGGGCCAGCATCATCCACGCCGTGGGGGCCCTGGGCCTGACCGCCGTGGCCCTGGGCCATATCTACATCGGCACCGTCGGCACCGAAGGGTCGCTGGAAGGCATGACCACCGGCTACGTGGACGAGAGCTGGGCCAAGGAGCACCACAACCTCTGGTACGAGGAGGTCAAGGATCAGGCCATTCCCGAGGAGCAGCTGGCCGAGCAGCGCCCGGCCGCCGAGGGTGACGCGCCCGCGCCACGCTCCGGCTAAGCCACACCCTCGATGCCCCCTACGACACCGCCTGCGGGCGGTGTCTTTTTTGTTAAGCTGACCCCACAGATCCCCCGACCATCGGAGAGCGACGATGCCACAACTCGACGACGCCACCCGCACCGAACTCGAGGCGGCCGCGTTTCGCCGCCTGCTGCGCCATCTGGACGAGCACAAGGAGGTCCAGAACATTGACCTGATGATCCTCGCCGACTTCTGCCGCAACTGCCTCTCCAAGTGGCTGGTGGCTGCCGCCGATGAGCGGGGGGTCGAGCTGGACTACGACAGCGCCCGGGAGCATGTCTATGGCATGCCCTATGGCGAGTGGAAGGCGAAGTACCAGCAGGAGGCCACCCCCGAGCAGCAGGCGGCCTTCGAGGCGCGCCAGGCAGCCAAGCAGGAGACCCAAGGCGAATGAGCGAACCGATGATTCCCCTCTCCGTGGCGGTGCTGACCGTCTCCGATACGCGTAACGAGGAGACCGATCGCAGCGGCCAGGCCCTGGTCGAGCGCCTGACCGCCGCCGGCCACCGGCTGCACGAGAAGCGCATCGTGCCCGATGACATCTATCGCATCCGTGCGGTGGTGGCGGACTGGATCGCCGACGATGCGGTGCAAGTGATCCTGACCACCGGCGGCACCGGCTTCACCGGTCGCGACTCCACCCCCGAGGCGGTCTCGGTGCTGCTCGACAAGCAGATCGAAGGCTTCGGCGAGCTGTTTCGCCACCTCTCCTGGCAAGAGATCGGCAGCTCCACCGTGCAGAGCCGTTGCCTCGGCGGGTTGGCCAACGCCACCGTGGTGTTCTGCCTGCCCGGCTCCACCGGCGCCTGTCGCACCGGCTGGGACGGCATCCTCGCCGAACAGCTCGACAGCCGGCACAAGCCGTGCAACTTCGCCAACCTGGTCATTCCCGAGCGAGGCCAGCATGCGTGACAGGACGACCCATCGGCATAAGCCATGCAGCTCTCTACACCTTCAGGCCAACCGGGGCATTCCCGAGCGGGGCCAACATGGCTGAGCTGAAACCCGTCGAGGCGGCCCTCGCCGCGCTGCTCGAGGGCGTCACCCCCACGCCCGCCGAGACCGTGCCCTGCGCCGACGCCGCGGGCCGCGTGCTCGCCGAGGCGATCGAGGCGCGCCTCGACGTACCCGCCTTCGACAACAGCGCCATGGACGGCTATGCCCTGCACCACGGCGACGCGGGCAAGCGGCTGCCCGTCGCCCAGCGCATCGCCGCGGGCTCGCCGGCGACGCCGCTGGCGCGCGGCCAGTGCGCCCGCATTTTCACGGGCGGCGCGCTGCCCCCGGGCGCCGACTGCGTGGTGATGCAGGAGCGCGTGACGCTCGAGGACGACGTCGCCTCCCTTCCGGCGGATGTCCCGGCGGGCGACAACGTTCGCCGCCGCGGGCGTGACGTGGCGGCCGGTGCGCCCCTGCTACCCGCCGGGGAACGGCTCGAGGCCGCGGCCCTGGGGCACCTGGCCGGCCAGGGCATCACCGAGGTGGTGGTGCGGCGCCGGCCTCGGGTGGCGCTGCTCTCCACCGGCGACGAGATCGTCGATCCGGGCACGCCCCTGGCCGACGGCCAGATCTACAACTCCAACCGGCCGATGCTCAGGCGACTGCTGGAGCGCTTCGGCGCCGAGCTGGTGCGTGTCGTCTCGGTGCCGGACGATGCCGCGGGCACCCGCGACACCCTCGCCGCGGCGGCGTTGGAGGCCGATCTGGTGATCAGTACCGGAGGGGTGAGCGTCGGCGAGGAGGACCACGTCAAGGCGGCGCTCGAGTCGCTGGGGCAGCTGGATCTGTGGCGGCTGGCGATTCGCCCGGGCAAGCCCCTGGCGCTGGGGCGGCTGCCGGGGCCGGCGGGCCAGGACGTGCGCTTCGTCGGCCTGCCCGGCAACCCGGTGTCCTGTTTTGTCGGCGCCTGGCTCTTCCTGCGCCCGCTGCTGGGCGCCCTGCAGGGCTGCCCTGCCCTGGCGCAGCTGCCCCGTCTCGCGGCGCAGGCGGAATTCTCGACCTCCACCGGTCCGCGCCGCCACTACATGCGCGTCACCCTGGCCTTCGGGGAGGACGGCATCGTGGCTCGGGCGTTTCGCGACCAGAACTCGGGGGTGCTGTCGTCGTGCATCGGCGCCGATGCCCTGGCGGAGATCCCCGCCGAGACCCGCATCGAGCCGGGCGATCGCCTCGACTGCCTGTGGCTCAGGGTCGATTGAGGACCGATTGGACTGAAGGTCGATCGAGGATCGATCAAGAGGCGGCTGATGCCGGCCTCAGGCCGGCACGCCGAGCTCGGCATTGACGGCCGACCATAGCCGCTCGAAGTCGCGGGAGAGGCGGACGTAGTCCGCCTCAAGCCAGGGGACCAGCTCGGCCAGGCGATTCGGCCCGGAGAGTCGCCCGCCGATGCCTTCGATGGCACGACAGGTGAAGGTGAAATCCGCATAGCGGTTGAGCCAGTCCTGCTCCACCAGCACGGGCACCATCCCCGCCAGCCGGCCCGGGGCGGGAGAGGCCTCGAGCAGCCGGTAGCAACGCGCGATCAGCCGGCGCCGCTCGTCACCTTCGAGCGTGCGGGCCGCGAAGTGATCCCAGACCAGGTCGAGGGCGATGCCGGCGAAGCGGCGCTGCGGCCACGGCGTGCGCGCCAGGACGTCGGCGACCACCGGGTGACCATCGACGAAGGCGTCCACCCGACGGTGGTGGCGGATACCCGCCGCGGTCGCCAGCGGCCAGGCCGAGAGGTCGATGCCCTTCACCCCGTCGGCGATCAGGTTGCCATACAGGAAGTCGTCACCGCCGCCGCGGGCGAGCCAGCCATGGGCAAGGAAGTTCACGGTGGGCCGGTCACAGGCAATGGGTGGGCTTGGGCAGCCCGGCCAGCCGAGCCGCCACCTTGGCGGGGCTACCGGGGAAGAGGCGCATCAGGTGGATCGAACGGCCCTTGTCGGGCCCCAGGGCCTTGCCCACCGCCTTGACCAGAGGCCGCATGGCGGGCGCCATCTCGTAGCGCGCATAGAAATCGCGCAGCACCCTGAGCACTTCCCAGTGCTCCTCGGTCAGTTCGATGCCCTCCTCGCGTGCCAGGGCCTCGGCGATCTGGGGCGACCACTGCGTCATGTCGACGAGATAGCCTTCCGGATCCAGGCCGTACTGGTCTTTGTCTAAAGATAGATAACGGTATATTTCTGTAGAAGCCATCAGTACCAGCTCACCGTCCGTTCGGCTTCCTCGGTCAGGGTCACGAAGCCATCCACATCGACCACCTGCACGCTTTCCGCGCAGCGTCCCAGGAGCCCGCGGGCCTGCAGGTCTTCCTGGAGGGCGAAGAGCCGCCCCTCGATCTGGGCGTAATAGCGCACCAGCTGGGGCAGCGCCCCCTGAACGCCGTCCTCGATCAGCAGCAGGACATCATCCGGCCCCATGCCGCTCAGGGCCTGCTCATAGACCCGACTGTTCGCCGGGGAACGGTTCACCACATGCAACAGCATCCAGGGTCTCCTCGCGACTCGGGCTAGAAGGTCAATACCAGGCGGTGGGCGGAGAGGGCCTCTGAGAGGGCCTCGGCCGACACGGGAGTCACATCGAGCATCAGCTCGTCGGCCGCGAGGCCGAGCGCCGAAAGCGCCTGCGCGTCCACCAGCAGGGTCTCGATATCATACATCTCCAGCATCTCCAGCGTCGCGGCCGTCCCCTTCTGCTCGAGCGGCCCGGGCCCTTGCCCCGGCATCAGGGCCGTAACGCCCTCCCCCATGAACAGCAGTGAAACGCTCTGCCCGAAGGCGGCGGCGACCAGGGCGGCGTCCAGCCCTTCCTTCAGCCAGCTGCTGCCGTGAGGCGCATGGCGCAAGATGACCAGCAGGTCACGGAGTGGATCGTCGTGTTCGTGCATCATCGCTCCATCACATGCCGAGATTCAGGGGCCGAAGGTCACCAGCCGGTCGCAGCGGGTGCCCAGATCGATCAGCTGCCCTAGCCCGGTGAGCTCGAAGGGCGCCGCCACGCTGATCCCGTCCTTGCCGTGCCGAGCGGCCTCGCGCTCGTCGAGCAGACCGCGACGCAGCGCCGCGGCGATGCAGACCTGCAGCGAGACCTCATGCTCGTGGGACAGCGCCGTCCAGGCATCCACCAGATGCGGCTCGTCTTGCGGGGGGGCGGCCAGCCGAGCCGCATTGTGCACCCCGTCGTGATAGAAGAATACCGCCTCCAGGCGGTGGCCGCGCGCCACCAGGGCGTGGGCGAAGCGCAGGGCCGAGTGGCTGGCCTGATGGGTGTAGGGAGCGCCCATCAGCAGGATGGCGTAGCGCATGAGGTCCTCCTGAAACAACCTGGCCCCGCCGGTTGGCGGGGCCAGATGATCCTGATACCGCGTTGGGGTCAGTCCTGGCTCATGATCCCCAGGATCGACAGCAGGCTGATGAACAGGTTGTAGATCGACACGTAGAGCGTGATGGTGGCGAGAATGTAGTTGGTCTCGCCGCTACGATGCACGATCTCGCTGGTCTGATAGAGGATGGCCGCCGAGGAGAACAGCACGAAGCCGGCGGAGACCATCAGCGACAGGGCCGGAATCTGCAGGAAGATGCCCGCCAGCATGGCCAGGATCAACACGATGGCGCCGGCCATCAGGAAGTTGGCCAGGAAGCTGAAATCCTTGCGGGTGATCAGCGCCACTGCCGAGAGCCCCACGAAGGTGATGCCGGTCATGCCCAGAGCGGTCATGATCAGCTGAGCGCCGTTGGGCAGGGTGAGGTAGGCGCTCAGGATCGGCCCGAGCGTGAAGCCCATAAACCCAGTGAAGGCGAAGGTGGCGAGCAGCCCCATCGCGGAATTGGCGGTCTTGTGCACCAAGAACATGAGGCCGTAGGCACCGATGAAGAACACGAAAATGTTCATGCGCTCGATGCCCATGCTCATGGCTGCGCCCGCGGTGACCGCGGAGAACAGCAGGGTCATCGCCAGCAGGCCGTAGGTATTGCGAAGGACCTTGCTGGTACCGACCGACTGCGACTGCGTCTGCTGACGTGTCGTCTGCGTCTCTTGATAAGCCATGGATCCGAAGCTCCCTGTATGGTTGGACTAGGCACTAGACTTAGGATGCAGCCAGATGGTTCCCGACGCAAGCGCCCGGCTAGTCAGGGTTCAACGCCTTTTCCGCGGCTGAGGCCTCCTCCAGGACCCGCCGCGCCACCCGCGCCGCGGAGTCACAGACCTCCTCCCCAGCGTGCTCTAGGGCCGCCAAGTCCATCCAGCAGAGCGCCGTGGCATCGTCCGCGGCCGCCTCGATGCCGCCCTGCCACTCCAGCTGGACCACCACGATGACGAAGTGCATGATCAGCGCACCCTCGGCGTCGTGATCGAAGACGTCGAGGGCGGTCAAGATGCGCCGCGGGTCGGCCAGCACGCCGGTTTCTTCTCGCAGTTCGCGGGCCGCGGCCTGCTGGAGGCTCTCCCCCGCCTCGACCTTGCCGCCGGGCAAGGCCAGCTTGCCCGCGTTGGGGGGATTGCGCCGCCTGACCATCAGGATGCGATCGTCCCTCATCACCGCGGCCGACACAGCGGGTATGGGGTGCACTGTGGTACCTGCCGAGCGCTTAGGCATAAGGGTCTCCTGCGATCATCGTGCCCCCATTGTGCCCCACCCCTGAACCGGGGGCTAACATCCTGATCCAGATGGGCTCTTGACCTGCGGATGAAAGCTGGTAGAGTACGCATCCGTAAGCCGGAGGGATGGCAGAGCGGTTGAATGCACCGGTCTTGAAAACCGGCGTAGGTTAATAGCCTACCCAGGGTTCGAATCCCTGTCCCTCCGCCACCTTTTGATGAAAACCAGCCCCCTGCGGCTGGTTTTCTTGTTTCAGCGTACGGACCACACTGATGGCGGCGCACCGGATCGTCGCGCGACGATCACGCCGCGTCCGGACGCGAAACATGGGTCCCTTCCCCGCTGTCCACTCTCGAGGCGCCACCGGGCAACGCCCGACGGCATCATCCCGCGCCCTTGCACCGCGAGGCCGCCACCCGACAAAGGCCCATCCCGCCATGGCACTGAAGGCAACGATTCATCGAGTACAGCTGCAGGTCGCCGACATGGACCGGCACTACTACGCCGATCATGCCCTGACCGTGGCGCAACATCCCTCGGAAACCGACGAGCGCATGATGGTCAGGCTGCTCGCCTTCGCGCTGAACGCCGACGAGGCCCTGGCCTTCGGCCGCGGCGTGAGCACCGACGACGAGCCCGACCTGTGGCGCAAGAACCTCACCGGTGAGATCGAGCAGTGGATCCAACTCGGCCAGCCCGACGAGAAGGGCATCCGCCGCGCCTGCGGCCGCGCCGACGAGGTCATCCTCTACACCTACAGCGGCCATGGCGCCGCGCTCTGGTGGGACTCGCTGGCCGGCAAGCTCGCGACCCTCGACAACCTGACGGTAGTCGCCATCGCGCCGGAGGCAGTGCAGTCGCTGGCGGGCATGGCGGCGAAGAGCATGTCCCTGAGCGCCACCCTGCAGGATGACACGGTGTGGCTCGCCGACGGCGAACAGGCCGTCGAGGTCACCCTCGAGGTGCTCAAGGCGGCGACCCGGCAGGCGTGAGTGGCCAAGACCGCTCCTCGCCCCTCCCCGTCGGCCCTCATTGCCCCAACGCATCATGCTGCGCTCAATAAAAGCGCAGCCTAGCTCTTCCTCTTAATAGAGACGCAGCCCTACTCGGGTCACGCGATTGCCCTCCATCGCGCTGACGACCCAATGGATGCCGTGCCAGTCCACGTCGTCGCCCACCACCGGATGCCCGCCGACCCGCAGCGAGACGAACTCGGCCAGGGTCATGTCCTGCTCGCCGGGACTCAGGGTGAGGCCATAGGCGTCGGCGATGTCGCGCATGAAGGCGTCGCCGTCGAAGGTGAAGGTGCCGAAGAAGGCCCGCTCGCGCTTGAGCTTGGCGTCCCCGTTGAACAGGCGGTTCAGGGCTGGAAGGTCATCGGTGCGGCCGATCACGCAGATCACGTCGCCCAGCCGCAGTCGGGTGCTGCCCTTGGGGTGCAGCATGGCATGCTCACGGAAGAGCGCCGAGATCAGGGCCCCAGAGGGGAAGCGCAACAGCCGAATCGGCACGTCCTCAAGGTCGGCGTTCTCCACCTCGTAGACGAACATCTCGTAGTCGTTCTCCGGCAGGATGCCCAAGGGGCCGCGACGGTTGGGCGTGACGGTGGGCGGCAGCTCGACCTTCATGCGACGCGCCATCCACGGCAAAGAGCCACCCTGGATCAGCAGCGACAGCAGCACCACCGCGAAGGCGACATTGAAGTAGAGCGAGGCGTTCTCTACCCCGCCGATCACCGGGAAAATCGCCAGCACGATGGGCACCGCCCCGCGCAGGCCCACCCAGGCGATGAAGCCGATCTCCCGCCAGCGGAACTTGAAGAAGGGCTTGACGACGATCAGCACCGCCAGCGGCCGGGCGACGAAGATCAGCGCCAGGGCCACCAGCAGCGCCGGCAGCGCATAGTCCATCATCTCGCTGGGCGTGACCAGCAGGCCCAGCACCAGGAAGAGGCCGATCTGGGAGAGCCAGGCCAGGCCGTCGTGCACCGGCAGGATGAAGGCGAGATGGCGCCCGGGGCGGTTGCCGATCATTAGGCCGGCCAGGTAGATCGCCAGAAAGCCGCTGCCGCCCAGAGCGCTGGTCAGCCCGAAGACACAGAAACCGAGCCCGAGGGCCAGCAGCGAATACAGCCCCGGCGCCAGGTCCAGCCAGCTCAACAACCGGGCGCTCAGCCAACCGACGCCGAGCCCGATGAGGATCCCCAGACCGAACTGCTGCACCAGGAAGAGCAGGGTCTCGCCCACCCCGCCGATGTCGCCGACCAGCACCTCCACCAGCATCAGGGTCAGGAAGATTGCCATGGGGTCGTTGGTGCCCGACTCGATCTCCAGGGTGGCGCCGACCCGCTCGTTGAGATTGACGCCGCGCCCGCTAAGCATCGAGAACACCGCGGCGGCATCGGTGGAGCCCACGATGGCACCCACCAGCAGGCCCTGCACCAGGCTCAGGTCGAAGACCCACATGGCGAAGAGCCCCACTAGGCCGCTGGTGATGAACACCCCGAAGGTGGCCAGGGAGAGCGCCGGGCGAAAGCCGACGCGGAAGGTCTTCAGCCGGGTGCGCAGCCCGCCGTCGAGCAGGATCATGGCCAGCGCCAGGTGGCCGATGGAGAAGGCCAGGGAGTAGTCGTCAAACTGGATGCCGAGCAGCCCCTCCTCGCCGGCCAGCATCCCCAGGCCCAGGAAGATCAGCAGCAGCGGCACGCCGGCCATCGAGGAGAGCCGGCTGGCGAGGATACTCAGGGCCAGCAGGAAGCCGCTGAGCAGGAACAGACTGTTGATCGAATCCATGGCCGCCTGCCTTGGCTGCGAGAGGGCAAAGTATCGCATGTCACGCTCGACGCGGCGATTTTCGTTGGCGCCCGCCACTGGCCGTGGCCGACCGCCAGCGGTTAAGCTTGCGCGGCACCATTGACCGGGTACCGCGCATGGCAGGAGTCCTTTCTATGATCCCCCCCGTTGTTCGTCGGCGTCGCTGGCCGATCGTCCTGCTGGTGATCGCCTGCCTGCTGCCGACCGGACCGGCAGCGGCCGACGCCGCATCGGCCGATCCCGACACCCGGGAGGGCTATCTGCCGCTGGGCACCGAGGTGATGGTGCTGGATCTCGAGGCCCTGGCCGATAAAGCGGCGCGCGCCATCGCCGAGCGGCAGGCGATTCGCCGGCGCTACCGGGAGGCCCCCCGGGGGCCGGCGGTCGACACGCCCTCTCGCCCCAGCGTGCCGGCCATCGCCCTGCGCCCGGCGGAGCCGATCGAGCCGCCCCCCGTCACCCCGCTCAGCGTGATGCTGGACTGGACCCCCAGCCCGCGGCATGCCGCGCTGATCGTCGCACGGGAGCGCGGCCTGTTCGCCAGCCGCGGACTGGAAGTCACCTTCTCGACGCCCGCCGACCCGGACGTGCCCATCAAGCTGCTGGCGGCGTCGCGTATCGATCTCGCCCTGGCTCGCCAGCCGCTGCTGCATCTCGGAGTGGATCGCGGGCTGCCGCTGGTGCGGGTCGCCACCCTGGTCGCCATGCCGCTGAGCGCCCTGGTGGTGCGCGAGGACAGCGACATCACCGCGGCGGTCGACCTGGCCGGTGCGCGCATCGGCCATGCCGACGCCGACAGCCGAGACGTGCTGCTCGCGGCCCTGCTGCGCGAGGCCAGCGTGCGCGATGACGAGGTCGAGACCGAGGAGCTGCACTTCCGCCTCGGCGATGCGCTGCGCGAGGGTCGCGTGGAGGGGGTGATCGGCGCCATGCGCCACCTGCTGCCGCGCCAACTGGCCGACGAGGGACTCGCCACCCGCACGCTGACCAGCGAAGCCCTCGGCATCCCGCTGCACGACGGTCTGGTTCTGCTGGCCAACCGCGATCACCTGGGCTCACAGCGCGACGCCATTCGCCGGCTGGTCGAGGCGCTGGAGGAGGCCTCGGCCTGGATCGCCAACCACCCGGAAGAGGCGTGGATGCTGATCGCCACCGCCGAGCCGGGCATCGACACCCCGGTCAACCGTGAGGCCTGGCAGCAGATTCGTCCGCGCCTGAGCCTGAGCCCCGCGGCCCTGGACCAGGGCCGCTACCGTCGCTTCGAGGCGTACCTGCTCGAGACCGGCATCTTGGATGAACGCCATCCGGTCTCCCGACTGGCCGTCGACCCCGGGGCGCTTTCTCGCTAAGCGACCCGCTAACTGCCCCGCCAAGTGGTCCGCACAGTGGCCAACCCCCGCTAGTCTTCCAGCGCCTCCAGGAAGGCGTTGACCGCCGCCTGGAAGGCCGAAGGCTGCTCGGCATGCAGCCAGTGGCCGGCCTCGAGTGTCTGGATCTCTGCCCGTGGCAGCACCGCATGAAGCGCCGGGAGCATCTCGTCGGTCACGTAGCGCGACTGAGCGCCGCGCAACACCAGGGTCGGCCCCTCGAAGGCGCCCTCGCCCGCCGGCTCGCCCATGATCGTCTCGTAGTCGTCCTGGATCTCGTCAAGGCCGATGCGCGGCCTCAGGATGCCCGCCTCGTCGCGTTCGAGGTTGGTAGCGAGAAACAGCCGCACCGCGGGCTCGTCGACGTGCTCGGCGAGCAGCGCATCGGCCTCGCGCCGGTTGGTCGGCGAGCCTGCCTCGACGCGGCGCAGGGCGGCGAAGACGCTGTCGTGGTCGTGCCCGTAGGCCACCGGGGCAATATCGGCGACGATCAGCGAGGCCACCCGCTCAGGCGCCAGCCGCGCCAGGCTGATCACCACCTTGCCACCCATGGAGTGTCCCAGCAGGTGGGCGCGCTCGACGTCGAGGCGATCGAGCAGGGCCAGCAGGTCCTCGGCCATGGCGTCGTAGCCCATCCCCGTCACGTGGGGCGAGCGTCCGTGGTTGCGGAGGTCCACGGTAATCACCCGACGGCGCCGCTGCCACTGCTTGGCGTGGGAGCGCCAGTTGTCGGCACTGCCCAGCAGGCCGTGGATGACCACCAGCGGGGTCTCGTCGCCGCCGGTATCGAGGAAGTGGAGATCGGTGGGCATGAAAGCCTCCTTGGCGTCAGGGGTTCGGGTGCTGGGGTATCCGGCGTCAGAGCATCAGGAAGGCGCGCGCGCCTCGTCCGGCATCACGTCGTCGCGCCCCGTCACCGCCACCAGCCGACGGCTGAGCCAGGCCAGCAGCACGCCGTAGAGCGGCAGGAAGAACGCCAGGCTGATGCAAAGCTTGATCGCGTAGTCGACCCAGGCGATCTCCGGCCAGTTGGCGGCCATGAAGGGATCGGGGCTGCGATGAAAGGCGATGGAGAAGAACGCGAAGGTATCGGCGAGGTTGCCAAGCACGGTGGAGACGGCCGGCGCTACCCACCAGGCCTTGAGGGTGCGCAGCCGGTCGAAGACCTGCACGTCCAACAGCTGTCCCAGCACGTAGGCCATGAAGCTCGCCAGGGCGATGCGGGCGACGAACAGGTTCCACTCGCCCAACGCCTCGAGGCCGGCGAAACCGCCGCGGGGAAAAACCACGGAGACGACATAGGAGATCACCAGTGCCGGCAGCATCACGCGCAGGATGATCGCCCGGGCCGGCTCCTTGCCGAACAGGCGCACGGTGAGATCGGTCGCCAGGAAGATGAAGGGAAAGCTGAACGCGCCCCAGGTGGTATGAAAGCCCCACAGGGTGAACGGCAGCTGCACCAGGTAGTTGCTGGCGGCAATGACCAGGATATGGAAGGCGACCAGCAGCGCCAGGCAGCGCCGGGTCTGGGCCTCGGACAGCACGAACATCACGGCATCCTTTTTTGGGGAGGGGTGAGGGAACCCTCGTGGATCGGCACTCGCGCGTGGCGAGAATGGGCCGCGCATTATACGACCTGGCCGCCACCCTGGCCATGGAAGGGCCCTGCCCACATGAGGACGCCGCCCTAGGGGGCGGCGTCGTGGCATCACAGCTGAGTCGCTCGGAGCTCAGACCTGGCGGGCCTCCTCGGCGGCGCCGACCGAACGCTCCTTCATCGCCTCGTGGACATCCTGAAGACTCGCCGGGTCGTCGATGGTCGAGGGCACACCGAACTCCTGGCCGTCGGCGATGTTGCGCAGCAGCTTGCGCAGGATCTTCCCGGAGCGGGTCTTAGGCAGGCGGTCGACCACCAGCACCTGCTTGAAGCAGGCGATGGGGCCGATCTTCTCGCGTACCAGGCCGATCAGCTCGTTCTCCAGGGTCACCTCATCCCCCTCGAAGCCATCCTTAGGGATCACCAGCCCCACCGGCAGCTGCCCCTTGAGGGCGTCGTGGATGCCGATCACCGCGCACTCGGCCACCGCGGGGTGGGCGCCCACGACCTCCTCCATCTCGCCGGTGGAGAGGCGATGGCCGGCGATATTGATGACGTCATCGGTGCGCCCCATGATGAACAGGTAGCCGTCTTCGTCGAAGTAGCCGCCGTCGCCGGTAAGGTAGTAGCCGGGGAACGCAGCCATGTAGGCACTGTGAAAGCGCTTCGGATCGCGCCACACGCCGGACAGGCAGCCGGGCGGCAGCGGCTGCTTGATCACCACGCTACCCTGCTCCATGGCGCCGGAGGGCTCGCCCTCCCGATCGAGGATCTGCACGTCGAAGCCGGGGACCGGCACCGTGGCGCTGCCAGCCTTGGTGGGCATCGGCTCGAGGCCGTGCAGGTTGGCGGCGATGGGCCAGCCGGTCTCGGTCTGCCACCAGTGATCGATCACCGGCACCGTCAGCAGATCATCGAGCCAGTGGAAGGTCGGCGGATCCAGCCGCTCGCCGGCCAGGAACAGCGCCTTGAGGCAGCTGATGTCGTATTGGGCCATCAGCTTGGCATCCGGATCCTCCTTCTTGATGGCGCGAAAGGCGGTGGGCGCGGTGAAGAAGCTCTTGACCCGATACTCGCTTATCAGCCGCCAGAAGGCTCCGGCATCCGGGGTCTTCACCGGCTTGCCCTCGTAGACCAGGGTGGTGGCGCCGCGCAGCAGCGGCGCATAGACGATATAGGAGTGGCCGACCACCCAGCCCACGTCGGAGGCCGAGAAGAAGACCTCGCCCGGCGCCACGTCGTAGATGGTCTCCATGGAGTAGGCCAGCGCCACGGCATAGCCGCCGGTATCGCGCACCACGCCCTTGGGCTTGCCGGTGGTTCCGGAGGTATAGAGGATGTAGAGCGGATCGCTGCCCTTGACCGGCACGCACTCGGCCGGGATGGCCCGCTCGACCAGGGCCGACCAGTCATGGTCGATCGCCGTGCTCAGCTCGGCCGCGTGCTGCTCGCGCTGCAGGATCACACAGGCCTCAGGCTTGTAGGTGCTCTGCTCGATGGCGGCATCGATGATCGGCTTATAGGGCAGCACCCGGTCGCCCTCGACGCCGCAGGAGGCGGCGATCACGACCTTCGGCTCGGCGTCCTCGATGCGCACCGCCAGTTCGTGGGGCGCGAAGCCGCCGAACACCACCGAGTGGATGGCCCCGAGGCGGGCACAGGCGTACATGGCGACCAGGGCCTCGGGCACCATGGGCATGTAGATCACCACCCGGTCGCCCTTCTCCACCCCCAGATCCCTCAAGGCCCCGGCGAAGCGCGCCACCTGGTCGCGCATCTCGGCGAAGGTCAGGGTCCGCTTGCTGTCGGTGACCGGTGAATCCCAGTAGACGGCCGGCTGATCACCCCGCCCCTGCTCGACATGGTGGTCCAGGGCGGCGTGGCAGATGTTGAGCTCACCGTCCACGAACCAGCGGGCGTGATTCGCCTCGTCGTATTCGAGGATCGTGGTAGGCGGGGTGAACCAGGGAATACGCTTGGCCTGTTCGGCCCAGAAGGCCTCAGGTTGATCGATGGAGCGGCGGAACTCGTCGTGATACATGCGCGTCAGCATCCTGTCAGCAATCGAGGAAAGGGCGTTGATTGTTGACACTCTAGAACATACTGCGCCGCCAAACCTCATACCATCGGCTAATCTTCGACAAAAGGACGAGAAACCTCCCCACTATTGTCAACAACACGCGCGCCACCACCGCCGGACGCGCCCTCGCCTGGGCATCGTTGATCCGGCGTTGGCGTCCAGGCTGCGCTATTATTGCGAATAAGCTGAATCAGAAGGTCTGACGAACGACCGAGCACACCCCCCAGGCGTGGACTCAGGGGATCCTTTTTCACCGCGCAGGCGACCGACCATGGGCGGCGCCTGCAACGCAGGGCACAGATCATGGGCACTACCACCAGAGGTGCGTCAGCACGCCTCCTCGAAGGCGGAGAGGCGGTCATCAACGAGGCCAGCTCCCTACTCAAGGCGATGGCCAACGACAATCGGTTGCGGATTCTCTGCCTGCTGGACGGCACCGAGTTATCGGTGACCGAGCTGAACCAGCGGCTGGTGCTCAGCCAGTCGGCGCTGTCGCAGCACCTGGCGATCCTGCGTCGCGAGAGCCTCGTCACGACCCGCCGCGAGTCACAGACCATCTACTACTCGCTGCAGGGCGAGCGCGCCCGTACCCTCATCGAGGCGCTCGGCAGCCTGGCCCTCGATGGCAGGCCGTAAACGCCGTCAGCGCTTCTGCCAGCGACCGGCGTCGAGCATCTCCAGCCCCCGCTCGACGCCTCGCTCCACCCCCCGCGAGATCCCCAGCCCCAGGCGATGGGAGAGCGTCGGCTTATGCTCCAGTTTCAGGCTGATGACCCGGGCCTCTTGCATGCGCTCGACCAGATAGGCCTCGCTGGTGCCAAGGTCGTCCACCAGGCCCCGCTCGAGGGCATCGCTGCCGTACCAGATCTCGCCGGTGGCCACCGCTTCGATGTCCAGGCCCGGGCGGCGCTCGGCCACGTGGCGCTTGAACAGCTGATGGGTGGTCTCGAGATCCTGGACGAACTTGTCGCGCCCCTCGTCGGTGTTCTCGCCGAAGACGGTGAGGGTGCGCTTGTAGCGCCCCGCCGTGAGCATCTCGACGTCGATGTCGTGACGCTTGAGCAGGCGATGGAGGTTGGGCAGCTGGGCGACCACCCCGATGGAGCCGATCACCGCGAAGGGCGCGGCCCGCAGGTGGTCGGCGCCGCAGGCCATCAGGTAGCCGCCGCTGGCCGCCACCTTGTCGACGCAGACCGTGGTGGAGAGTCCCGCCTGGCGCAGCCGGTCGAGCTCGGCGGCGGCGAGCCCGTAGCTGTGCACCAGGCCCCCGGCCGACTCCAGGCGCAGCACCGCCTCGTCGTTGTCGCCGGCCACCTCGAGCAGCGCAGAGACCTCCTCGGCCAGGCGGCCGGTGGCGCTGGCCTTGATGTCGCCGTGGAAGTCGAGCACCCAGACCGTGGGGCGCGCCCCGTCTTCGCCCTCGCCTTTAGAACCGCCGCGCGCCTGTGCCTTGTCGTCGCGGCGGAAGGCCTTGAGCAGGCCCTTGCGGGCTCCCGGCTGGCTGGCCACCAGCTGCATCCGCCGGCGGCGCTGGCGGCGGGTCTGGTTGAGCTCCTCGAGACGCAGCCGGGTGCGCTCCCCCGTCTCGCCTCGCGCCTTCACGAACAGCGCCGCGCCGAGGCCGACCACCAGGGCCAGGGTCAACAGCTGTGCCACGAACATGCCGAAATCCGTCAGCCACTCGTTCATCGTCCTCTCCGCGTCGACTCGCCCTGATACCATCCTGCCCGGGGCCCTCCCCGAGGCACAAGGGCGCTTGATTCAAACAGGTGTTTCAAATACGCTGACAGCCACGCCATCCTTCCCAAGATGCACCCCCACCACCCAGAAAGGACCCCCGATGTCTGATGCCACCCTCGACAAGCTTAAGCGCCGATTCGATGCCGACGCCGCCAGCGGCATGCACGAAGTCTTTCAGTTCCACTTCAGCGACGTCGGCGATCACTACCTGGTGGTGGACGACGGCGAGCTGGAGGTGCACGAGGGCGAGCATGACGATCCCTCGGTCAGCCTGAGCCTGAGCAGCGAGACCCTCAAGGGCGTGATGAACGGCGAGATCAATGGCATGAGCGCCTTCATGAGCGGCAAGCTCAAGGCGACCGGCAACGTCATGCTGGCCACCAAGCTCTCGAGTCTCTTCCCGAGCTGCTGACCCGGCGCCCGTCAGCCGCGGCCCCCGACCTCCTTGAGATGGGTCTCGATCAGCGCCCGCGAAATGGAGTAGAGCGGGGGCAGCTGGGGCAGGCGCCGCGGACTGAACCAGGCGGCGTCGGCGATCTCGACCCCGTCGATGCGGATGCGCCGGCTGGCGGCCTCGGCGAAGAACCCCAGCATCAGGGAGTGGGGGAAGGGCCAGGGCTGGCTCTTGTAGTAGCTGACCCGCCCCACGCTCAGCCCCACCTCCTCGAAGACCTCGCGACGCACCGCCTCCTCTGCGGCCTCACCGGGCTCGATGAAGCCGGCCAGGGTCGAGTAGCGCCCTGGCGGGTGGCGCGGGCTGCGCGCCAGCAGCAGCGACTCGCCGTGGGTCACCAGGGTGATGATGCAGGGCGAGTTACGCGGATAGTTGCGATGGCCGCACGCTGCGCAGTGCATGGCGAACTCGGCGTCCAGCCGCGACGCCGGGGTCCCGCAGCGGCCGCAGAAGCGATGGTTCTGGAGCCAGGCCGCCACCTGCAGCGAGGTGGCGACCAGCGCGTACCAGGACTCCGGCAGCCGAGCGAGCCACTCGCGGGCCTCCGGCCAGTCCTCCCCCGGCTGCTCCTCCAGCGACAGCGCCACCGGCTCCTCCTGCCACCAGCACAGCGGCTGCACCCGGCCGTGCCAGGGTTGAATGGGCTGCAGGGGACTGTCGTCGGCCCCAGGGGCAATGCGCCCGCGGGCCAGGCGTATCACTCGCCCGGCCGTCGCCTCGCTGGGCAGCTCCCGACGCAGCATCAGCGACTCCCCTCCTCGCCGACGAGCCCGGCATGGGCATCCCAGCGGCACTCCCCGGCGGCCTCGCGAATGCGGCCCAGCTTGGCGTGATGGGCGGCCAGCTCGTCCTCGCCGGGGCGCACCACGCGCAGCTGTCCCGGCGTGAGCGACAGCCGGCGGATGGACAGGCCCTGCTGTTCGCTGGAGGCCCCCTCCGAGGCCGCCGAGGCGTCCAGCGACAGCGCGGTCTGGCCGCCGGTCATCGCCAGGTAGACGTCGGCGAGGATCTCGGCATCGAGCAGGGCGCCGTGCAGCACCCGGTGACCGTTCTCGATGTCGTAGCGCTTGCACAGCGCATCCAGGTTGTTGCGCTGGCCGGGGTGGAGGTCGCGCGCCATCTTCAGCGTATCGAGGATCCGGCAGTGCTCGGCGACCGGGCCGAGGCGCGGCTCGCCGCGGCGCGCGTTGAGCAGGCCGAACTCGTGATCGATGAAGCCCACGTCGAAGGGTGCGTTATGGATCACCAGCTCCGCCCCTTCGATGAAGGACCAGAAGGCGTCGGCGACCTCGGCGAACACCGGCTCGTCGGCCACGCGTTCGTTGGTGATGCCGTGGATGCCCACGGCCTCGGCTTCGATGTCGCGCTCGGGATTGATGAACTGGTGGTAGGAGTTGCCGGTGAGACGGCGGTTGACCATCTCCACCGCCCCGATCTCGATCAGGCGGTGGCCGTCACGGGGGTCGATGCCGGTGGTCTCGGTATCCAGGATGATCTGACGCATGGGGTCTCTCGTCGACTCGCGGGTAACAGGGGATGGAAAAGCCAGGAGCGGGACGCCAGGGGCAGGCGCGGCCGTACACAGTGGGACGTCACGGCGCGAAGCAGCGGGCGCCTTGCCTCACCCCAACGGTTCCTTCTCGCGCAGCGCCTCGCGCGGGGTACGGATTCGGGTGGCGCTGCCAAGGCTCGGCCCCACCAGGGGGCTGGCCAGGTTAAGCCCCGGCCGCTGGGGCTGGACCAGTTGGGTACGGCGCCGGGCGTGAATCATGTAGCTGTCGCCCAGCGGCAAGTTGTGACGCCGCCCGAGGGTCTCCAACATGGCGTTGCGCGGCAGGCTGCCGGGCAGATGGAAGCCGCAATAGTCTACCCGGTCGATCTCGAAGTCGACAAACGCCAGCCAGTCTCCTAGTCGTCCGGGCGTGCGCCAGCGCCCTCGCCAGGGCATGAGCTCGCGCCGCCCCGGCCAGGCGCGCGAGAGCCCACAGGCACTCAGCGGGTACCAGCCGAAGATGATCAGCCGGCCGTCGTCGGCGGTGACGCGGGCCGCCTCCTGCAGCATGTGATGGGGGTCGGGCACCACCTCCAGCAGGTGATGGATCACCACCAGGCTCAGGCTGTCATCGGGCAGCGGCAGGCCATCGGGTGGGCACACCAGGGTCGATTCATGGGCGGCCATCTCGCGGGTCGGCGACCAGCTCAGGGCATGGCGGATCGGGCAGATGTCGCTCAGCACGGGCGCCATGCCGAGTTCCAGGCTGTGCCGGCCGAAGAGGCGCTCGCAGACCGGGCCCAGGCAGGCGCGCTCGGCCCGCCACAGGGCGCGCCCCACCGGCGACGACCAGTAGCGGCGGCCGTCCCGTACCAGCTGCGCCAGTCCATGAAG
The DNA here is from genome assembly GCF_040196315.1 of Halomonas pelophila. Classification (NCBI taxonomy): domain Bacteria; kingdom Pseudomonadati; phylum Pseudomonadota; class Gammaproteobacteria; order Oceanospirillales; family Halomonadaceae; genus Halomonas; species Halomonas pelophila. The sequence goes on from NZ_JBEGCI010000004.1 coordinate 160,422, forward strand.
ATCCCGCGAATTTGACATAACGCCCTTATCCCTCCACAGTGCCGTGTTTTGCAAGCCATATCGCAACGAATCGCGGCAGCGTCTGGGAACGCCTCCGTCAAGGATCCTGAGCCATGTTGAGCGTGACACCGATCCCCGCCTTTAGCGACAACTATATCTGGCTGCTGCGCCAGGATACGAGCCAGGCCGTCTGCGTGGTGGACCCGGGCGATGCAACGCCGGTGATCGAGTGGCTGGAGCGCGAGGGCCTCGAGCTCGGCGCCGTGCTCATCACCCACCACCACCCGGATCATACCGGCGGCCTGCGCGAGCTGATCACGCGCTACTCGCCGCGCGTGATCGGCCCGGCCAACCCTGCCATCGACGGCATCGACGAGCGGGTCGGCGACGGTGACGAGGTGCGGGTGATGGGTCGGCTGTTCGAGGTCTTCGCCCTGCCCGGCCACACCCTGGATCACATCGGCTTCTTCACGGCGGGCATCCCGCCGCTGCTGTTCAGCGGCGACGTGCTCTTCAGCGGCGGCTGCGGCCGCCTCTTCGAGGGGTCGCCCGAGCAGATGCATGAGTCGCTGTCGCGCCTGGCGACCCTGCCGGAGGAGACCCTGGTCTTCGCCGCCCACGAGTACACCCAGGCCAACCTGGCCTTCGCCCGCGCCGCCGACCCGGACAATGCCGACGTCCAGACGGCCCAGGAGGAGTGCCGCCGCGCCCGCGAGCTCGATCGCCCCACGCTGCCGAGCACCCTCGGCCGTGAACGTCGGATCAACCCCTTCCTGCGCTGCGATTCGGCCGGCATCCGCCAGGCCGCCGCCGCCCATGGCGACACCGACACCAGCCTGGCGACCTTTACCACGCTACGCGCCTGGAAAGACGACTTCTGAACGTTCTGATGACAGACGTTTTCAGGCCTGCCCCCTGGGGCAGGCCTTCGTATGACCTGGAGATCACCTCTCGATGACCTACTACACCTCACGTCGACGGATCCTGGGCTTCACCAGCTGTCTCGCTCTCATGGGTTCACTGATGGTCGCCGGCAACAGCCATGCCTCGACCTCGACACCCGGGAGCGCCTTCAAGGATGATTCGGCCAGCCAGAAGGCCCGACCCGCCCCCCTGCCCACCAGCCTGCATTTCTGGGATGCCCTGGCCCTGGAGCCCCAGGACGCCTGGTCGCGACTCAGCGAGGCCTTCCAGTGGCAGGCCGACGCCGACCATCCGCGCGTCCAGCACTGGATCGAGCACTACCGCCAGAGCCCGCACAACATCGCCGAGATCACCGAACGGGCTCGGCCGTGGCTCGCCTGGATCACCGAGCGCGTCGAAGAACGGCAACTGCCCGGCGAGATCGCCCTGATCCCGTTCATCGAGAGCTCGTTCGATCCCACCGCCCGCAGCCATGTTGGCGCGACCGGCCTCTGGCAGTTCATGCCCGGCACCGGCAACGCCCTGGGCCTGCACCGCGGCGGCGGCTACGACGGTCGCCTCGACGTGGCGCGCTCTACCCACGCCGCCCTGGACTACATCGAGATGCAGGCCGACCAGTGGTACGAGGGCGACATCGAGCTCTCCCTGGCCGCCTATAACGCCGGGGCCGGCAACGTGAACCGTGCCCGCAGCGCCGCGCTCGCCCAGGGCAAGGCCGGCAGCTACTGGGATCTCGACCTGCCGCGGGAGACCATGGCCTACGTGCCCAAGCTGATCGCCATCTCGACGATCATCGCCGACCCCGAGCGCTACGGCGTCGCGCTGCCCGAGATCGAGGCCGAGCCGGCCGTGGCCGAGGTGCCGGTGACCCGCTCCCTGGCGCTCGGCGAAGCCGCCCAGCTCGCCGGCGTCTCCCGCTCGGAACTCGAAGAGCTCAACCCCGGCCTGCTCGGCAACCGCGCCGACCCGCGCCGCGTGACGCGCCTGCTGGTGCCCGCCGAGAGCGCCACCCAGATGGTCGCCCGCCTGCGCAGCGACACCCCCGACCGCGCCACCGCGCTGGGTCAAAATGACGTCTACGTGGTGCGCCGCGGCGACAGCCTCTCGGCGATCGCCTCGCGCCACTCTGTGACCCTGGCCGAGCTGGCCCGCTGGAACGGTATCGAGCGGCCCGATGCTTTACAACCGGGGCAACAGCTGACACTTTCCGGTAGTTGATGACCGGGGCCACGGCCCCGCCCTGCTACAAGGATGCTGATCGATGCGACACGCTGCCCCTGGCCTGGGCCTGCTGCTGGGTGCCCTGCTCGGCGGGCCGGCCCTGGCGGCCGCGCCCGCCGAGGTGCCGACCGTGCAGGGCCTGGCGCTCTACGGCGACCCGGCCCTGCCCGCCGACTTCCCGCACCTGCCCCATGCCGACCCCGAGGCCCCGACCGGGGGCAGCCTGGTCCGCTCGGCCATCGGCAGCTTCGACTCGACCAACCCCTTCATCATCCGCGGCACCCCGGCCACCGGGCTGACCGAGATCTACGACACCCTGCTCGCCCAGAACCCCGATGAGCCCTTCTCGATGTACGGGCTGCTCGCCGAGGGCGTGCGCCTGGATCCCGATCGCCAGTGGATCGAGTTCGACCTGCACCCCGAGGCGCGCTTCCACGATGGGCACCCGGTCAGCGCCGAGGACGTGATCTTCAGCTTCAAGACGCTGACCGAGCAGGGCCAGCCCTTCTACGCCGCCTACTACGCCGACGTGGTGGAGGTCCGCGCCGTCGATGACGACACCGTGCACATCGACCTGGCCGACAGCGAATCCCGGGAGCTGCCGCTGATACTGGGCCAGCTACCGATCCTGCCGGCCCACTACTGGGAGGGGCGGGACTTCGAGGCGACCACCCGGGACGCCCTGCTCGGCTCGGGCCCCTACCGCATCGCCACGGTGGAGCCGGGACGCCGCATCGTCTATGAGCGCGTGGCGGACTACTGGGGCAAGGACCTGCCGGTGAACCGCGGGCGCCACAACATCGAGCGGCTGGTCTACGACTACTACCGCGACCAGACCGTGGCCCTTGAAGCCTTCAAGGCCGGCAACCTCGACCTGCGCATCGAGACCAGCGCCCGCAACTGGGCCACCGCCTACGACTTCCCGGCCCTCGACGGAGGCTTCGTGAAGCGCCTCGAGGTGCCGGACGGCCAGCCCGCCGGCATGCAGGCCTACGTGATGAATTTGCGTCGCGAGACCTTCCAGGACGTGCGCGTCCGCGAGGCGCTGAACCTGGCGTTCGACTTCGAGTGGCTCAATCGCAACCTCTTCTACGGCGCCTACGAGCGCACCGAGAGCTACTTCGCCAACTCCGAGATGGCCGCCGAGGGCCTGCCGAGCGAGGCCGAGCTCGAGCTGCTCGCGCCTCATCGCGAGGCGCTGCCGGACGAGGTCTTCGAGGCGCCGCTGCCTATCGAGCATCCCGAGGGACTGCGCCCCCGGCTTGGCAGGGCGCTCGAGCTGCTCAACGAGGCGGGCTACGCGGTGCGCGACGGCGTGATGACCGAGCTCGACAGCGGCACGCCCCTGCGCCTGGAGGTGCTGCTCTTCGACACCCAGTTCGAGCGGGTCGTGCAGCCGCTGCTGCAGAACCTCGAACGCCTCGGCATTCAGGGCGATATCCGCATCGTCGACGTCAACCAGTACCTCAACCGGCTGCGCAGCTTCGACTTCGATATCATCGTCGGCAGCTTCCCGCAGTCGGCGAACCCCGGCAACGAACAGCGCGACTTCTGGACCAGCGAGTTCGCCGACGTGCCCCAGAGCCGCAACCTGATCGGGCTCAGCGACCCGGTGATCGACGAGCTGGTCAGCGACCTGATCGCCGCCGACTCCCGGGAGGCGCTGGACACCGCCGCCCGGGCGCTCGACCGGGTGCTGCGCTGGGGCTTCTACGTGATCCCCCAGTGGCACCTGGGTCAGACGCGGATCGCCCTGTGGGACAAGTTCGGCTGGCAGGAGCCCTTCCCCACCTACGGACTGGATCTTCACGCCTGGTGGGTAGACCCCGAGCGCGGCGGCGAGATCGAGGCCCGCCAGCGTAATCGCTGACGGCCGGAGGGAGTCGGCCGCCAGGATAAGGCTGTGCCTGCGCCTACTTGGCCAAATGAGCGCCGGAGGCAAGGCAAAGCGAGGGTCATTTTGCCAGGGGTGAGGAGGATTCCTCCGAACGGGCTGGCCAAGGAAGGCCAGCACCGGCCCTGCAAGCGAAGCAGGATGCGAGAGCGCCGCAGGGCAAAAGTAGCGCCCAGGGAAGGGTTCACAGCGCCCTCGTGGTGGTCCGGCACTCCGGGGCTTGACGCCGGAACAGCTCATCGCATTTTTGCACGACGTTTGAACGTAACCTTCAAGGACACGCCGTGGCCGCCTACGTACTGCGCCGCCTGCTGCTGATGATCCCCACCCTGCTGGGGATCATGCTGCTCAACTTCGTGATCGTCCAGGCCGCCCCGGGCGGCCCCATCGACCAGGTGCTGGCTCGCTTCCAGGGGCTCTCCAGCCAGGCCAGCACCCGCATGGAAGGCGGTGGGGGCGACGTCGCGGCGGGCGGCGAGTCCCGCGGTGCCCGGGGCATTCCCCCCGCCTTCATCGAGAAGCTCGAGGCACAGTTCGGCTTCGATGAGCCGGCCCACGAGCGCTTCCTGGGCATGATCGTCGACTACGCGACCTTCGACTTCGGCGAGAGCTTCTTTCGCGACGAACAGGTCACCACCCTGATGCTCGAACGCCTGCCGGTGTCGATCTCGCTGGGGCTCTGGACCACCCTGGTGGTCTACCTGGTCTCGATCCCGCTGGGCATCCGCAAGGCCCTGCACCACGGCTCGACCTTCGACGTCTGGAGCTCGGGACTGGTGATCGTCGGCTACGCCATCCCGGGCTTCCTGTTCGCGATCCTGCTGATCGTGCTGTTTGCCGGCGGCAGCTACTGGGACCTGTTCCCGCTGCGCGGCCTCACCTCGGCGGACTTCGACGAGCTCTCCGCCTGGGGCAAGGTCAAGGACTACCTCTGGCACATTACCCTGCCGGTGGCCGCCTCGGCGATCGGCAGCTTCGCCACCCTGACCATGCTGACCAAGAACAGCTTCCTCGACGAGGTGCACAAGCAGTACGTGCTGACCGCCCGCGCCAAGGGTGCGAGCGACCGGCGCGTGCTCTACGGCCACGTGTTCCGCAACGCCATGCTGATCATCATCGCGGGGCTGCCCGCCGCGCTGGTGGGTATCTTCTTCACCGGCTCGCTGCTCATCGAGGTGATCTTCTCCCTCAACGGGCTCGGCCTGCTGGGCTTCGAGGCGGTGATGCAGCGCGATTACCCGGTGATCTTCGGCACCCTGTATCTCTATACCCTGATCGGCCTGATCCTGAAGCTGGTCTCGGACCTGACCTATGTGTGGGTCGACCCGCGCATCGACTTCGAGACACGGGAGTCCTGAGTCATGAATGCCCCCAGCACCGACCCCGCCCTTGCGGCGCGCCGCCCATCTCGCTTCTCGCCGATCACCCGGCGCCGCCTGGCGGTGTTTCGCGACAACCGCCGCGCGCGGCTCTCGCTGTGGATCTTCGCGGCACTGTTCATCGTGAGTCTTGCCGCCGAACTGATCGCCAATGATCGGCCGATCGTCATGCAGTACCAGGGACAGTGGTACGCGCCGATCCTGGTGGACTACCCCGATACCGAGTTCGGCGGCTTCCTGCCGAGTCCCGCCGACTATCGCGATCCCTTCACCCGGGACGAGATAGCCGCCAACGGCTGGATGCTGTGGCCGCCGATCCCCTTCTCCTACGAGACCCTGGACAGGGGCCTCGACCACCCCGCCCCCTCGCCGCCGACTGCCCGCCACTGGCTGGGCACCGACGACCAGGGCCGCGACGTGATGGCCAGGGTCATCTACGGCTTCCGGCTCTCGGTGGTCTTCGCGCTGGTGCTGACGGCGGGCTCGCTGGTGCTCGGGGTGCTGGCCGGCGGCATCCAGGGCTACTTCGGCGGCAAGGTCGACCTGATCGGCCAGCGCTTCACCGAGATCTGGTCGGGGCTGCCGATGCTCTTCCTGCTGATCATCCTGGCGAGCCTCGTGGAGCCCAACCTCTGGTGGCTGCTCGGCATCATGCTGCTGTTCTCCTGGCTGGGCCTGGTCGACGTGGTGCGCGCCGAGTTCCTGCGCGCGCGCAACCTGGAGTACGTGCGCGCCGCCCGGGCCATGGGCCTGCCCTCGCACCTGATCATGTGGCGCCACGTGCTGCCCAACGCCATGGTCGCGACCCTGACCTTCATCCCCTTCCTGTTCACCGGCGCCATCACCACCCTCACCGCCCTGGACTTCCTGGGCTTCGGCCTGCCGCCGGGCTCGCCGTCGCTCGGTGAGCTGGTCGCTCAGGGCAAGAACAACCTCCAGGCACCCTGGCTCGGCATCACCGCCTTCGTGACCCTGTCGGTGATGCTCTCGCTGCTGGTGTTCATCGGCGAGGGACTGCGCGACGCCTTCGACCCCCGCCATATCCAGCATGCCGCCACCCCGAGGACCTAACGCGATGCCTGAGCCCCTGCTGCGACTCGACGACCTGACCATCGCCTTCGACGACGTGACCGTGGTCGACCGGCTGTCGCTCACGGTGCAGCGCGGCGAGACCCTGGCCCTGGTGGGTGAGTCCGGCTCCGGGAAATCGGTCTCGGCGCTCGGTGCCATGAGCCTGCTGCCCCCCAACGCGCGGATCGAGGGCGGTCGACGGCTGGGCGACACCGACCTCGCCCGCCTCTCGTCGCGGGGCTGGCGGGGGCTTCGCGGCAGCCGGGTGGGCTTCATCTTCCAGGAACCCATGACCTCGCTGAACCCGCTGCACCCCATCGGCAAGCAGATCGGCGAGGCGCTGCGCCTGCACCAGGGCCTCACCGGCAAGGCGGCCCGCCGCCGCACCCGGGAACTGCTGGAGCAGGTCAAGCTGCCCCGCGCCGAGGAGCTGCTGGACGCCTGGCCGCACCAGATCTCCGGCGGCCAGCGCCAGCGGGTGATGATCGCCATGGCCATCGCCAACGAGCCGGAGCTGCTGATCGCCGACGAGCCGACCACGGCGCTGGACGTCACCGTGCAGCAGGAGATCCTCGCCCTGCTGGCCGAGCTGCGCGACCGCCACGGCATGGGCATGCTCTTCATCACCCACGACCTCAACCTGGTGCGCCGCCACGCCGATCGGGTCTGCGTGATGCACCACGGAAAGTCGCAGGAGAACGGCGCGGTGGGCGAGGTCTTCGCCCGGCCCCAGAGCCCCCATACCCGCCTGCTGCTCGATGCCGAGCCGAGCGGGCGGCCGGTGCCCGTCGAGAGCCGGGCGCCGCTGCTTGAGGCCCGCGGCATCGGGGTCAGTTTCCAGCGCCCTAAGCGGCTGTTCTCGCGTCGCCCGCCCCCCTTCGAGGCGGTCAAGCCGCTGGACCTTTCGGTGGCGCCCGGCGAGACCCTGGGCATCGTCGGTGAATCCGGTTCGGGCAAGACCACCCTGGCCCTGGCGCTGCTGCGTCTGGGCCAGGGACGCGGCGAGATCGACTTCGATGGGGCGCGCCTCGATCGCCTGAGCGGCAACGACCTGCGCCGCCAGCGGCGCAGCCTGCAGGTGGTCTTCCAGGACCCCTACGGCTCGCTCTCCCCGCGCCTGCCGGTCTTCGATATTGTCAGCGAGGGACTGCGCTTTCACCACCCGGAGCTTGCCCTGGGCGAAGTCGAGCGTCGGGTGCGCGACACCCTGCGCGAGGTCGGCCTGCCCGAGGCCTGTGCCTCCCGCTATCCCCATGAGTTCTCCGGTGGCCAGCGCCAGCGCATCGCCGTGGCGCGCGCGATCATCCTCGAGCCGCGCCTGGTGGTGCTCGACGAGCCCACCTCGGCGCTGGATCGCAGCGTGCAGAAGCAGCTCGTCGAGCTGCTGCGCGACCTGCAGGCCAGGCGCCGGCTGAGCTACCTGTTCATCAGCCACGACCTGGCAGTGGTGCGTGCCATGGCGCATCGTATCCTGGTGCTCAAGGATGGCGAGGTGATGGAACAGGGCGATTGCCGACAGGTGCTCGAGCAGCCCACCAGCGACTATACCCGGGCCCTGGTGGCGGCCGCCGGCCTCGCCGAGGTCGACTGAGCCGGCAAACCGCCTGCCCTTGTTATCTGTGAAGACCCGCGAAGACCCGCTGTAGGCTCACGACGGGAAGGCGTCGATCTATAAGCAGATAGACAAGATAACGGTATAAATACGAACCAGCGAGCGCCATGGCCGTCACCCCATTACCGAGCCGAGGGCCATTCGTCACCTGCGTCGTCGGGGCGTTGACAGGCGGCGAGGATACGCTGATTACGCCGCGTTACACTGTATCTCTTCCAACATGCCGATAAGACGCCATGCGACGCCTCCTTCCCTCGCTGCTCGCCCCCCTGCTGCTGGCCGCGCTGCTCGTTGCCAGTGCCAACGCCAGGGCGCTGGATCTCGACGAGGGCTGGGAGTACCGGTGGGGCGACTCCCCGTTCCAGCCCGACGGCACGCCCGCCTGGGTCGTCGAGCCCGGGGACGAGGCCGCGTGGAAGCCCATCGCCTTCCCCTCCAACCCGCCCGGTCGCGACGGGCACAAGCACGCCTGGTTTCGCATCACCCTCCCGGAGGGCGAGTGGCGTGACCCGGTGCTGTACATCTACAGCGTCGACCTGATCACCCAGGTGTGGTTCGGTGACGAGCGGATCTACCAGTACGGTCGCTTCGATGCGCAGGGCGAGGGGCGCTTCGAGGGCTGGCCCTGGCACATGATCAGCCTGCCCGAGACCTTCGCGGGCCGGACCCTCTATTTCCGTGTCTTCTCGGACTACACCGACATCGGCCTGTGGGGGGAGGTCAAGCTGATGGACCGCCCCGATCTGCTGACCTATATCCTGGAGCGCTCCGCCGGGGAACTGGTCGTCAGCGCCTTCCTGCTGCTGCTCGCCCTGCTCGCCTTCCTCTTCACCCTGGTGCAGGCCGATCAGCGCAGCTTCCTCGGCATCGGGCTCTTTGCCCTGGCATCCGGCACCATGCTGCTGGCCGAGACCCAGGCCAGCCAGCTACTGATCGAGCGGCCCCTGCTGTGGGACTATCTCGCCGCCGCGGGCTACTACACCGTGCCGCTGGCCATGGGCCTGATGCTGGAGCACTGGTTCGCCGACCGGCGCCCGACGCTGTTGCGTCGCCTCTGGCAGCTCCACCTCGGCTACCTGGTGGTGGCCCTCGGGCTGGCGCTGGCCGGGGTCATCGACCTCTCCAGCACCTTCCCGCCCTTCGATGCGCTGCTGGTGGCGAGTCTCGTGCTGATGTTCGTGGCCATCGTCGTGCACCTCGGGGAGCTCAACGGCGAGCAGAGGCTGATCGTGCTGAGCTACGGGCTCTTCGCCCTGATGCTGCTGGTCGACATGGCCGTGGCCCACGGGCTGCTCGGCTGGCGTCGGGTGCCCGTGCATGGCGGCGCCCTGGGCTTCGCGGTGGCGATCGTGGCGATCTCGTTCTGGCACTACAGCCGCACCCAGCATGAACTGCGCCGCCTGAATCACTCCCTCGAGCAGCAGGTCGCCCAGCGCACCCGGGAACTCGAGGAGACGGTCATGAAGCTTCAGGCCTTCTCCTACCAGGACTCCCTGACCGGCCTGCACAACCGCCGCTACTTCGACGAGCTGCTCGAGCACGAGGCCGCCATGGCGCGTCGCCACGGCACGCCCTTGACCCTGGCGATGATCGATATCGACCATTTCAAGCAGTTCAACGACCGCGAGGGCCACGAGGCGGGGGATACGGTGCTGATCGGCCTGGGCCGGCTACTGACGCATCACTTCCGCGACAGCGACGAAGTCTGCCGCATGGGAGGCGAGGAGTTCGTTGTCGTGATGCCGGGCGCGACCGCGGCGATGGTCGAGGCGCGCCTCGCCGAGCTGATGGAGATCATCGACCGCACGCGCTTTCGCTATCGCGGCCAGGTGCTCGATCCCCTGACGATCTCCTGCGGCATCGCCTCCTATCCCGAACATGCCGGCGAGCCGCTGACGCTGATCGGGCTCGCCGACAAGGCGCTCTATTCGGCCAAGCATCGCGGGCGCGCCCGGGTCGAGACCTACGCCTGAACGTGACCAGCGCTCAGGCGCCCCGCACCCCGCAGTGCGGGGCGGGGTTCAGGGCGACATGGTGCGCAGGAATCAGAACGTGAGAACGATCCTCAGAACTGGGCTCGCTCCGCCTCGGTGAGCTCTCGCCACTCGCCGGGAGCCAGCGCACCGAGCGCCAGCGGGCCGATCGATTCGCGATGCAGGGCCGCCACATGGTGGCCGATCGCCGCGAACATGCGCTTGACCTGATGGTACTTGCCCTCGAAGAGGGTCAGCTCGGCTACCCGTGATTCGCGCATTGAGAGCTCCGCGGGGCGCGTCGGCTTCTCCTCGCCCTCCAGCCACAGCCCCTCGGCGAACTGGCTCACAGCGGCGTCCAGGGCGTCGCCCTCCAGCGGCTCGGCGAGGGTGACGCGATAGACCTTGCCGCAGCGCCGCTTCGGCGAGGTCACCCGGTGTGACCACTGGCCATCATCGGTGAGCAGCACCAGGCCGGTGGTGTCGACGTCGAGGCGGCCAACCGTCTGCAACCGCTCCACATGGGGCAGGTCGACCAGCTCGCGCACCAGCGGGTAAAGCCCGCGACGAGCGCTGCATTCGACCCCCGTGGGCTTGTTGAGCAGCACGTAGCGCAGGCCGACCAGCGCCAGGGGCTCACCGTTCCAGGTGACCCGACGGCTCGCGTCGACCTGGGTGGCGGGGTTCTTGATCACCTCGCCGTCCACCTGCACCTCCTCGCGGTGCAGCGCCTTCTTGGCCAGGCTACGGGTCAGGTCGGTGGTCTCGCAGAGAAAACGGTCCAGGCGCATCAGAATCCCACCCCGTCGGCGAGGCCGAAGTGGTCGGCATCGCGCCAGGCCGGAAACTTCTCGCGAAACGCCGTCAGCTCGGAAAGCGAGAGCACGCCGGTCTTCAGGAACGGCGTGTCGCGGGGCTCGTCGAGAATCGCCTCGCCCTTGGCATCGATCAGCATGGAGTCGCCGGCGTAGGCGAGTCCCTTGGCATCCTCGCCGACACGGTTGACGCCGATCACCGGACACAGGTTCTCGATGGCGCGTGCCTGCAGCAGCACCCGCCACGGATGGCGACGCGGCGCCGGCCAGTTGGCCACGCAGAGCAGGGCGTCGTATTCGAAGTGCTCATCGGGACCCGGCCGCTGGCGCAGCCAGACCGGGAAACGCAGGTCGTAGCAGACGCTGAGCAGGAGGCGAAAGCCCTTGAGCTCGACGATCACCCGCTCGTGGCCCATGGCGTAGCGCTCATGCTCGCCGGCCATGCGGAACAGGTGGCGCTTGTCGTAGTGCACCAGGCTGCCGTCCGGGCGCGCCCAGATCAGGCGATTGAAGTAGTCGCCGCCCTCCACCACGGCCACGCTGCCGGTGACCACGCAGCCGCGACGGGCCGCCTGAGCCTGTAGCCACGCCACGGTGCGGCTCTCGGCCATGGGCTCGGCCATCTCGCGGGAGTTCATGGTGAAGCCGGTGGCGAACATCTCCGGCAGCACGATCAGGTCCGTGTCGTCGGCGCCGAGATCGCCCAGCGTCTCCTCGAGCATTCGACAGTTGGCATCGGGATCTTCCCAGCGCAGGTCGCACTGCACCAGGGTGGTTCGCAACTCGCTCATCGGGGACTCCGTCCGGGGCTGTATCTGGCCCCCAGATTACCGCAGCACCGGCGTCGCGTCAGCCGCCCCGCGCATGGCGGCGACGCCGATAGCCTGCTAATCTCGAGGGTTTTTGCGACACGAGATCTCCATGACGCGCTCCCTCGATTCCGCCAAAGGCGCTGGCTTCTCCCGGGATACCGGCCAGGGCGTGGCCTTCGGCCTGGCCGCCTACATGATGTGGGGCTGCTTTCCGCTGTTCTTCGCCCTCTTCCAGGGCGTGCCGGCCTTCGAGGTGCTGATCCACCGGGTGATCTGGTCCTGCGCCTTCCTGGCCGGCCTGATCACCCTGCTCGGCCGCTGGTCGCCCGTTCGCCAGGCCCTGGCCGAACCGAGGCGACTGGGTCGCGTGCTGGGCTGCGCCCTGCTGATCGCCCTGAACTGGGGGCTCTACATCTATTCGGTGGAGACCCACCACGTGCTGCAGGCGAGCCTGGGGTATTTCATGACGCCGCTGGTCAACGTGGCGCTGGGCATGCTGGTGCTGCGCGAGCGCATGGCGCGCCTGCAGGGCGTCGCGGTGGCGCTGGCCGTCGCGGCCATCGCGATCCAGCTGGTGATGCTCGGCGAGTTGCCCTGGATCAGCCTCACCCTGGCCTTTTCCTTCGGCACCTACGGCCTGCTGCGCAAGCAGGTGAGGCTCGACGGCCTCTCGGGGCTGTTCGTCGAGACCCTGCTGCTGCTGCCCCTGGCGCTGATGACGCTGGGCTGGCTCGCCCAGGCCGAGCTCTCCCACTTCCTCGACGAGGGCCGCACCACCCTGCTGCTGATTGCCAGCGGGGTGATCACCGCCCTGCCCCTGCTGGCCTTCGCCGGCGCTGCGCGGCGCCTGCGCCTGGCCACGCTGGGGTTCCTGATGTACCTCAACCCGACCATCCAGTTCCTCATCGCCCTGTGGGTCTTTCATGAGCCCCTGCCGGCCACGCAGCTGACGACCTTCGTGCTGATCTGGATCGGCCTGGCCCTCTATTCCTGGTCGGCCTGGCACGCCCACCGGCGACGCTCCGCCCCCCTGACGGCATCCCGTTGACCAGCACAGGCATCAGCGCGCACACGGGGCCCGTGTCGCCCGCGCCTCGCCTTTGGGCTACCATCGCGCCATGACTCCCGCATCCCCCCGCGCCGAGCGTCCCCGCCTGCTGCTGGTCGGCGCCGGCCATGTCCACCTGCAATTGCTCCGCCATCGACGACGCTTCGGGGATGCCGAGGTGATGCTGGTCGACCCCGGCGGCTTCTGGCACGCGGGCATCGCCGCCGGCATGCTCGGCGGGAAGCACGGCGCCAGCGAGGGTCGGCTGGATCCGGCCCGGCTGGCGACGCGATACGGCGTGACGCCGATCCGCGGGCGCCTGGCGGGCCTGGATCCCGAGGCGCGGCAAGCGCGGCTTGAGGATGGGCGGACGCTGGATTTCTCCCTGCTCTCCCTGAACCTGGGGTCCTCCAGTCGCTGTCCGCCCCCCTCATCGCCGGGGCCTCGAGTCTGGGCGATCAAGCCGATTCCTCGCCTGCTGGCGATGCGCCACAGCCTGGAGCGGGAGTTTGCCCGCGGGCTCGCGCCGCGAATCGTCGTGGTGGGGGGCGGCGCCAGCGGCGTGGAGATCGCCTGTCAGCTTCGCGAGCTGGCCAGGCGCTCTGGTGCCCAAGCCGAGATCCTGCTGGTGACCCGCGACGAACGGCTGCTGGAGGGCGCCCCGGCGGGCGCCGTGCGCTGGCTGATGCGCCATCTCGCACGCCAGGAGGTCAGGGTGCGCTTCGGCGTGAACGTCTCCGGCCATGCCCCGGGGGGCCTGACCTTCACCGCCGCCGATCACGCCTGGGGGGAAGACAGCCTGCAGTGGCTGGCGGCCGACCATGTGGTGCATGCCGCGGGGCTGGCCCCGCCCGAGGGGCTCGAGCGACTGGGCCTGCCGCTGATTCCGGAACGCGGTCTGGCCGTCGAGGAGACCCTGCAGAGCCCGGGCTCTCCCGACGTCTTCGCCGCCGGCGACTGCGCGGCCCTGATGCATCGGGTGCTGCCGAAGCTGATCCTGCATGACCTGCAACAGGCCGCCGTGCTGGCCGACAACCTCGCCGCCCGCCTGGCCGGCAAGCCACTGACGCCCTACGTTCCCAGGCGGGTGGCCGTCACGATCCTCGACCTGGGCGGCCAGGGCCTGGCCATCCGCGGTCGACGCTGGTGGGGCGGGCGCCTGGCGCTGGCCTGGAAGCGCCGGCTCGACCGGGGCGTATTCGATCGGGGCTTATTCGATAGGGGCTAGCTCGACAGGCACCGGCTACGCACGCCCCGGCCCTGAGCCGGGGCGCTCGACGCCCTCCGACGCCCGTGCTCCCTCCCCGCTCCCTCAGGCCTGGCTGGCGGCCAGGGCCTGATCCAGGTCGGCGATGATGTCGTCGACGTGCTCGATGCCGATGGAGAGGCGTACCATGTCCGGGCTGACCCCGGCCGCCTTGAGTTCCTGCTCGTTGAGCTGGCGATGGGTAGTGGCCGCGGGGATCGACGAGCAGGTCTTGGCATCGCCGATGTTGACCAGGCGCAGGATCATGCCCAGGGCATCGTAAAAGCGCGCGCCGGCCTCGAGGCCGCCGTTGATGCCGAAGCTGAGAATGCCCGAGGCGTGACCGTCCATGTAGCGGCGTGCCAGGCCATGGTCCTTGTGGCTCTCGAGACCCGCGTACTGCACCCAGGTCACCGCGTCATGGCCTTCCAGGTACTCGGCCACTTTCAGGGCGTTGTCGCAGATGCGCTCGATGCGCAGCGACAGGGTCTCGAGGCCCTGCAGCAGGTTCCAGGCGGCCTGGGCGGAGAGCGCCGCACCCATGTTGCGCAGCGGCACCACCCGCGCCCGACCGATGAAGGCCGCCTCGCCCAGGTCCCGGGTGTAGCAGACCCCGTGATAGGAGACGTCCGGCTCGTTGAGCAGCGGAAAGCGCTCGGCATGCTCGGCCCAGGGAAACTTGCCGGAATCGATGATCACCCCGCCCACGGTAGTGCCGTGACCGCCGATGTACTTGGTCGCCGAGTGGATAACGATGTCGGCGCCATGCTCGATGGGACGCCACAGGAAGGGCGTGGGCACGGTGTTGTCGACGATCACCGGCACCCCGTGGCGATGCGCCGCCTCGGCGAGGGCCGCCATGTCCACCACGCTGCCCGAGGGGTTGCCGACGCTCTCGCAGAAGACCGCCTTGGTGCGTGCATCGATCAGCGCCTCCAGGCCCTCGATGTCGTCCTTGTCGGCGAAGCGCACCTCGATGCCCTGGCGCGGCAGGGTATGCGCGAAGAGGTTGTAGGTGCCGCCGTAGAGCTCGCTGATCGAGACGATGTTGTCGCCGGCCTCGGCGATCGTCTGGATCGAGGCGGTGATGGCGGCCATGCCCGAGGCCACGGCCAGGCCCGCGATGCCGCCCTCCAGTGCCGCCAGGCGCTGCTCGAGCACCGCGCAGGTGGGGTTCATGATCCGCGAGTAGATGTTGCCCTCGACCTTGAGGTCGAACAGGTCCGCGGCGTGTTGCGCGCTGTCGAAGGAGAAGGAGGTGGTCTGGTGGATCGGCACAGCCACGGCGTGCTGGTCGTCGGGGGAATAGCCGTGGTGCAGGGCGAGAGTCTCGGGCTTCATGGCGTGTCCTTTGGCGTTGTCATCGGTGGGGTGTCACTGTGCATTGCTGATTCACCCGATGCTAACCAAGCCTGAACCTCGAGACCAATATCGTTTAGTCTGGTCGGCATGCCCGCGGGCCACCGCCCGCTGCAAAAGCCACCGACACGGCGTGACAGGATGCTCAAGCGCTACCTCCCGATCCTCACCTGGCTGCCCCACTACACCCGCCGCCTGGCCGGCGCCGACCTGCTGGCCGGGGTGATCGTCAGCATCATGGTGATTCCCCAGTCGCTGGCCTATGCCCTGCTCGCGGGGCTACCCGCGGTGGTCGGCCTGTATGCCAGCATCCTGCCCCTGCTGGCCTACACCCTGCTCGGCACCAGCCGCACCCTGGCCGTGGGGCCGGTGGCGATCATCGCCCTGATGACGGGCGCGGCCCTCTCGGGGGTGGCCACGCCGGGCACGCCGGAGTACCTCCAGGCGGCACTCGTGCTGTCGCTGCTCTCGGGGCTGATGCTCACCGCCATGGGGCTGCTGCGCCTGGGCTTCTTCGCCAACTTCCTGAGCCATCCGGTGATCGCCGGCTTCCTTTCCGCCTCGGCGGTGCTGATCGCCGCCAGCCAGGCGGCCCACCTGCTCGGCATCGAGGCCAGCGGCTTCACCGCCCTGGACCTGGTGGCGAGCCTCGCCGGCGACCTGGGCCGGACCCACGGGCCGACCCTGCTGATGGGCCTGGGCTGCCTGGCCTTCCTGGTGGGCATCCGACAGTTTGGCAAGCGGCTCTTCCTGGCGATGGGCCTGCCGGCGGGGCTCGCCGCGCTGCTGACACGCACGGGCCCGGTGATCGCGGTGATCGCGACCACGCTGCTCAGCTGGCAGCTGGGGCTCGCCGAGCGGGGCGTGGCGGTGGTCGGCGCCGTGCCCGGCGGGCTGCCGCCGCTGACCCTGCCGCCGCTGGAGCTGCCGCTATGGCGAGCGCTGCTGGTCCCGGCGCTGCTGATCAGCGTGGTCGGCTTCGTCGAGTCGATCTCCATGGCGCAGATGCTCGCCGCCAAGCGCCGCGAGCGGATCTCACCCAATCAGGAGCTGGTGGGCCTGGGCGGCGCCAACGTCGCCGCCGCCTTCACCGGCGGCATGCCGGTCACCGGGGGGCTCTCGCGTACCGTGATCAACTTCGAATCCGGGGCGCGCACCCCCATGGCGGGCCTCTTCGCGGCGCTGGGCATCGCGGCGGTCACCCTGGCCCTGACCCCGCTGCTGCACCACCTGCCCATCGCCACGCTGGCCGCCACTATCACCGTCTCCATCCTGACGCTGGTGGACATTCCCCTGATGCGCCAGACCTGGCGCTACTCGCGCAGCGACTTCTCGGCCATGGCGGTGACCATCGTGCTGACCCTGGTGGAGGGCGTGGAGGCAGGCATCATCTCGGGGGTGCTGCTCTCCATCGGGCTCTTCCTCTACCGCACCAGCCGCCCGCACAGCGTGCTGGTGGGGCGTATCGAGGGCACCGAGCACTTTCGCAGCGTGCATCGCCACCAGACCGAGACCGTCAGCCACCTGGCCATGCTGCGTGTCGACGAGAGCCTCTACTTCGCCAACGCCCGCTACCTCGAGGACACCCTCTACGCCCTGGTGGCAAGCCGCCCCGAGCTCGATCACGTGGTGCTGATCTGCTCGGCGGTCAACCTGATCGACGCCTCGGCCCTGGAGAGCCTCGAGGCGATCAACGCCCGGCTCCAGGACTCCTCGGTCACCCTGCATCTCGCCGAGGTCAAGGGGCCGGTGATGGACCGGCTCAAGCACAGCGACTTCCTCGACGACCTGACCGGCCGGGTGTTCCTCAGCACCTACGCGGCCTGGCAGGAGCTGCGCCAGCCCCGCGAGGCCGCCGACTGACGGCGGGTGCGGGGCGCCCCTCGCTCGGCCCCGGCGCCGCGCCTGGCGTGGCTCGAAATATCCATCATTCACGTAAGCGTCCATGTTTTGGCATCAGGGTGCATGATTCACCACCGTGGCGATCATTGGGTATGATGGACGGGACACTCAGGACGACAGCGGGCCATGGACACCATCTCGAAACAGAACCTCGGCGTCAGTGCCTATCACTGGCTGAAACACGACATCATCCGCGGCGTCTTCACGCCCGGCGAGAAATTGCGGATGAGCGGGCTCAAGGAACGCTATGGCCTGGGCATCGGCCCCCTGCGCGAGGCCCTCTCGCAGCTGGTGGCCGAGCACCTGGTGGTGGCGATCAGCCAGCGGGGCTACCGGGTCGCGCCCATGTCGCTGTCGGAACTCGCCGATCTCTACGATGCCCGGGCCCAGCTCGAGGGGCTGTTGCTGGAGCTGGCCATCCAGCGCGGCGGTGACGACTGGGAGGCCGAGATCCTGGCCAAGGCCCATACTCTGGCCAAGGTGACCGAGGTCAACAGCCCCGAGGAGCAGCTCGAGGTGTGGGATACCCGCCACAAGGCCTTTCATACCGCCATCGTCGCCGGCTGCGACTCGCCCCACCTGCTCAAGGTCCGCGAGGGCCTCTTCGACCAGGTGGAGCGCTATCGGCACCTGTGGCTGCGCGAGACGGTCTTCTCGAATGAAGCCCTGGCGCGCAAGCGCGGCGAGCACGACGCCCTGGTCGAGGCCATCCTCTCCCGCGACGTCCCGCGCGCCGCCCAGATGATGCGCGAGCACCTGATGACCCCGGTGCCGATCATCACCGAGGCCATGCAGCGCCAGGGACTGGCCTGAGGCCTCGACGAGGCCATGACATCGGCGAGGCGTTTCCCTCGCCCGGCCAAGGCGTCATGATGGTGTCATGCGCTATCGCGACACTCGACTCGGACCCATTGCAAGGAACTAGCCCCATGCCACATCTGCTGCGTTTTTCCCGCGACATCGAGACCCGCCTCGAGCAGGCCAGCCAGCATACCGGCATCACCAAGGCCGAGCTGATCGAGCGCCTGGTGCAGGACGGCCTGAGCGACCTGGAGACCCAGCTGCTGCTCGAGGGCGGCGCGCCCCGCGTCGAGCGCAGCATCGACCAGCTGCTGCGTGAGAGTGGCCTGGGCGCATGAGAGAAACGCCTGAGCGAGGCGCCGTGCCGGCGCCTCGCTCAGGCGAAGGCGCTGCGAAAACGGCGGTACGCCTCCAGCGCCCGCTCGGTAGCGATCGCCTTCAGTCGCACCTCCTGGCCCGGCAGGCACTGGGCCAGCCGTGAACAGGCCAGCGGCGTGAGGGCGCCGAGCCGGGGATAGCCGCCGATGGTCTGGCGATCATTGAGCAGGGCGATGGGCTGACCGTCCGGCGGCACCTGCACGGCCCCCAGGCCGATGCCCTCGGAGATCATGCTGGTCACCCGGCAGTGAAGCGGCGGGCCGGTGAGCCGGACGCCCATGCGATCGGCGCGATCGTCCACCCGCCAGGACGCATTGAAGGCCCGATAGAGACTCTCCCCGCTGAACTCCCCCACCTGGGCCCCCGGCAGCAGCGACAGCACGGCCGGCTGCCGGTAGTCGATCCACGCCTCAGCGGGTGCCTCCCGGGGCGTCTCACGAGCCACCCCGCGCCCGGTGGGCGCGTGATGCGCCCTGACCCGCAAACGATCCCCTTCGGCCAGCCGATGGCCCTGGCCATCGTGGCCGCCCAGCCCCTCGCGCACCACGCAGGCCACGCTGCCGAGCACCGGCGACGCCGCGAAGCCACCGGCGACCGCCAGGTAGGCCCTCAGGCCGTTGACCGGCGTGTCGAAGGCGAGCCGCTGGCCGGCCTCGATCGACACCGACTGCCAGCCGGCGAGCGGCGCGCCGTCGAGCCTCGCCGAGAGGTCCGCCCCCGCCACGGCCACCACCAGCGCCCGTTCGGCAACGAGCTCCAGGCCGCCGAAGGTCACCTCCAGCGCCGGCGTGCCCCAGGCGTTGCCGACGAGGTGATTGGCCCAGGCCCAGCCGTGCAGGTCCAGCGGTCCGCCCTGGGTCACCCCCAGCCGGCGCACGCCGAAGCGCCCGGCATCCTGAAGCAGCGCCAGGGGACCGGCGCGCGTCACGCGCAGGCCGTTGACGGCATCGGTCATCGCGACTCCTCCATCGGTCGGGAATCGCCGCCCAGGCGTTCGAACTCGGCGCGCTCGATGGGCACGAAGCGCACCCGATCGCCTACCTGCAGCAGGCTGAAGCCCTCGCGGTCGCGATCGAAGAGCAGCGCCGGGGTCCGCCCGATCAGGTTCCAGCCGCCCGGGGTGACCGCGGGGTAGGCCGCGGTCTGACGGCCGGCCACGGCCACGCTGCCCGCCGGCACCCGGCGCCGGGGGGTGTCCAGGCGTGGCGCCTCGAGCCGGGCATCGACGCTGCCCATGAAGGCGAAGCCCGGGGCGAAGCCCAGGGCGAAAACGCGGTAGTCGCGCTCGCTGTGGCAGGCGATCACCTCATCGCGACGCATGCCCGAAAGCTCGGCCAGTCGCTCAAGCTCCGGCCCCACCGAGGCGTCGTACCACACCGGCAGCTCCTTGACCGGGGCATCCGCCGCCTCCTCATCGGGGGTGAGCCCCGCCAGCAGCGCGACCAGGCGGCGCCGGGCCTCGTCCGGCGAGAGTCGCAGCGGGTCGAAGATCACCAGCAGGGTGGTGTAGGACGGCACCAGGTCGACCAGCCGATCGCCGAAGGCCGCCTCGCACTCCCTCACCAGGGCGGTGAGCCAGGGCATGTTGGCCTCATCGATGGCATCGAACAGCCGCACCATCCAGCCGTCGAGCCCGGCGGGCTCCAGGCGCGGCAGGCCGTGGGGGAGACGCCGGCTCATGAGTCGCTCGCGGGTCCGTCGAGGGCCTCGCGGATCGCCTGGATGGCGGCGATCGACTCGGCGTTGTCGCCGTGCACGCAGAGGGTGTCGGCGTCCAGCACCAGGCGGCTGCCGTCGCTCGCCGTCAGCGGCTCGCCGCCGGCGATGCGCCGGGCCTGATCGACGATCACCTCCGGATCATGGTGCACCGCGCCCAGCTCGCGCCGGGAGACGAGCCGCCCCTCGGCGTCGTAGGCGCGATCGGCGAAGGCCTCGAACCACAGGGTCACGCCATGGCGCTCGGCCAGCTCGCGCGTCGCGGAAGGATCCCGGGTGGCCATCACCATCAGCGGCAGGCGGGCATCGAAGGCCGTGAGCGCGCGCATCACTGCCGCGAGGATCTCGGGGTCGCGCATCATGTCGTTGTAGAGCGCACCGTGGGGTTTGACGTAGCCGACCTCCAGGCCCTCGGCCCGGCAGATCCCGGCCAGGGCCCCGACCTGGTAGAGCACCAGGTTCTCGACCTCCTCGGCCGAGCAGGCCATCGAGCGTCGGCCGAAGCCGACCATGTCCGGATAGGCGGGGTGGGCGCCTACGGTAACGCCGTGACGCTTGGCGAGCCGCACGGTCATGCGGATCACGTCGGGGTCGGAGGCATGGAAACCGCAGGCGACGTTGGCCAGATCCACGTGGGGCATGACCTCCTGGTCCAGACCCATGACCCAGGGACCGAAGCTCTCGCCCATG
Source organism: Halomonas pelophila (assembly GCF_040196315.1). Taxonomy (NCBI): domain Bacteria; kingdom Pseudomonadati; phylum Pseudomonadota; class Gammaproteobacteria; order Oceanospirillales; family Halomonadaceae; genus Halomonas; species Halomonas pelophila. The sequence continues at coordinate 181,263 of NZ_JBEGCI010000004.1, forward strand.
TCGGCATTGAGCAACAGGCGCTTCATGCTCCACCTCCTCGAAACTAGGGTACATCGAGAATTTATCAACGTTTTATCGATAACACATCGTTCTTTAGTCGACACATCGTTGACTCGAACTCGTCCGCCTACCTAACCTGCTCGCCATACAGTCGCTAGACTCCTTCTGGACGGCCCACGTGCGACGCCAGGCGTCGAGCCCTTCCGTCCTCGAGCGACAACAAGAATCCGACACGAGGTACCGCCCATGACTGCCCGCTTCTCTCTTCTATCTCTGACCTCGGCCGCCGCCCTTGGTCTCAGCCTAGCCACCCTGGGCGGCACCGCCCAGGCGGCAACCGAGTGGAACATGCCCACGCCTTACGGCGACATGACCTTCCACACCGTCAACATCCGCGAGTTCGCCGATGACGTACGCGAGGCCACCGATGGCGAGCTGGACATCACCGTGCACTCCAACGGCTCGTTGATCGGCCATGCCGAGATCAAGAACTCGGTGCGTCGTGGCATCGTACCCATCGGCGAGCTGATCATGTCGCGCCTGGCCAACGAGAACCCGATCTTCGAGGTCGACTCCGTGCCCTACCTGGCATCGAGCTACGAAGACGCCCAGACCCTCTGGGAGACCTCTCGGGAGATCATCGCCGAGGAGCTCGCCGAGCAGCGGCTGCGCCTGCTCTTCGCCGTGCCGTGGCCGCCCCAGGGCATCTACACCCAGCAGGCGCTGGAGGAGCCCGACGATCTGAAGAACCTGAGCATGCGCGCCTACAACACCGCCAGCGAGCGGTTCGCGCAGCTGGTCGGCGCCGTGCCGACCCAGGTCGAGGTGCCGGACATCCCCACCGCCTTCAGCACCGGGCGCGTCGGCGCCATGATCACCTCGCCGGCCACCGGCGCCGACACCAAGGCCTGGGACTACCTGAGTCACTTCAACCATGCGCAGCTGTGGCTGCCGAAGAACATGGTGATCGTCAGCGAGAAGGCCTTCTCGCGCCTCGACGAGGCCACCCGCCAGGCGGTGCTGGACGCGGCCGCCGAGGCCGAGACCCGCGGCTGGGCGATGAGCCGCCAGGAGACCGACGACGCCCTCGCGGTGCTCAAGGACAACGGCATCGAGGTCAGCCAGCCGACCCCGGAACTCGCGACCCTGCTCGAGGAGGTCGGTGCGACCATGACCGAGGAGTGGGCCGGCCGCGCCGGCGACCAGGGGGCCGCCATCCTCGAGGCCTACGAGGCCGCTCGCGACTGATCCGCCCCTCCCTGCCGGGGCCTCCCGCCCCGGCAGCTGCCTCTGGACCCTGCCATGACCTATCGCCTCAGACCCCTCTACCAGCTGGGCGGCTACCTGGCCGCCCTGTGCCTGTGCCTGATCTGTACGCTGATCACCGCCCAGATCCTCGGGCGCATCGTCGACCGCCTCGCCACGGCGCTCGGCGGCGACCGCATCGGCCTGGCGATTCCCGGCCTCGCGGAGATCTCCGGCTTCCTGCTGGTCGGCGCCAGCTTCCTCGGGCTCGCCTACACCTTCGTGCACGGCGGCCACATCCGCGTGACGCTGCTGGTCGGGCGCCTCTCGCCAGCCCCGCGCGCCTTCGTCGAGGTCTTCTGTCTGAGCATCGCACTGATCCTCGGCCTCTACCTTGGCTGGTACCTCTACTGGCTGCTGGCCGACAGCATCGCCTTCAACGAGACCTCCTACGGCCTGCTGCGCATCCCGCTGTGGATTCCCCAGTCGGCGATGCTCCTGGGCGTGGTGCTGCTCTGCCTGGCGCTGGCCGAGGCCTGGTGGGCGACCCTGGTGACCGCCGTGACCCGGCCCTCCACCTTTACCATCGACGACAGCGGCCAGGAATGAGCCCGGGAGACACACCATGCTCGTGATGATGACGGTCCTCTTCGTTACCCTGCTGCTGCTGCTCGGCAGCGGCGTCTGGGTGGCCTTCTCGCTGCTGGGGCTAGGCTGGCTGGGGCTCTCGCAGTTCACCTCGGTGCCCACCGGCGACGTGCTCGCCTCGAATGTCTGGGGCGACAGCTACAGCTGGGAGCTCACGGCCCTGCCGATGTTCATCTGGATGGGTGAGATCCTCTTCCGCTCACGGCTCGCCGACGACATGTTTACCGGCCTGTCGCCCTGGATGCAGCGCATCCCGGGGCGCCTGTTGCACACCAACGTGATCGGCTGCGGGCTGTTCGCCGCCGTCTCCGGCTCCTCGGCGGCCACCTGCGCCACCATGGGCAGGATGACCATTCCCGAGCTCACCCGCCGCGGCTACGACGAGCAGCTGGTGATCGGCACCCTGGCCGGCTCGGCGACCCTGGGCCTGCTGATTCCGCCGTCGATCATCCTGATCGTCTATGGCGTCGCCACCGACCAGTCGATCGCGCGGCTGTTCATGGCGGGCATCTTCCCGGGCCTGCTGCTGATCTCGCTGTTCGCCGGCTACCTGATGCTCTGGTCCTGGCGCTTCCCGGACAAGGTTCCCCCCGCCGAGAGCGGCCTGCCGCTGGGCGAGAAGCTGCGCCGGGCGCGCCGGCTGATCCCTTTGCTTGCCCTGATCGTCGGGGTCATCGGCTCGATCTACGCGGGGCTCGCCTCGCCCACCGAGGCGGCCGCCGTCGGGGTGGTTCTCTCGCTACTGCTGGCCCGGGTCCAGGGCAGCATGAACGGCGGGGTCTTTCGCGATGCCCTGCTTGGCGCGGTGCGCACCTCGACGATGATCGCCTTCATCCTCGCCGGCGCCTCCTTTCTCACCGCGGCCATGGGCTTCACCGGGCTACCCCGCGAGCTCGCCGCCTGGATCGGCACCCTGGGGCTCTCACCGGTCATGCTGCTGGCGGCCCTGACGCTGTTCTTTATCCTGCTGGGCTGCTTCCTCGACGGCATCTCGGTCGTGGTGCTGACCACCTCCATCATGCTGCCCATGGTCGAGGCCGCCGGCATCGACCTGATCTGGTTCGGCATCTATCTGGTGGTGGTGGTGGAGATGTCGCAGATCACCCCGCCGGTGGGCTTCAACCTCTTCGTGCTGCAGGGCATGACGGGGCGCAACATCCTGTCGATTGCCTGGGCCGCCATGCCGTTCTTCTTCCTGATGATGCTCGGCGTGGTACTGATCAGCGTCTTTCCCGGCATCGTGACCTGGCTGCCGCAGGCCATGGGCAACTGATCCGGGACGCCTGGACTGTTGGAATGACTAGACAAGGAGCAGCACGTGACACGCGAACGGACACCCCGCGGCCCCATTGTCTCCTCGGAGCACCTGTCGCGCAGCAGCCAGGAGCTCTCGGAGTTCGAGTTCGGCCTGATCATCGCCGGGCACGCCTTCGACCGCTGGATGGTGCGCTGCATGACGGCCAGCGGCTACCCGGAACTCGGCGCCCTGGACGTGCTGGTGCTGCATAGCGTCAACCACCGGGAGCGCGCCAAGCGCCAGGCGGATATCTGCCTGGTGCTCAACGTCGAGGATACCCACACGGTGACCTATGCCCTGAAGAAGCTGGCGCGTCTGGGGCTGGTGGCTGGCGAGAAACAGGGCAAGGAGAGCCTGTTTCGCACCACCGAGCTTGGCCGCGAGACCTGCAGCCGCTACGCCGAGATCCGCGAGGCCTGCCTGGTCGACTCGCTCTCCTCCATGGGCATCGAGCGTGAGGAGATGAGTCGCCTGGCGGGCCTGCTGCGCGCCATGTCCGGGCTCTACGACCAGGCCGCGCGCTCCGCCGCCTCGCTCTAGGCAAGCCCCGCCGGGTTCCGCGCGGTGGCGGTCAGGGTTCCGGGTCGGCCGCGACGCTGGATTCAGCGACGCCAAGGCGCTCGCCGCGGGCCGCGCGACGCGGGTAGAGCCGTCGGGCCCGCCACAGGCTGAACATGAACAGCAGGAAACTGGTGGCCATCGACGCCGACAGCGACAGGGCGAAGACCAGCATGCCCGGTAGATGGCCCACGCCCAGATAGCTGACGACGCAGAAGGCGAGCAGGCTCAGCATGCCGCGCTGGGTCATGCTGACGGTCATGCGGGCCACCTCGACCCCGTAGCGTTCGGAGAGCGTCCAGGCGATGGTCAGGATGCCGACCGGAAAGCCGAGGATGACGCCGGAGAGGGCCGGGCCAGAGCGCGCGGCCAGCGTCGTCGCCAGGCTCACCAGCGTCCCCGCCAGGAGTCCGCGCAGCAGCAGGTCGCACCAGCCGGCACTGGCCACCACCACCGGCTGTCCCAGCCTCAACCGGTGATTGATCCCCTCCGCCAGCGCCAGCACCGCCAGGTAGGCGACGATGACGCCAACGAGCTCGCCCGGTAGCCGGGTGAACAGCAGCGCGCCGGGCACCCAGAGCAGGCTGGCGAGCGCCAGGCTCTTCAGGGCCGATAACCGCGCCGCGCTCACCACGAAGCACACCGTGAAGAGCAGCGTCGCCACCAGCGCCTGCAGGGTGGAGAGCACGGCCTGCTGCACGAAGTCCGCCGACTGCTCGCGCAGCATGAAGAAGTAGCCGGGCCCGAGAATCACCGGGGTGCCGGCGAGGATGCCACCGAGCCTCGGCCCCAGGCGGCCCACCGACAGCGCGACGAGCATCACGATGCCGGCCGTCGCCAGCAGCTTGATCAGCAACAGCTGGAGCATAAGCGACGAGCCACCTCCCTGTGCGACGAGAAACCCTGCGAGCCGTTACCCTACTCGCTTTCGCGAACCGCCGACAGCTCGGCCGCCCGGCGCGGATTGCGCGGATAGAAGCGCTCGGGCTGGTGTTCGATATGGGCGAAGAAGCGGGTGTCCTTGTAGGGCATCTTCATGAAGCCCGAGACCCCGAGCCCCTCGATCAGCCCCACCGCGTCGAGGATGTCCTCGAGCCGGCGGCGAAACTCGTCTTCCCGGGAGGGGTCCAGCAGCCGGTAGTGGCTATGGATCTTCAGGTGCTCGGGCAGCGCCTCGAAGATGATCATGCCGGTGTGGTGGATATCGTTGAGCGCCTCCAGCGAGGTAATGATCGCCTCGGGCAGCACCAGGAACTCCTCGGGGTCCGGACCGTCCTCGAAGTAGCTGTGCAGGCGCGAGCGGTCCTCGAGCTCGGGCACCGCGCTGACCTCGTAGTGCAGCCGCATGCCGGGGGTGAGCACGAAGGGCGCCTCGACGCTCTCGCGCTCCAGGTGCAGGGTGTCGCGCGCATTGAACAGGCAGCTCTTGAAGATCCCGCGGCGATGGATCGCCCGGGCGAGCGTCACCATGTTGTTGACCGCGGCGATGAACGCCGGCTTGAGGCCGGGGTCGTGCAGGTTGAGCGAGGTGTCGATGTAGACCCCCTCGGCCTCCCAGCGCACCGCCAGCCCGCCGACCACCGGATAGCGGCCCAGCCGGCTGACCGCGGCCAGGAAGGCCTTCTCGGTCTCGCCCATGTTCTGCATGAAGTTCTTGTAGTAGCGATCGAGCTGGACGTCGTTGACGTCATTCAGGGTCTCGCGACCGCCCTCCTCGCGCAGGAAGGACTTGCGCGAGCTGTAGACGACGGTATCGATCTCGCGTCCGGCGGGCCGGCTCCAGACCGGCACCAGCGGTGCCTCCTGGGGGGTCGGCAGGTCGAGCATCACCAGCCGGCCCAGGCGCGGCATCTCGCGGATGAAGTGATCGCCGGCGCGCCGGCGCGTCTGGGGGTCGGGATCGAGCATGCCGTCGAGCATGCGCGCGAACTCCCTGGGCAGGCCGAGCGAGGTGGCCGGGATGGCCCGATGGCCAAAGCGACAGGACTGCGCCGAGGCCAGCGCATAGAGGGTGGCGGCCGCACCCTGCTCGTCGAAGCGCGGCGAGGAGAGCGCGCCGTTGAGCTGCTCCTCGCCGATGAAATAGACATCGCCCAGGCGGGCGTTGGTCTGCTGCAGGTTGTCCGACATCAGCTCCATGACGTTGGTCGCCACGAACTGCTGGTTGGCATCGAGCTGGGCGAACACCGAGGAGCCCCAGTCGATCAGCGCGATGGTCTCGCTTGGCGCATCGAAGACCAGATTGGAGGGCTTGATGTCGCCATGCACCACCGGCTTGCCGGCCGGCCCGCTCTCGCGGCGCAGGGCGCGCAGGATATCGGCCAGCTGATCGGCGATGCGCACCACCAGGCGCGGCGAAAGCCGCCCCCGCTGTAGCGAGACCTCCTCGAGGTTGAAGCCCGGCGCCCGCTGCATCACCAGGATCGACTGGCGACGGACCCGCTGGAAGACGATCAGCTTCGGCACCCGCGGGTGGTCGACCTGCTCCAGCATGAAGGCCTCCTCCTCGAGGCGGTCCTGCAGGCGCTGGGGCAGGTTGACCCGGGTGAACTTGAAGACGTACTCCTCGCCCACCCCGGTGAAGCCGGCGAACACGAAGCCGTAGGCGCCCTTGCCGATCAGCTCGATGCCCCGGTAGCCCAGCTGCTCCAGCTGGGCCTGACACAGCGACACCCACGCCTTGAGCTTGCGGGCGTCGTCGTGGCTGAGCAGATAGATCGACTGCTCTTCCGGAATGTAGAACTGCTGCAGGGACGCCTGCGTCATGACATGGGACTCCTTGCACAACCCAGTGGATCAGATCCCGTCGGCAAGTCCCGGGGTGCCGGACCATCGCGAGGGCGCTGTGAACCCATCCCTGGGCGCTACCTTTGCCCTGCAGCGCTCTTGCATCCTGCTCCGCTTGCAGGGCCGGTGTTGGCCATCCATGGCCAACCCGTTCGGCGGAATCCGCCTCACCCTTGGCAAAGGACCCTCGCTTCGCCTTGCCCCCGGTATCCGGCATGGCGGGAAGCCGTGAAAGGCGCGCTTATCCAAGATGCAGGAGCATCGTCTCCGGGGCTTCGAGATAGCCCTTCCAGGCGTTGCAGAAGCGGGCGATGGTGCCCCCGTCGATCAGGCGATGATCGCCCGCCCAGGTGATCGTCATGATCGCCCGCTTGACGACGTTGTCGTCGGCATCGAAGCGCGGCAGCCACTGGGTCTTGCCAATGGCCACGATGGCCACCTCCGGGGCGTTGATGATCGGCGCCGCGTAGGTGCCACCCAGCGCGCCGATGTTGGAGATGCTGATCGTGCCCTCCTGCAGGTCCGCGGAGGCCACCCGGCCCTCGCGGGCACCCTCGGTCAGGCGCTGGATCTCGCCGGCGATCTCCAGCAGGCTCAGACGCTCCACGCCCTTGACGTTGGGCACCATCAGCCCGGCCTTGCCGTCCACGGCCATGCCGATGTTGCACGACGGCAGGTAGTGGATCTCGTCACCGGCCTCGTTGAGCCGGCTGTTGAGGATCGGGAAGTCGCGGATCGCAAGCGCCATCGCCTTCATGAAGAAGGGCATCAGCGTCAGGCGCGCATCGCGAGCCTGGGCCTCGGGCTTCAGGCGCTCGCGCAGCGCCAGCAGCTCGGTGACGTCGAGCTCCTCGCCGTACTGGAAGTGCGGGATCGTGGAGGCCGAGGCGACCATCTTGCGCGCCATGGCGGCGCGGATGCCGCGCATCGGCTCCACCCGCACCTCACCCTGGGCGCTCGAGCGCGCGGGCGCCTGGGCCTGCTCGGCGGGGGACGCCGCGGTGGGAGATGCTTCTTGGCTGGCCGTCTCGCCGCGCGCCAGGAAGGCCTGGATGTCCTCCTTCAGCACCCGGCCCTGCTTGCCGGACCCAGGTACCTGCTCGAGGCGCAGCCCGTGCTCGCGCAGCAGGCGTCGCACCGCCGGGCTCGCCGGGATCCGCCCGTGGGGCCCCTGCCCGCTCGTCTCGCGGGTCACCGGGCCAGACGAGGCATCCGTCGACCCCGCCTGCGGCGCACGCGGGGTCGAGGCGGCGGGCTCGGACGACGCCTGCTCGCCGGCCGGCTCGCTATCTGTGGTGTCACCATCGGCCGGTTCATAGGCGAACAGCGGCGCATGCACCTTGGCGATCTCGCCCTTGGCCACGTGAAGCTTCGCCACGCGACCCGCCTCGGGGGCGGTGATCTCCATCATGGCCTTGTCGGTCATCACGTCGACGACCGGCTGGTCCTCCTCGAGCCTGTCACCCTCTTTGATGCGCCACTCCACCACCTCGCACTCGACGATGCCCTCGCCGAGGTCCGGCAGGATAAAGTCCTTGGCAGCGGCGGTGCTGGCGGCAGGGCGAGCACCCTCCTGCAGATCGGCGGCGGGCGTGGCCTGGCTCTCAGGCTCATCGGTCTTCTGCTCAGGCACCTGACCCTCGGAAGACGCGGCCGACACGCCCTCAGCCTCGTAGGCAAACAGCGGGGCATGCACCTTGGCGATCTCGCCCTTGGGCACGAAGAGCCGGGAGACCCGACCCGCCTCGGGGGCGGTGATCTCGACCAGCGCCTTGTCGGTCATCACCTCGACCACCGGCTGGTCCTCCTCGATGACGTCACCCTCCTGGATGCGCCACTCCACCACCTCGCACTCCACGATACCTTCGCCGATATCGGGCAGCTTGAAATCTGTCATCTTGTCTCTCCTGTCCTGGATCCGGTCGTCAGAAATTCACGCTTTCGCGGATGGCCTCGACGATCTTCAGGTGATCCGGCAGATACTCCTTCTCCAGCGTCAGCGGGAAGGGGGTATCCAGGCCGGTCACCCGGGCGATGGGCGATTCCAGGTACAGGAAGCAGCGCTCCTGGATGGCCGCGGCGATCTCGCCGGCGAAGCCCCCGGTGCGCGGTGCCTCGTGGGTGATGACCAGCCGGCCGGTCTTGAACACCGACTCGGCCACGGTCTCCTGATCCCAGGGCAAGAGGCTCCTCAGGTCGATCACCTCGCAGGAGATGCCGTCCTTCTCGGCGAGCTCCACGGCACGCTCGATCACCTCCATCTGGGCGCCCCAGCCCACCAGGGTCACGTCGCTGCCCTCCTTGGTCACCTCGGCCTCGCCGATGGGCAGCTGGTAGTCCTCCTCCGGCACCTCGCCCACGGCGGCGCGATAGAGCCGCTTGGGCTCGAAGAAGAGGACCGGGTCCGGGTCGCGGATGGCGGCCAGCAGCAGTCCCTTGGCCTGGTAGGGATCGCGGGGCACCACGATCTTGAGGCCGGGGGTGTGCGCGAAGTAGGCCTCCGGCGACTGGGAGTGGTAGAGCCCGCCGGAGATGCCGCCGCCGTAGGGCGCACGAATGGTCAGGCCACCGACGTTGAAGAGATCGCCGGAGCGGTAGCGGAACTTGGCGGTCTCGTTGACGATCTGGTCGAAGGCCGGAAAGATGTAGTCGGCGAACTGGATCTCGGCGACCGGCACCGAGCCCTGGGCGGCCAGGCCGTTGGCGAAGCCGATGATGCCCTGCTCCACCAGTGGCGTGTTGAAGCAGCGCGCGCGGCCGTATTTCTCCTGCAGGTGGCTGGTGGCGCGGAAGACGCCGCCGAAGCTGCCCACGTCCTCGCCGAAGCAGAGCACCTTGTCGTCCTCGCCCATGGCGATGTCCAGGGCGTTGTTGATGGCCTGCAGCATGTTCATGGTCGGCATCTCACTTCTCTCCCTTGGCCGCGGTGTCATCGCCGGCTCGCACGTCCGGGTCCAGGGCACGCGCCCCCTTGGGGTAGGTCTCCGGGTACTGGCGGATATGGCGCTTCAGGGCGTCGAGCTGACGCTGCAGCTCCGGGGTGACGTCGGCGTAGACATCGGTCACCAGGCTGTCCAGGGGCGGCGGCGGGCGCTTCTCGGCCCGTTTCATGGTCTCCAGCACCTCGCGACGCAGGCTCTCCTGGAGCGCCTTCTCCTCGTCCTCGCTCCACCAGCCCAGGTCATCCAGCCAGCGCTGCATGCGCAGGATGGGATCCTTCTCCCGCCAGGCCTCTTCTTCCTTCTTTGAGCGATAGCCGGAGGGGTCGTCCGAGGAGGAGTGGGCGGCCAGGCGGTAGCTCATGGCCTCGATCAGCACCGGCTGGTTGTGCTCCACGGCGATTCGGCGCGCCTCGCGGGTGGCCGCGTAGACCGCCAGGATGTCGTTGCCGTCGACGCGGATCACGTGCATCCGATAGCCGAAGGCCCGCGGCGCCACGCCGTCGGCGGCGAACTGCTCGATGGAGGGGGTGGAGATCGCATAGCCGTTGTTGCGGCAGAAGAAGATCACCGGCACCTCGTGGACCGCCGCCATGTTCAAGGCCGCATGGAAGTCGCCCTCGGAGGCCGCCCCCTCGCCGAAGAACACCGTGGTGCACTGGCCGTCGCCGGCGAGCTTCTGGCCGTAGGCGTAGCCGGTGGCCTGGGGGATCTGGGTCGCCAGCGGCGACGAGATGGTCATGTAGTGCAGCTTGCGCGACCCGTAGTGGATCGGCATCTGGCGGCCCTTGCCGTAGTCGAGCTCGTTGCCGAACAGCTGGTTCATGAACTCGTCGAAGGTGAAGCCGCGATAGATCAGGGCGCCCTGCTCACGGTACTGCGCCATGATCATGTCGGCGTCGTCCAGCGCCGCCGTGGCGCCGATCACCGCGGCCTCCTCGCCAGTGCACTGCATGTAGAAGGAGAGGCGTCCCTGGCGCTGGGCGGCGAGCATCCGCTCGTCGAGCACCCGGGTGGCGACCATGGCGCGATAGATGGCCAGCGCCTGGTCCTTGGCGAGTTCGGGCGCCTTCGCTCCCTCATAGAGGGTGCCGTCCTGCTTGAGCAGGCGGAAGGTCGGAATGCTGAACTCGTCACCGGCCAGGAAGGTCGGCTCGTGGATGTCCGGTGTTGTTGTCATCGTCATGATCCTGTGCCCCTTTTGGGGGCAGTGTTGTCTTTAATGTTCCGGTCCGCCAGGGGGTCGCCCCGGGGCCGGTCAACGCAACAGGCTTGACGTTAACGTAAACTGGGCGAGTTGGGTAGTCCCCGATCGAGCGAGAGAAGCGCCCGAGTAAGCTCGAGTGAGGGACTTGAGAGGAGTTCGAGGGACGCACGCGCGGCGGAGGCGCGATCAGCGCACGCCGGGCGACGGCAACCGGCTGAACAGGCTGTCCACGCTGAGGGCCAGCAGGCCGATCAGCAGCGCCCCCTGGATCACATAGGCGGTGTTGCCATTGACGATCCCCGAGATGATCGGGTCGCCCAGGTTGCTCGCCCCTACGGTGGCGCCGATGGCCGCCGTGGCGATGTTGATGGTCACCGAGGTGCGGATGCCGGCGAGGATCACCGGGGCGGCCAGGGGCAGCTCCACCTGGCGCAGGATCTGGCCGCTGCTCATGCCCATGCCCCGCGCCGCCTCGCGCACCGACGGGTCGATGCCGAGGATGCCCGCCAGGGTGTTGCGCACGATGGGCAGTAGCCCGTAGAGCAGCAGCGCGACGATGATCGGCAGGGTACCGAACCCCAGCACCGGCACGGCCAGCGCCAGCACCGCCACCGGCGGGAAGGTCTGTCCCATGGAGGCCAGCTGGCTGACCAGCGGCAGGAAGTCGCGACCCGGCTCGCGGGTCACGGCGATGGCGGCACCGACCCCGATCAGGATCGCCAGCACCGCCGCCACGCCCACCACCGAGAGATGGCGGCCCAGCAGGTTAAGGAAGTCGGCACGGGCATAGATCACCTGGCGGCTGTCGGGCTCGATGACGCGAAAGAGCCCCTCCAGCTGCCCCATGCCCAGGGTGGCGGCCAGCAACAGCGAGAACCAGCAGAGTGGGACGATCAGCCGGCGACACTCAGTCATCGCTGCGCACCCCCACCAGGCGGCGCAGGGAGAGCTCGCCCACCGGCAGGTCGTCATCATCCACCACGGTGAGCCGCTCGGCATGGCGCCACAGCATCAGCGACAGCGCCTCACGCAGGCTGGCCTGCTGACCGATCCGCTCGCGCGCCAGCAGGCGCGGCCCCAGCGGCAGCATCCGCTGGCTGACCGGCAGCAGCGCCGCCTCCTTCAGGCCGCGATCCTCGCCGCCGAGCAGCGACTCGACGAAGCCGTCGGCCGGCTCGCGCAAGAGCTCCAGCGGCCGACCCTGCTGTTTGATACGCCCGCGATGCATCACCACCAGGTGATCCGCCAGCCGCAGGGCCTCGTCCATGTCGTGGGTGACGAAGACGATGGTCTTCTGCAGCCGCGACTGCAGCTCGCGCAGCTCCTCCTGCAGGCTCTCGCGGGTCAGCGGGTCCAGGGCGCCGAAGGGCTCGTCCATCAGCAGGATCTCGGGGTCCGCCGCCAGCGCCCGGGCGACGCCCACCCGCTGGGCCTGGCCGCCGGAGAGCTGGTGAGGATACTTGTCGGCGAACTCCTCCATGGCGAGCCCGAGCAGCGCCATCAACTCCTCGACCCGCGCCCTGACCTTCGCGGCCGGCCACTTGAGCAGACGCGGCACCAGGCCGATGTTGCGCGCCACCGTCCAGTGGGGAAAGAGCCCGGTGCTCTGGATCGCATAGCCCATGCGTCGGCGCAGGCTCTCCTCACGAAAGTCGCGAATCTGCTGGCCGTCGATATGGATCTCGCCCTCGCTGTGCTCGATCAGGCGGTTGATCATGCGCAGCGTGGTCGACTTGCCGCAGCCCGAGGTCCCCACCAGCACGCAGAGCTCACCGCGCGCCACGCTCAGCGAGATGTCATCCACCGCGGTGTCGGCACCGAAGCGCTTGGTGACATGGATCAGATCGATCATTCGGCCTCTCCCGGGCGTAGCGTGTCGGTCAGGGCCCCCAACAGGGCGTCGGCGACCAGCGCCAGGGCCAGGATGGGCAGCGCGCCCAGCAGCACCAGGTCCATGGCGGCCTGGCCGAGCCCCTGAAAGATGAAGGTGCCGAGGCCGCCGGCGCCGATCAGCGCTGCCACCGCGGTCAGCCCGATGGCCTGCACCGTGGTGATGCGCACGCCCTCGAGGATCACCGGCAGCGCCAGCGGCAGGCGCACCTGGCGAAACACCTGGCCGCGGCTCATGCCCATGCCGCGGGCGGCGTCGATGACACCGGGGTCCACCGCCTCCAGCGCCACAAAGGTGTTGCGCACCATCGGCAGCAGGCTGTAGCCCACCAGCGCCAGCAGCGCCGGCGCCCAGCCGATGCCGCTGACCCCCAGCGCCGCCAGCCACTCGACATGCGCCGAGAGCCAGGCGAGCGGGGCCAGCAGCAGGCCGAAGAGCGCAATGCTGGGGATGGTTTGCAGGAAGTTGAGCACCCCGAAGCCGATCCGCTGGGCGACCTGCCAGCGGCGCATGACGAGTGCCGCGGCCACCCCGAGCACCAGGCTCACCCCCACCGCGACGCCGACCAGCGCCAGGTGTTCGAGGATGGCGCCCAGGAACTGGTCGCGACGCCCCTGATACTCCTGCCACAGCGCCAGGGGCGCAAGCCACTGCGTGAGACACAGCCCAAATACGGCCAGCGGCACTGCCAGCAGCGCGACACCGGCCAGCCGCGACAGCGCCAGCCGGCTGCGCAGTTCCACCAGCAGCATCAGCAGCAGGAACAGCAGCAGCCAGACGCCGGCGCCGATCCCCAGGCGCGCGCCCACCGCGCCGGGATCGACCAGGCGGTGCGCCGCCAGGGAGAGCCACAGCGGCAGCGCGGCGAGCTGCACCACGACGAGCCCCAGGGCGATGCGCAGTGTCCTCGGCGACGGCCGCCGGGCCAACGCCGCCAGCGCCAGCAGGGGCATCGCCGAGACCAGGGCGCCGCCCCAGCCGAGCGACTCCACCAGGCCATGGGTGCTGCCGGGGACGATGCGATTGGGGGCCACGCTCACCATGTCGAGGGCCAGCCAGACCAGCAGGCCGACCAGCGACAGGCTCAGCAGCACGACATTGTGACGGGGGCGATCGGCGGGCAATGTCGCCTCAGTCGCCCAGGGTATCGAGGAACTCGGCCGCCACGGCGTCCGGGGCACGCCCGCTCACCGCCACATCGCCATTCAGGCGCTGCAGGGTTTCCTTGTCCAGGGCCTGGAAGACCGGCTCGAGCAACGTGGCGATCTCGGGATGCTGGTCGAGGACCGCCTCGCGGACCACCGGCGCCGGCTGATAGACCGGCTGCACGCCTAGGGTGTCGTCCATGACCACCAGGTCCAGGGCCTGCAGGCCACCGTCGGTGCCGTAGGTCATGGCCGCATTGACGCCGCTGGTCTGCTGGGCGGCGGCGCGCATGGTCGCCGCGGTGTTGCCGCCGGAGAGCACCAAGAGTTCCTCCTCGCCAAGCGTGAAGCCGTAGGCCGACTGGAAGGCCGGCAGCGCCTGGGGCGACTCCACGAACTCGGCGCTCGCCGCCAGCTTGAACTCGCCGCCGTCGCCGAGGTAGCTCGCCAGGTCCTCGAGGCTCGACAGCTCATGCTCGCGGGCCAGTTCGCCGCGCACGCTGATCGCCCAGGTGTTGTTGGCCTGGGCCGGCGTCAGCCAGACCAGGCCGTTCGCCTCGGCGTCACGCTCCCGCACGGTCTCGAAGGCCTTGGCGGCATCGTTCCACACCGGGCTGTCGGTCATGTCGAAGAAGAAGGCGCCGTTCCCGGTGTACTCGGGGTAGAGATCGATCTCGCCGGCCAGCAGCGCCTCGCGCACGATGCTGGTGCCGCCGAGCTGCAGGCGATCCTCGACCTCGATGCCGCCCTGCTCCAGTCGCTGCAGGATCAGCTGGCCGAGCACCGAGCCTTCGGTATCGATCTTGGAGGAGATCACCACGGGATCCTGAGCCTGGGCCGTGGAGATGGCGATCAACGACGCGGCCGCCAGGGAGACGCAGCGAGACAGAGGACGAATCATCATGTTCACCCGGTTCCTTATGAATGTATCCTGAGTATAAGGCCTGTACAGCTTCAATGTCAGACACGGGCGTCAACGTCGGATTTTCGCCATGCCTCTTTCCGCCTCGGCGCAACGCCTACTCGATCACTGCCGCCATCCGCTGGTCCGCGACCTGGGATGGATCCTGCTGGCGCCGTGCCTCGTCGAGATGCCCGGGGCTGCGCGCCCGACCCGCGAGGAGCTGGGCCTCGCCGATGACGAACGGCTGGCGGCCTGGCTTCTGGCACACGAGCGCTCGCCGGGCCGCCTCGAGGCGCATCTCGTCCCCACCCTGCGCGGGCGGATGGGGCTCTATCATGAGCGGCTCTGGCAGTTCCTGCTCGAGGAGGCACCGGCCACGCGACTGCTGGCCCACAACCTGCGCATCCACCAGGGCAAGCGCACCCTCGGCGAGCTGGACCTGCTCTACGCCCGTCGCGACGATCCTCGCCCGGTACACCTGGAAGTGGCGATCAAGTTCTACCTGGGACTCGTAGAGGGGCCCGGCACGCCGGAAAGCCAGGCGCGCTGGATCGGCCCGGGCGGCGCCGACAGCCTGCTCGCCAAGCGCGACCACCTGTTCCATCACCAGCTGCGACTGGCGCGAACACCGGAGGCCATCGAGGCGCTGCACCCGCTGCTGCCGCCCGTGGATTCTGCGGGACAGCCCCAGTGGGCAAAGGATCCGGCGACGGCCGTGCGGCTGGCGATGCCGGGGGTGCTCTTCTATCCCTGGCACGCCCCCCTGCCGGCGCCGCGAGACGCCACGCCCGACCACCTGCGCGGCCGCTGGCTCTACGCGCAGGACTGGCCCCGGCTGCGGGCCGGGCTGCCGCGAGGCACGCGCGGCGCCTGGCTGCACAAGCCGCACTGGCTCGCCCTGCCCCGCCACGAGGACCTGGAAGCCCTGTCGGTGCTGGAGAGGCAACTGGCGGCGCATTTCGAGGCCTCCGCCCGGCCGATCCAGATCGTGCTCCACCACCCCGAGAGCAATGCTCGCCGCCTCGTCCTGGTCCCTGACGACTGGCCGCGCCAGATCCCGCTGCCGACGCACGCGATACCCGGCGCCTGAGCCTCGCCCCCACATCGCCAAGGTGCTATCTCCAAGACCTTTGCGCCAAAGCCATATCGCCACAGCCCTATCGCCACAGCCCTGACACCAGAGCCCTAACGCCAAAGCCCCGTACCGAAGCGAGCCCCCGACGAGGCGCGCCCGGCCCCTGCAGAACAGGAGCCGGGCGCGTTTTCGACGGCCGAGGGTCTGGCCGAGGTCAGTCGGTGGGCGTCTCGAAGACCCAGGTGGTGCCCTCGCGGGAATCCTTGAGGATGATCCCGAGCGAGGCGAGCTCGTCGCGGATGCCATCGGCCCGAGCGAAGTCCTTGGCCTTCTTGGCCACGGCACGCGCGTCGATCTGCGCCTGGATCTCGTCTTCCGCGAGCGGCAGGTCGGCGGCACCGGCCTTGAGGAAACTCGCCGGGTCCTGCTGCAAGAGGCCCAGCAGCCCGCCCAGGCGCTTGAGCTCGGCGGCCAGCGCCGGGGCCCGGTCCGGCGTTTCCTTCCTGGCGCGATTGAGCTCGCGGGCCAGGTCGAAGAGCACCGAGAGCGCCTCGGGGGTGTTGAAGTCGTCGTCCATGGCGGCGATGAAGCGCGCGTCGTGGCCGCCGTCGCCCGGCTGATCGAGCGTTTTCGCTTCCGCGGCCGTATCGTCGAGCGCGACGTCCTCGAGGGCCAGCCCTTCGAGAGCATTGTAGAAGCGCTCCAGCGACTTGCGGGCGTCGGCCAGCGACTCGGGGGCGTAGTTGATCGGGCTGCGGTAGTGGCTCGCCACCAGCAGGTAGCGCACCACCTCCGGGTCGTGGTGCTCGAGCACGTCGCGGATGGTGAAGAAGTTGCCCAGCGACTTGGACATCTTCTCCTGGTTCACCCGCACCGCCCCGGCATGCATCCAGGTATTGACGTAGCGGTGGCCGGTTGCGGCCTCGCTC
Source organism: Halomonas pelophila (assembly GCF_040196315.1). Lineage (NCBI taxonomy): Bacteria > Pseudomonadati > Pseudomonadota > Gammaproteobacteria > Oceanospirillales > Halomonadaceae > Halomonas > Halomonas pelophila. The sequence goes on from NZ_JBEGCI010000004.1 coordinate 197,888, forward strand.
TGGGCGATCTCGTTCTCATGATGCGGGAACATCAGGTCCGGCCCGCCGCCATGGATGTCGAAGGTCTCGCCCAGGCAGCAGGTGGACATCGCCGAGCACTCGATGTGCCAGCCGGGCCGTCCCTCGCCCCAGGGCGAGGTCCAGCTCGCCTCGCCCGGCTTGGCCGCCTTCCAGAGAACGAAGTCCAGCGGATCCTCCTTGTGCTCATCCACCTCGATGCGGGCGCCAGAGCGCATCTCGTCCGGATCACGATTGCTCAGCGCGCCGTAGGTCTCGAAGCGGCGCACCCGGTAGTAGACGTCGCCGTTATCGGCGGCGTAGGCGAAGCCCTTGTCGATCAGCGTCTCGATCATCGCGATGATCTCGCCGATATGGCCGGTGGCGCGGGGCTCGCGGTCCGGCGGCAGCACGCAAAGGCGCGCTTCATCCTCGTGCATGGCCTCGATCATGCGCTCGGTGAGCGCGGTGATGGTCTCGCCGTTCTCGTCGGCCCGCTTGAGGATCTTGTCGTCGATGTCAGTGACGTTGCGCACGTAGGTGACGTCATAGCCTCGGGCGCGCAGGTAGCGGGTGATGACGTCGAAGGCCACCATCACCCGGGCGTGCCCCAGGTGGCAGTAGTCGTAGACGGTCATGCCGCAGACGTACATGCGCACCTTGCCGGGCTCGAGCGGCGTGAGCGGCTCCTTGCGGCGCGTCAGCGTGTTGTAGATCTGCATGGTACTCATGCTCACCCCTTCTTCTGGTCGTGCGCTTTCTTCTGGCCTTCCTGCTTCTGCACCTTGGCCCAGCCGTCCTTGAGGCCCACGGTGCGGTTGAACACCAGCTTGCCGTCGCGGCAGGCGTGGCGATCGGCGCAGAAGTAGCCCACTCGCTCGAACTGGAAGCGGCTCTCGGGCGTGGCCTCGGCCAGGCTCGGCTCGCCGATCGCCTGCACGGTGACCAGCGAGGCGGGATTGAGGTGCTCGAGGAAATCGGCGTCCTTGTCCTTGTCGGGCTGCTCGACCTGGAAGAGGTTGTCGTAGAGGCGCACCTCCATGGGCACGCCGTGCTCGGCGCTGACCCAGTGGATCACGCCCTTCACCTTGCGACCTTCCGGATTCTTGCCGAGGGTGTCGAAGTCGACGGAACAGCGCAGTTCGGCGATCTCACCGCTCTCGCCCTTGATCACCTCGTCGCAGCGGATCACATAGCTGTTACGCAGGCGCACCTCCTTGCCCGGCGCCAGCCGGAAGAACTTCTTCGGCGGCTCCTCCATGAAGTCGTCGGCGTCGATGTAGAGCTCCCGGGTCAGGGGCACACGGCGCACCGCCATGTCCTCGCGGGCCGGATGGCCGGGCACCTCATAGACCTCTTCATGCTCCTCGGCCACGTTGGTCAGCACCACCTTGAGCGGCTTGAGCACGGCCATGGCCCGGGGAGCGTTGTCCTCGAGGTCCGAGCGGATGGCGTGGTAGAGCATGGCGATGTCGACCAGGCCGCCGTCGGCCCGGGTCACGCCGATCATGTCGCAGAACTTGCGGATCGACCCCGGCGTGTAGCCGCGGCGCCGCATGCCGGAGATGGTCGGCAGGCGCGGGTCGTCCCAGCCGTCGACGATCTGCTCGTCCACCAGCAGCTTGAGCTTGCGCTTGGAGGTCAGGGTGTAGTTGAGGTTGAGCCGCGCGAACTCGATCTGGCGCGGGGTCACCGGCACCGGCAGGTTGTCGAGGAACCACTCGTAGAGCGGGCGGTGATCCTCGAACTCCAGGGTGCAGACGGAGTGGGTCACGCCCTCGAGGGCATCGGACTGCCCGTGGGTGAAGTCGTAGGAGGGGTAGATCTTCCACTTGTCGCCGGTCTGGTGGTGGCTGGCGTGGCGAATGCGATAGAGGATCGGGTCGCGCAGGTTGATGTTGGACGAGGCCATGTCGATCTTCGCCCGCAGCACCTTCTCGCCCTCGGCGAACTCGCCCACGCGCATGCGCTCGAGCAGGTCGAGGTTCTCCTCCGCGCCGCGCTCGCGGTAGGGGCTCGGCCGGCCCGCCTCGGTCAGGGTGCCGCGGTACTCGCGGATCTCGTCCGGCGAGAGGTCGTCGACGTAGGCCTTGCCCTCGCGCACCAGGTGCTGGGCCCAGGCGTAGAGCTGGTCGAAGTAGTCAGAGGCGAAGCGCACCGGGCCGGCCCATTCGAAGCCCAGCCAGCTCACGTCGTCCTTGATGGCGTCGATGTAGGCCTGCTCTTCCTTGGCCGGATTGGTGTCGTCGAAGCGCAGATGACAGTCGCCACCGAAGTGCTCGGCAAGCCCGAAGTTCAGACAGATCGACTTGGCGTGGCCGATGTGCAGGAAGCCGTTGGGCTCCGGCGGGAAGCGCGTCACGATCTTCCCGGTCCGCCCGGCCTCGATCTCCTCGCGGATCTGGTTGCGGATGAAGTTCGGCGCGCTGGTAGTCTCGGTGGTCATGTCGGTGGGGCAACCTCTGGTTGAATCGCGGGCCTGGCTCGGTGCAAACGACGAGAAGGCGTGGCGGGCACGCCCCCGTCTTCGCGCATCGAGGCAAAACGGCTATTATAGCGCCACGTGCCCATACGGCGCCAAGGCATCACGCCTACCGACCAATATGACCGCCGCGGGCCATCCCGCGGGACGCCGTGGACAGCTCGAAGAGGAGGTCTTTTGCCATGGATGGCAAAAGTAGCGCCCAGGGAAGGGTTCACAGCGCCTCCTCGCAGAGCTGTCGACGGAACAGTCCCGCGAAACGGACGTGGCGATCGCGCCGGCTCCGGCGACAACGATAGGAACCCAGCATGATCATTCTGCAGACCAATTTCGGCGATATCACCATCGCCCTGAACCACGACCAGGCCCCGAAGACCGCCGCCAACTTCGAGCAGTACGTGCGCGACGGCTTCTACGACGGCACCCTCTTCCACCGCGTGATTCCGGGCTTCATGGTCCAGGGCGGCGGCTTCGACAGCGACTTCAACCAGAAGCCGACCCGCGACCCGATCGACAACGAAGCCGATAACGGCCTGAAGAACACCACCGGCACCCTGGCCATGGCGCGCACCCAGGATCCCCACTCGGCTACCGCGCAGTTCTTCATCAACGTCGCCGACAACGACTTCCTCAACCACAGCGGCAAGAACATCCAGGGCTGGGGCTACTGCGTGTTCGGCGAGGTGGTCGAGGGCATGGACGTGGTCGAGAAGATCAAGGAGGTCCCCACCACCCGTCGCGGCATGCATGCCGACGTGCCCGCCGAGGACGTGGTCATCCAGAAGGCCTACGTGAAGGACGACACCGCGGTCTGATCCTCGGAAAGCTCGCGCGCACGCCCGCCGGGGCCGTTGAGGCCCGGCGGGCGTGATTCGTTTCACCGTCTAACAGGGCCGACCATGACCACCCTGCTGATATCCGACCTGCACCTGCAGCCCGCCACCCCCGAGATCACCGACGGCTTCCTTCGCTGGCTCGCCGAACGTGCCTCTGGCGCCGAGGCCCTCTACATCCTCGGCGACTTCTTCGAGGCGTGGATCGGCGACGACCTGCTGGATCTCGGCGCTGCCGATCCGACCGGCACCGCCGCGCTGGCATCCCGCGTCGCCGCCGCGCTGAAGACCCTCGCCGAGGCCGGCACCGCCATCTACCTGATGCACGGCAACCGCGACTTCCTGCTGGGCGAGCGCTTCGCGAAGGCCGCCGGCGCCCGCCTGCTGCCGGACCCCAGCGTGGTGACCCTGGGCGGGCGGCCAGTGCTGCTGATGCACGGCGACAGCCTGTGCACCCGCGACGAGGCCTACATGGCCTTTCGCCGCCAGGCCCGAGACCCACAGTGGCAGGCCCAGGTGCTCGGCATGCCGATCGCCGAGCGGCTCCAGCTGGCCAAGCAGCTGCGCGACCAGTCCGGCGAGGCGAACTCCAACAAGGCCGAGGACATCATGGACGTCACCCCCGACGAGGTAGTCGAGGCGCTGTGGGCCCAAGAGGTCGATACCCTGATCCACGGCCACACCCATCGCCCGGCGGTGCATGATCTCGAGGTCGACGGTGCCCCGGCCAAGCGCCTGGTGCTGGGCGACTGGCAGCCTGACAAGGGCTGGGAGATCGTCGTCGAGGAAGGGAGTGAGCCGAGACTCCAGGAGTTCCCGCTCTCCTGACTCGCGCTGCAAGGAGTGCTCCCACCAGGATGGCCTCACCGACTGTCCAGGCAGCCTGCCAACCGGCCCTCCAGCGCCTCGGCGTCCGGCAGGCGGCCCGCCTCGCCGATCAGCTCCAGCCGCGAGTCCCGCCGCCAGGCCGTGCCGGACAGGCTGACCGTGCCCTCGGCGCGGTTGTAGAGCTTCCAGCCATCGGCCGTGTGCAGCACGCCCTTCACCCTGAGTCCCGCGGGCAGCTCGCCCAGCAGCGCCGCGAGGCGATCCAGGTCGAAGACATCCTCGGCGTGCCAGCGCCAGCCCAGGGTCGCGTGACCCAGCGAGGCCCCTTCCTCGCGGACCGGCCTGCCGGGGGACGGCTCACGCTCGGCGGGCACCGCGTCCCGTGCCGCGTCCTTCGCGGAGTGTAATGCGCCCTCCCGGGCCGCCCGATGGGCCGGCGAGCCAAGCGCTGCGGCGCCGGCGGCGTGGCGCCCGCCTTCACGCAGCAAAGAGAGCGGCAGGTCCCCATGGGGCGCCTCGCGAATCCAGCGCTTGTGCGGCCACAGCTCGCCGAGCCAGTCCTTCGCCGCCTGCACCTGCTGGGGGGTGGCCAGGTCGGTCATGGTCAGCGCCACGCCGTCGGCCATGACCAGCTGGTCGCGGAAGGTCTCATGCGCCCGGGCGCGCGGGTCTTCCAGCCGGCGCGGATCGAGCAGCGCGATCACATCGCGCACCGCCAGCGCCTCGGCCAGGCCCTCGCCGCGCAGCACCTCGATGAGGCCCGCCGGATGACCGAGCCCCGAGGGCTCGATGATCAGGCGGTCCGGTCGATGGCGATGCAGCAGGTTCACCAGCGAGGCCTGCAGCACGACGGCCAGCTGGCAGCAGAGACACCCCCCGGGCAGTCCCTTGACGACCAGGTCGTCACGCTCCTCGAACATCGCCTGGTCGATCCCCACCCGGCCGAACTCGTTGATCACCACGGCCCAGCGCTCGTCGGCAGGCTTCTGCTCGATCAAGCGTCGAATCAGCGAGCTCTTGCCGCTGCCAAGAAAACCGGTGAGCAGATGGACGGGGATGGCAGAGAGAGGCGCGGGCATGGGGGCTCCTTGGTGTTCTCAGCAATAATGTTACAAGATAACATAAAGGCCAAGCGGCCAAGCGTGTGTGCTGCCCCCAGAAAAAGCTAACCCCAAGGCCATCGCCTTGGGGTTAGCTTGTCGCTCGGCGCGTATGGCTCGGCGCTTACCGTCAGAGCCGGTCGATGCTCGCCTTGTCGCGCAGGTCGTCAAGCAGGCCCTGAATGGCGGCCTGGGCGCGTAGACGCTCCGCCATGTTGGCGACGAAGGCCTCCATCTGCGCATTGGGCTCGCCGTCCTGGACGCGCTCCAGGGCGATCAGCATCACGCGCTCGCCGTCCACGGCGTGTCCGTAGACCGGCTGCTCGCCCTCGGGATGCGGCAGGCGGAAGGCGGCCTGGACCAGCGCCTCCGGGAGGGCGCTGCCGCCCTGGCGGCTGACCGATTCGGCCTGCTGCCAGTCGATCTCCAGCGTCTCGCTGGCCCGCAGACTCTCGACGCGCCGAGTCGCCAGCTCCACCAGCGCCTCGCGGGTCTTGGCCTCGCGCACGGCGGCCTCGACCTCATCGCGCACCTCGGAAAGCGGCAGCGTGGTGGCGTCGCGATGCTCGGCCACGCGCAGCACCAGGCGGCGATCCTCGTCGAGCTCGATCACCTCGCTGTTGTAGCCCTCCTCCAGCACATCGCCGCTGAAGGCCTGCTGCATCACGCCGGGCTCGGAGAGCACGCCGTCACCCCCCTCGCGACCGACCCAGTCGCTCTGCTCAAGCGAGAGCCCGAGATCGTCGGCGACGCTTGCCAGATCGTCGGCGGCGAAGCTGTCATCGATCAGGCGCTGGGCACGCTCGTTGAAGGCGTCGTCGACCTGCTCGAGGGCCAGCTCGGCGCGCAGCGCCTCGCGGCGCTCCTCGAGGGCGGGGCGATCGAGCTCGGTGACCTTGATCAGGTGCAGGCCGTTGTCGGTCTCGACGATCCCGGAGACCTCCCCCTCGCCGAGGGCGAAGGCGGCGTCCTCGAAGGCCTCGCCGAAGAAGCCGCGGGAGATCACGCCCAGGTCGCCGCCGGCGTCGCTGGTCGAGGTGTCGTCGGAGAGCTCGGCCGCCAGCGCGTCGAATGCCTCGCCCTCGGCGAGACGCGCCTGAACCTGCTCTAGGCGCGCCCGAGCCTCTTCGCGGCTACGCTCGTCGCCGAACGTGACCATGATGTGCGAGACGCGGCGATCGGCCTCGGCCGCCCCGGCCTGCCAGGCCTCGCGCAGCGCCTCTTCGCTCACCTTGACCTCGGCGGCCATCTGCTGGCGATCAAGCACCACGTAGTTGACCTTCACCTGCTCGGGGCGGCGGTAGTCGCCCTGGTGGGCGTCGTAGTAGGCCTGCAGATCCTGCTCCTGGAGCTCAGGCGCAGAGGCCAGGTCATCCGCCGTCAGGGCGTGGTATTGGAAGCTGCGGGTCTGGCGCTGCAGTTCGGCGAGGCGCTCGCTCTCCTCTTCCAGGGTGAAGTCGCTGACCGCCAGTCCCTGCTGGACCTGCTGACGCTTCAGGTCGACGGCGAGCTGCTGGCGGAACGACAGCGGCGTGAAGCCGGCGCTGGCCAGGCGATTGCGGAACAGCTCGCGGTCGAAGCGTCCCTGGGCGTCCTGGAACTCCGGCAGGGTGACGATCAGCTGATCGAGCTGCTGCTCGGAGACGTAGAGGCCGCCCTCCTCGGCGTACTGGGTCAGCAGCCGCTCGGTGATCAGCATGTCGAGCATCTCGGCGCGCAGGGCGCGCTCCTGGTCCGGCGGTACCTGGCCGCTGCGGATGGCGCGCTGCACCTCGATCTCGAGCTGCTGGCGGGTGATCGGCTCATCGTTGACCTGGGCGACCTCATCGCCGCTGTTGCCCAGCAGCCCGACCAGCGATTCCACGCCGAACAGCGCCATGGTCACGACCACGGCACCGATGATGATCTTGGCGCCCCAGCTCTTGGAGCGGTCACGAATACTTTGCAGCATGCAGGCCTCTGCGGATCAAATGAGTCGGGTCGCGCACATTATACGCATCACCGTGCGCCTCGCGACGCCGCGGTGTTGGTGCCCATGAACGGGAACAGGCGCACCGCCGGGGCGATGCGCCTGTTGAAGAAACCACCGTCAATGCTACGGCAGGCGCCGTTGCCTCAGTTGACGGAGTCCTTGAGCGCCTTGCCGGCCTTGAAGCTCGGCACCTTGGCAGCGCTGATCTCGATCGGCTGGCCGGTCTGCGGGTTACGGCCAGTGCGAGCGGCACGCTCCTTGACGGTGAAGGTACCAAACCCCACCAGGGACACGCTGTCACCCTTCTTCAGGCTCTCTGACACGGTGTCGACCATGGCATCCAGTGCGCGGGAAGCGGCTGCCTTGGGAATGTCGGCAGACGCGGCAATGGCTTCGATCAGCTCGGATTTGTTCACACTTCACCCCTTGACTATTTCGTAAATTGGCTCTAATCGGCGAGACTTTCGGCTGACTGACGCGATCACAGCATGGCGATAGTTTATAGCAATGCGGCGAAAGCCCTGTCAAGCAACCTTACCAGCCAAACCCCGCCATACCGGGCTTTTCACTCCGGCATGGCGAGAAAAATTACCGTTAGTGCGTACTGATCATCGACGATTTGGAGGAGGAGTCTTCCGCAGTGGAACCCTCCTTTTTCGGCTTAGGCTTCTCGGCCAGGGCCACCTCCAGAACGTCATCAATCCAGCTAACCGGCCGAATATCGAGGGCTTCCTTGATATTGTCCGGGACCTCCTTGAGGTCACGACGGTTTTCCTCCGGTATTAGCACCGTCTTTATACCACCGCGCCTGGCGGCCAGCAATTTCTCCTTGAGCCCGCCGATCGGCATCACCTCGCCGCGCAGGTTGACCTCGCCGGTCATGGCGACGTCGCAGCGCACCGGACGACCGGTGTAGGCCGAGACCATCGCCGTGACCATGGCGACACCGGCGCTGGGACCGTCCTTGGGCGTGGCGCCCTCGGGCACGTGGATGTGCAGGTCTTCCTTCTCGAAGCGCTCGGGATCGATGCCGAGCGCCAGGGCGCGCGCCCGCACCACGGTCTGGGCGGCACTCACCGACTCCTTCATGACGTCCCCGAGCGAGCCGGTCTTGTCCAGGCGGCCCTTGCCGGGGGTGATCACCGACTCGATGTTGAGCAGCTCGCCGCCCACCGAGGTCCAGGCCAGGCCGGTCACGCGCCCCACCTGATCCTGCTGATCGGCCAGACCGTAGCTGTAGCGCCGCACCCCGGCATAGGGCTCGACGTCGGCGGCGCAGAGCCGCTGCGGGGCCTGGGCGCCCTCCTTGCTCTCCTTCTCGATGCGCTCGCGCAGCACCTTGCGACACACCTTGGCGATCTGGCGCTCGAGTTCGCGCACCCCGGCCTCGCGGCTGTAGTAGCGGATCAGCTCGAGCAGGGCGTCGTCGGAGAGGGACAGCTCGTCGTCCTTGAAGCCGTTGGCCTTGAGCTGCTTGGGCACCAGGTAGCGCTTGGCGATGGCCAGCTTCTCGTCCTCGGTGTAGCCCGGAAGACGGATCACTTCCATACGGTCCAGCAGCGGCCCGGGAATGTTCATCGAGTTGGCGGTGCAGATGAACAGCGTCTCGGAGAGATCGTAGTCCAACTCCAGATAGTGGTCACTGAAGGTATCGTTCTGTTCCGGGTCGAGCACCTCGAGCAGCGCCGAGGAGGGATCCCCGCGGTGATCCATGCCGATCTTGTCGACCTCGTCGAGCAGGAACAGCGGGTTCTTGACCCCGGCCTTGGCCATGCGCTGAACCATCTTGCCGGGCAGCGAGCCGATGTAGGTGCGGCGATGGCCGCGGATCTCGGACTCGTCGCGCACCCCGCCGAGCGCCAGGCGCACGTACTTGCGATTGGTGGCCCGGGCGATGGACTGCCCCAGGGAAGTCTTGCCCACCCCGGGCGGCCCCACCAGGCAGAGCACGGGGCCCTTGAGCTTCTTGACCCGCTTGTGCACCGCCAGGTACTCGAGGATGCGCGCCTTGACCTCCTCGAGGCCGTAATGATCCTCGTCGAGCACCTTCTGGGCATGCACCAGGTCGTGCTTGATGCGAGTGCGCTTCTTCCACGGCACCGCCACCAGCCAGTCGAGGTAGGAGCGCACCACCGTGGCCTCGGCGGAATTCGGCGACATCATCTTGAGCTTGCCCAGCTCCTGGAGGGCCTTGTCGCGGGCCTCCTTGGGCATGCCGGATTCCTCGATGGCCTGCTCGTACTTCTCGGCCTCGTTGGGCACGTTCTCGAGCTCGCCCATCTCCTTCTGGATGGCCTTCATCTGCTCGTTGAGATAGTACTCGCGCTGAGACTTCTCCATCTGGTCCTTGACCCGCGAGCGGATGCGCTTCTCCACCTGCAGCAGGTCGATCTCGGACTCGATCAGCGCCATCAGGTGCTCGATACGATCGCGCACCCGATCCATCTCCAGCAGCTGCTGCTTGTCATCGATCTTCAATGACAGATGGGCGCAGATGGTATCCACCAGGCGGCTCGGGTCCTCGATGCCGGAGAGCGAGTTGAGCACCTCGTTGGGCACCTTCTTCGACATCTTCACGTACTGCTCGAACTGGTTGAGCAGCACGCGCACCAGCGACTCCTGCTCGCGCTCGGAGAGCGGCTCGCTCTCGCGCAGGCTCACCTCGGCGCGGCTGTAGCCGCCGTCGACGGCGACGATCTCGCGGATGTCGGCCCGCGACTCGCCCTCGATGAGCACCTTGACGGTGCCGTCGGGGAGCTTGAGCAGCTGCATGATCTCGGCGACGGTGCCGATGGCGAACATGTCCTCGCTATCGGGATCGTCCTTGCTGGCCTCGCGCTGGGCCACCAGCAGGACGCGCTTGTCGGCCTCCATGGCGGCCTCGAGCGCCTGGATCGACTTCTCGCGGCCGACGAACAGCGGAATGACCATCTGCGGGTAGACGACCACGTCCCGCAGCGGCAAAAGGGGCAGACTCAGGGTCTGTTCGGCGTTCTGCTGCATCGCAGACGTTCCTCACACGAAATCGGATGGATACCCAGGGAATGGGGGCGAAGCGGCGGCATTGCAAGGCAAAGGCGGGCGGCCACACACAAGAAGGGGAGCGGCCCTTCCCCGGAGCGCCCTTCGGGCACCCCGGGGATAAAGCCGCTCCCTCATCAGGGCGACGAACGCCCGGCGCGCGTCAGCCGTCGGTGCCGTCGACCCGCGCCGCTTCCTGCTGGGAGTAGATCAGCAGCGGCTCGCTCTCGCCGGCGATGACCGAGGCATCGATCACCACCTTGGAGACTCCCTCGAGCGACGGAATCTCGTACATGGTGTCGAGCAGCACCGACTCGAGGATCGAGCGCAGCCCGCGGGCGCCAGTCTTGCGAGCCATGGCCTTGCCGGCCACCGCGCGCAGGGCGTCCTCGCGGAAATCGAGCTCCACGCCTTCCATCTCGAACAGCCGAGCGTACTGCTTGATCAGCGAGTTCTTCGGCTCGGTGAGGATCTGGATCAGGGCATCCTCGGTGAGCTCGGTGAGGGTGGCGATCACCGGCAGGCGACCGACGAACTCGGGGATCAGGCCGAACTTGACCAGGTCCTCCGGCTCGACGTCGAGCAGCAGGTCGCCGATGCCCTTGGACTCGTCCTTGCTCTTGACCTCGGCATTGAAGCCGATGCCGCCCGTCTCGGCGCGATCGCGGATCACCTTGTCGAGGCCGGCGAAGGCGCCGCCGACGATGAACAGGATATTGCCGGTGTCCACCTGCAGGAACTCCTGCTGGGGATGCTTGCGACCGCCTTGGGGCGGGACCGAGGCGGTGGTGCCCTCGATCAGCTTGAGCAGCGCCTGCTGCACGCCCTCGCCCGAGACGTCACGGGTGATGGACGGGTTGTCCGACTTGCGCGAGATCTTGTCGATCTCATCGATGTAGACGATGCCGCGCTGGGCCTTGTCCACGTCGTAGTCGCACTTCTGCAGCAGCTTCTGGATGATGTTCTCGACATCCTCGCCGACGTAGCCCGCCTCGGTGAGGGTCGTGGCATCGGCGATGGTGAAGGGCACGTTGAGCAGGCGTGCCAGGGTCTCGGCCAGCAGGGTCTTGCCGCTGCCGGTGGGACCGATCAGCAGGATGTTCGACTTGCCAAGTTCGACGTCGTCTTCCTTGCTGCCGTAGCGCAGGCGCTTGTAGTGGTTGTAGACCGCCACCGACAGCACCATCTTGGCGCGGTCCTGGCCGATCACATAGTCGTCGAGGGTGTGACGGATCTCGCGGGGAGCGGGCAGGCGCTCCTCATCGGTCTCGGCATCGGCATCGAGCACCTCCTCGCGAATGATGTCGTTGCACAGGTCGACACACTCATCGCAGATATAGACGGATGGGCCGGCAATCAGCTTGCGCACCTCGTTCTGGTTCTTGCCGCAGAACGAGCAGTAGAGCAGCTTGCCGCCTTCGTCCTTGCCTTTGCCGTCGGCCATTCGCGTACCTCTTTCTTGATGACGCCCCGTACAGTATGGCTCACGGGGCGTCGGGTTCACCACGGTGGCCGCGGCCACCGGGAAACGTCTCAGTGCATGAAGGGCACTCGGGTGAATTTCACGCTATCAGGATGTCGGACGCTGTTCCAGCACCGCATCGATCAGGCCGTATTCGGCGGCCTGCGGCCCATTCATGAAGTTGTCGCGATCGGTATCCTTGGCGATGGTCTCGATCTCCTGGCCGGTGTGATGGGCCAGGATCTGATTGAGCTTGTCGCGGATGCCGAGAATCTCGCGGGTGTGGATCTCGATGTCCGAGGCCTGACCCTGGTAGCCGCCCAGCGGCTGGTGGATCATCATCCGCGAGTTGGGCAGGCAGTAGCGCTTGCCCGCGGCGCCGCCGGCCAGCAGCAGCGCGCCCATGCTCGCCGCCTGACCGATGCACACGGTGGAGACGTCGGGCTTGATGAACTGCATGGTGTCGTAGATCGACATGCCCGCGGTGACGCCACCGCCCGGCGAGTTGATGTACAGGTGGATGTCCTTGTCCGGGTTCTCGGACTCAAGGAACAGCATCTGCGCCACCAGCAGGTTGGCCATGTAATCTTCCACCGGCCCGATCAGGAAGATCACGCGCTCCTTGAGCAGGCGGGAGTAGATGTCGTAGGCCCGCTCGCCGCGCGCGCTCTGCTCGACCACCATGGGCACCAGGCCGCCGGCGGATTGGGGTTCGAACGGGTTGCTCATCTGATGATGTCCTTGGATCCGATGAATGGAAGCGGTGGATGTAGCGCCTGCCCGGCCGTTCGGCCGGACAGGCTATCCCGAAGCGAGGATCAGGCCTTGGCTTCGCCCTCGGCCTCTTCGTCTTCCTCGGCCGCTTCGCCCTGCTGCTGGGCCGCGGCGAGAGCCTCCTGATAACCCATTTCCACGTCCTTGACGGTGGCCTGCGCGAGCAGCGCGTCGACCGCCTTCTCCTCGAGAAGGGCGGACTGGACCTGGGTCTTCAGCTGGTCATTGCCCATGTAGTGGGCGACGACCTGCTCGGGGTCCTGGTACTGCTGAGCCAGCTCCTCGACCTTGGCCTTGATCTCGTCGTCGGTGGCCTCGAGCTCGCTGCTCTTGATCACCTCGGCCAGCAGCAGGCCGACCTGAACGCGGCTCTTGGCCTGCTCGCTGAACAGCTCGTCGGGCAGCTGGGAGACGTCGAAGTCCTCACCGAGGCCGAACTGCTGGGCTGCCTGGCGCTTGAGGCCGTCGGTCTCCTGCTGCACCAGCGAATGGGGCACCGGGATGTCGTTGGCCTTCTTCAGCGCCTCGAGCACCTGCTGCTTGACGCGGTTGTCCACGGCCTGGCTCGCCTCGCGGGTCATGTTCTGCTTGACCTCGCTGCGGAACTTGTCCAGATCGCCGTCCTCGACGCCGAACTTGGCGATGAACTCGGCATCGACCTCGGGCAGGGCCTGCCCCTTCACCGCGTGGACCTTGACCTTGAAGGTCGCTTCCTGGCCGGCCAGCTGCTCGGCCTGGTAGTCCTCGGGGAAGGTGACCTTGAGCTCCTTCTCCTCACCGGCCTTGGCACCGATGAGCTGCTCCTCGAAGCCGGGGATGAAGCTGCCGGAGCCGATCACCAGCTCGTGACCCTCGGCGCTGCCGCCCTCGAAGGGCTCGTCGCCCAGGAAGCCCTGGAAGTCGATCTTCACCTGATCGCCGTCTTCGGCAGCACGCTCGACCTCTTCCCAGCCGGCATTCTGCTTGCGCAGGGTGTCGATCATCTCGTCGACGTCGGCTTCGGTCACCTCGACCACCGGACGCTCGACCTCGGTGCCCTCGATGGACGCCAGCTCGACCTCGGGATAGATCTCGAGGGTGGCGGTGAACTCCAGATCCTTGCCGGTCTCGTTAGTGGTGGCCTCGATCTGCGGGTAGCCCGCCGGGTTCAGCTCGTGCTCGGAGATGGCGCGCACGTAGCGCTCGCGCATCACCTCACCCACCACTTCGTTGCGGACGTCGTGGCCGTAGCGCTGACGGATCACCGACATCGGCACCTTGCCCTTGCGGAACCCGTCCAGGCGCACGTTCTTGGCGGCATCCTTGAGACGGGCGGCAACGGCCTCGTCGACCTCGGCGGCCGGCACCTGAACCGTGATGCGGCGTTCAATCTGGGAGGTCGTATCGACGGAAACTTGCATGAAATGTCCTCTACCGACTTGGGCGTTCTGAAAGCGTGAAAAGTTCAAAGGGCTGATTCTAAGAATCCCGCCCGATACTGGCAAGCGCCGTGCCTGATCAAATGGGGGCCCGACGACGCATTACAAGGGCCAGGACGGAGATTTTTCCGCGCTGACCACGACCACGAGCGGGATCGGCGCGACGCGTGCGGGACAAGGCGTCACGGCACGACACCACGGGCAACATCACGGCACGAGCCATGCATGAAGAGAGGCGAAGATGAGCACTACGGGGAGACAGGATCACGCTGAGGGAGGCAATGGGGTGGATGATGGGGATCGAACCCACGACCACCGGAGCCACAATCCGGGGCTCTACCACTGAGCTACATCCACCACTGCCTGGGGTCATGTCGAGATGGGGTGGATGATGGGGATCGAACCCACGACCACCGGAGCCACAATCCGGGGCTCTACCACTGAGCTACATCCACCACTACGACACGGGTCTTGCGAAAACACTTGCTGCGAGCTCTAACGAACGACTCGAACCGCTACCGGCAACTCCATGCGAGCATGGCGCGCCCAGCAGGACTCGAACCTGCAACCTACGGCTTAGAAGGCCGTTGCTCTATCCGGTTGAGCTATGGGCGCATGATACATATCCGGGCGCCTGACCGCAACCCTTGGTGGAAAATAAAACTTTCCAATCAACAGGTTGTGGTCGGGGTGGAGGGATTCGAACCCCCGACATCCTGCTCCCAAAGCAGGCGCGCTACCAGACTGCGCTACACCCCGCCGGCTCTTGCACGGCCTCGACGTCGCCGCAGGGGCCTCGTCAAGCGCTGCGTATTCTACGTAACTTTGCCGGCGGGTCAAGCGGGAACCTCACCACCGCCGGCACGCGCTTTGCCTGCGGGTCCCGGCATGCGAAAATCCCCGCCCCGAACACGGTGCACGCTCACCACGCCCCATACTCACCCCGAACCACCAGAGGGAAGCTCGATGACCGCCCAACTGATCGATGGCAAGTCCATTGCCGCCCGAGTCCGCCAGCAGGTCGCGCGCCAGGTCCAGGCGCGCCGCGAGGCCGGCGGGCGCATTCCGGGACTTGCCGTGGTCCTGGTGGGCGAGGACGCCGCCTCCGCCGTCTACGTGCGCAACAAGCATCGCGCCTGCGAGGAGGCCGGCATCCTCTCGTTCAAGCACCAGCTGCCGGCCGACACCAGCCAGCAGGACCTCGAGCAGCTGGTCGACCAGCTCAACGAGGACCCGCGCATCGACGGCATCCTGGTGCAGCTGCCGCTCCCCGAGCACCTCGACGCGCGACCGATACTCGAGCGCATCCTGCCGAACAAGGATGTCGACGGCTTCCACCCCTACAACCTCGGCCGCCTGGCGCAGCGCCTGCCGCTGCTGCGCCCCTGCACGCCCAAGGGCGTGATGACCCTGCTCCAGCAGAGCGAGCTCTCGGTGCGCGGGCTGGATGCCACCGTGGTCGGCGCCTCCAACATCGTCGGGCGTCCGATGTCACTGGAGCTGATGCTCGCCGGCTGCACCACCACCGTCTGCCACCGCTTCACCGGCAATCTCGAGGAGCACGTGCGCCGCGCCGACCTGCTGGTGGTCGCGGTCGGCAAGCCCGGCCTGGTCAAGGGCGAGTGGATCAAGCCCGGCGCCATCGTCATCGACGTGGGCATCAATCGCCAGGAGGACGGGCGGCTGATCGGCGACATCGACTTCGCCGCCGCCGCCGAGCGCGCCAGCTGGATCACCCCGGTGCCCGGCGGCGTGGGCCCGATGACCGTGGCCACCCTGCTCGAGAACACCCTGCAGGCCGCCGACCTCCACGACGCCGCGCAGTAAGGCGGCAAGAACAGGCAGTCTCGCAGGCGCGGTGGCATGCACCCTCCCGCGAATTCCGCTAGAATCGCTGCTCCATTTTTCCGACTCGCGAGGTCGTCCGATGACCGACAAGAAGATGAACGTCGAAAGCTTCAACCTCGATCACACCAAGGTGAAGGCCCCCTACATCCGCCTGGCCGACATCAAGACCGGCGAGCACGGCGACACCATCCACAAGTACGACATGCGGATCTGCCAGCCGAACCAGGACCACATGGACATGCCCGGGCTGCATTCGCTCGAGCACCTGATGGCCGAACTCTCGCGCAACCACTCCGACAAGGTCGTCGACATCAGTCCGATGGGCTGCCAGACCGGCTTCTACATCGCGATGATCAACCACGACGACTACGAGGGCGTGCTCGACCTGGTCGAAGGCACCCTCAAGGACGTGCTGGAGGCCACTGAGGTGCCCGCCTGCAACGAGATGCAGTGCGGCTGGGCCGCCAGCCATAGCCTGGAGGGCGCCCAGCAGATCGCCCGCGGCTTCCTGGCCAAGCGCAACGAGTGGGCGGACATCTTCGCATGAAACGCATCGGCATCATCGGCGCCATGGCCCAGGAGGTCGAGCAGCTCGCCGCCCAGCTGGAGGATCGCCGCACCCGCCATCACGTCGGCTGCACCTTTCACCTCGGCAGGCTGCACGGCGTCGAGGTAGTGATCCTGCAATCGGGCATCGGCAAGGTGAACGCCGCCATCGGCACCACCCTGCTGCTCGATGTCTACCATCCCGAGGCGATCATCAATACCGGCTCGGCCGGCGGCTTCGGTGAGGGTCTCGAGATCGGCGACGTGGTGGTCTCGAGCGAAGTGCGCCACCACGACGTAGACGCCGTGGTATTTGGCTACGAGCATGGCCAGGTACCCAACATGCCGGCCGCTTACCTGCCGGACGAGCGCCTGGTCAAGGTCGCGCGGGAGTGCGTCGAATCGCTGGGCGAGGTCAAGGTGGTGGAAGGGCTGATCGCCACCGGCGATGTCTTCATGGCCTGCCCGGAGCTCGTCGCCACCACCCGCTCGCGCTTCCCCACCATGCTGGCCGCCGAGATGGAGGCCGCGGCGATCGCCCAGACCTGCCATCTCTATGGCTGCCCCTTCGTGGTGATCCGCGCGCTCTCCGACATCGCCGGCGGCGGCGATAACCACCTCTCCTTCGAGCAGTTCCTGGAGAAGGCCGCCGACCATTCGACGCGCATGGTCACGGCCATGGTCGACCGCCTGGGCCAGCCCTGCTCCCAGGCCGAGCCGCTGGAGAGCTGAGCCGTGAGGCGCCTGGCGGCGGGATGGTGGCGAAGACTCGCCCTGTGCCTGCCGCTGCTGGTGGCGGGCTGCGCCACGCATCTCTCCACGATCAACGCGCCCGCCATCACCCAGTCGGGGCCTCGCCCCGACGTCGACGTCCGGCGCCTCTCGCCGCGCCCCTATACGCCACCCGACTGGCCGGAGTCCCTCGAGGCCCGCGTCCTGCTGCCCGACACGCCCGCCGATGCGCGGCGCCCCGCCGCCCTGCTCGTTCATGGCGGCGGCTGGCAGCGGCGTACGCCCGACGACATGGAGGAAATCGCCGAGCGACTCGCGAGGCGCGGCTATGTCACGGTCAACGTCGCCTACCGCTTCGCCCCGGAGCACCGCTTCCCCGCTCAGCTTCACGACCTGCAGCAGGCCATGGCATGGATCCACGAACATGCCGATGCGTGGCGCATCGACACCGAGCGCATCGTCGGGGTCGGCTACTCCAGCGGCGCCCACCTGGTCAGCCTGCTCGGAGTCTCCGCCAACGTCGATGCCCTGGCCAAGCCCCATGGCGGCGACCACGCCCGGCTGGCCGCCGTGCTGGCCGGCGGCCTACCCAGCGACCTCATGAAATTCGATGATGGCCGCCTGGTGGTCGAGTTCATTGGCGGCACCCGCGCCGAGAAGTCAGAGGCCTACCGGCAGGCCTCGCCGATCACCCACGTTGACGCCGACGCCCCGCCCCACTTCCTCTTCCACGGCCGCTGGGACGGCCTGGTGCCGGTGGATCACGCCACCGACTTCCACGCCGCCCTCGTCGATCACGGCGTGACAAGCGAGCTCTACCTGCAGCACTATCGCGGACACTTCACCAGCTTCCTGCTGCGTGATGGCGCCATCGAGGCCGGGATCGCCTTCCTGGACCGACAGCTGCTCGACGACTGAGCTCCTCTCTCGCTCCCAGTCCGGTACGGCATCCCGAACCAAAGCGGCCGCCCCATGGGGCGGCCGCTTGTCTATCTGTCTTATTGATCGCGCACCGGGGGCTCGCCTCAGTCGACGAACTTCCAGCTCAGCGTCTCGCCGGCGGCGAGCGGCACGATGGTCTGCCCGCCAGCATAGGGCAGAGATTCCGGCAGCTGCCAGTCCTCACGCACCAGGGTGACGGTCTCGGTATTGCGCGCCAGGCCGTAGAAGTCCGGGCCGTGATGGCTGGCGAAGCCTTCCAGACGTTCCAGGGCACCGGCCTGCTCGAAGGCGGCGGCGTAGAGCTCCAGGGCCGCCGGGGCGCTGTAGGCGCCGGCACAGCCACAGGCGCTCTCCTTGTCGCCCCGGGCGTGGGGAGCACTGTCGGTACCCAGGAAGAACTTGGGGCTTCCCGAGGTCGCGGCCTCCAGCAACGCCTGACGATGACGCTCGCGCTTGAGGATCGGCAGGCAGTAATAGTGCGGGCGAATACCGCCCACGAGCATGTGGTTGCGGTTGAACAGCAGGTGATGGACGGTGATGGTAGCGGCCACGTTGGCCGGTGCGGCGGCCACGAACGCGGCCGCCTCGGCGGTGGTGATGTGCTCGAACACCACCTTCAGGTCCGGGTGCCGCTCCAGCAGTGGCTTCATCACCCGCTCGATGAATACCGCCTCGCGATCGAAGATGTCGATCTCGGCATCGGTCACCTCCCCGTGGACAAGCAGCGGCATGCCCAGCCGCGCCATGGCGGCAATGGCCTCGTCGCAGAGGGCGAGATCCGTCACGCCGGAGGCGGAGTTGGTGGTCGCCCCGGCCGGATAGAGCTTCACCGCCTGTACCAGGCCACTGGCATGCGCCCGCTCGATCTCCTCGGCCGGGGTGTTGTCGGTCAGATAGAGGGTCATCAGCGGCTCGAAACGCGCCCCGGCGGGCAAGGCAGCCAGGATCCGCTCCCGGTAGGCCAGCGCCTGCCCGGTCGTGGTCACCGGCGGCTTGAGGTTGGGCATGATGATCGCACGGCCCATCTGGCGCGCACTGGCGGCCACCACGGCCGAGAGCACGTCACCATCACGCAGGTGGAGGTGCCAGTCGTCCGGGCGGGTCAGGGTAATCGAGTTCACGGCAGGTCCTGTTTCGAAAGTCTGTATCGAGAGCGTCTGTATCGAGGAGCCTGCCACCAAGGCCTGTCGAGTCAGGCGCTGAGTGGCAAGCCACGGTCGCGCCAGTATATCGCAACCTCTCGGCATTCCCGAGGCCACGCCAAGTCGGTTGTCTGCTAACATGTTCGACCGCTTTCCCTACGTCCCGGTGACCGATGACGCCCGTTGACCCGACACGCTCGCCTCTGCGCGCCGACTTCATGCTGCTGCTGGTCACCCTGCTCGCCGCCGCCGGCTGGATCTTCTCCAAGGAGGCCCTGGCCGGCATGCCGCCGTTGCTGTTCATCGGCACGCGCTTCCTGATGGCCGGTGGCATCCTGGCGCTCTTCGCGCTCGCCAGCCTGCGACGACTCTCGCTCGCCGACTGGCGGCTGGCGGCCGGGGTGGGGCTGATCTTCAGTGGCGCCATCGCGCTGTGGGTGTTCGGCCTGCATCACTCCCGACACCTTGGCGAGAGCGCCTTCATCAACAGCCTGGGCATCCTGCTGGTACCGGTGGTCGCACGCCTGATGTTCGGCGACCGGCCGCCTAGCTCCACCTGGATCGCCTTGCCGGTGGCGCTGATCGGCTTCGCCCTGCTGTCGCTCAACGCGGGATTCCGGATCGAGACGAGCCAGTGGCTGATGGTCGGAGCGGCGGCAGGCTTCTCGCTGTTGATCAACACCAACGCTCGCGTCGTGCGCCGGGTACCCGCCCTGCCGCTCACCGCCATCCAGCTGGTCGTGGTGGGCCTGATGCTGACCCTCGCCTCGCTGCCCATCGAGCCCTGGCCGGCCGAGCTCTCGGCCACCACCCTCGGCTGGCTCGCGGCCAGCGTGCTCTTCGCCAGCACCCTGCGCTTCTTCCTGCAGGTGCATGCCCAGGGGCTGACCACGCCCAGCCACGCGGCGGTGATCCTGATGCTGGAGGCGGTCTGGACCGCGCTGATGGCGGCCTGGTGGTTCGAGGAGAGCATGACACTGCTGCAGCTCACGGGCTGCTCGCTGATCTTTACCGCCCTGTTGATCAATCGCTGGTACTGGGTACGTCGACTCTTCAAGCGGCGCTGAATGCCGTATCATATTGCCAGCCTGACAGGCCGCACCACTCATGAGGACAGCATGCCCAAGGTAAGACACTACGCCGACATCGTCGCCATCCTGGCCGGTTTCATGTGGCTGGTGCTCTACTGGTCGGTCAGCATCTCGGCCCACCTGGGCAGCATCGAGCCGTCGCTGGCCGCCCTGCTGATGGTGGGCAGCCTGATCCTGATCAGCTTCGTGCACCGCCCGATCCGCGTCCTGCTGGGGCGCTACCACGTCCGCAAGCGGCGCACCGAGATGTGGATGCACATCCTCGCCCTGCCCCTTACCCTGGCCTTCCTGCTGGCCATCGTCATCGACCACCTGATCACGCCGATGAACGGCGAGCAGAAGATGCTGCTGTTCAACGCGCTGGCCACGGCCGGCTGGCTGGTGTTCGTCGTCACCCTGCTCGTCAAGCTGCTGTGTCACCTCGTCCAGCAGAAGCGCAAGGCGAAGCGTTAATTCCCTGAGGCCCCTCCCGCCTTGAGGCAGGGCGATGCGTGCCCTTCGCGGTGCGAGTCGAGGTGTCAAGCCGACCGCTCCCACAACGTGCAGATGCATCCGTGGGAGCTATGCTTGCACGGCGATGGGGTTTCGACCCCACTCCACTGACTTCAGAACCGATCCACGCGGAACGGCGCCATGTCGATATCGGGTGTCTCGCCATCCATCATCTGGCCGAGCAGGCGACCGGTCGCCGGCCCCAGGGTGAAGCCCTGGTGGCCATGGCCGAGGGCCAGCCACAGCCCTGGCTGTCCCGGCGCGGGCCCGATCACCGGTTTCATGTCGGACGTGCAGGGGCGCGCGCCCTTCCAGGGCTCGGCCTCGAGACGCTCGCCCAGCGGCACCAGCCGCCGCGCCGCCTGTTCCGCCGCCTCCAGCTGCGCGAGGTGCGGCGGCGCATCGAGTCGCTCCAGCTCGGCACCGGTGGTCAAGCGGATGCCCGCCTCCATGGGCGCCAGGACGTAACCGACCTCGGCATCCATGACCCAGTGGCGTAGTGTCTCCGCCCCCGCAGCAGCGTAATGCATGTGATATCCGCGCTTGACGAACAGCGGGATCTCGAGCCCGAGATCGCCCAGCCAGTCGCGCGACCAGGGCCCCATCGCCATCACCAGCTGTTCGGCGTCGAGGGCCCCCTCGGAGGTCGCGATACGCCAGCCGCTGCCCAGGCGTTCGATGCCCGTCACCTCGGCCCGCTGCACGCGCCCCCCTTCCGCCTCGAAGCTCTTGGCGTAGGCCTGGACCAGGGCGCCGGGATCGGCGACCGTCCAGGGATCCTGCCAATGGATGGCCCCCGCCAGGCCCTCGGCCAGGCAAGGCTCGAAGGCGGCCAGTTCGTCGGCATCCAGCACGCGATACCGGATCCCGAAGCGCTGTGCGTCCTCTCGCGCCTCGGCCGCTCGCGCCTCCAGTTCGGCCGCGGTGCGATAGACCTCGAGCCAGCCTTCCCGTCGCACCAGTCGCTCGGCATCGGCGGCCTCGATCATCGGGGCGTGCGCCTCCAACGACAGCCCGATCAGCGAGGCATACTCCGGCACGATCTTCTGGTAACGCTCCTTGGAGGAGTTGTGCCAATAGCGCAGCAGCGGCCCGGCCGCCTGAAGCATGCCGCCGGGGCGATAGCGGATATCCACCTGGCGGTTGGGCAGCACGCGCAGCAGGGTGGCGATATCTCGTGGGAAGGGATAGGGGCGGACCGCCTCGCGCTGGATGATGCCGGCGTTGCCGAACGAAGTCTCGCGCCCCGGCTCACGTCGATCGATCAGGGTCACCGAGTGCCCTCGCCGAGCAAGGTGCCAGGCCACCGACACCCCCACCATCCCGGCTCCCATCACCGCTATCTCACGCGCCATCGCTCGACTCCTTGTCTGCCATTAAGGGGCTCATCTCATAAGGGCTGTCACATAACAGATTGTCCCATAAGGATTTACCCCATGTGGATCTCCCCACAGCATGCCCCTTCCGGAAGACAAGGAAAAGCGATGATCACAGGGTCAGCGAGACGCGTCTTCCTGCACCCCGAGCTTGGCACGGATAAAATCCGAGTGGCTGACATGAAGGAGCTCGGCCAGGCGACGAATGCGATGCTCCTCCAGGTGGTGCTGCTCTCCATCGACCAGTGACAGCGACCACATCATGCGCACCAGTTCGCAGCGCTGGACGTAGTCGAAATGTTCCTTGATCAGGCTGACGAATCGATAGTGGTCCACCGCCGACTCGGCCTCTTGCCGCGCCAGGCGCATCAACTCGTCGAGCTCTGCCTCCGCCAGGTCGAAACGCCGTTGCAGCAGGTCGCGCAGCAGGCCCACTTCGCTATCGTCGAGATGGTAGTCGGCACGGGCGACCTCGAAGAGCAAGGCAGCCACGGACAGTTCCAGGCTAGGACCTGCCTCGCCCGCTTCACCGCCGCCGGCAATGAAGTCGCTGAAGAAGCGCTGTATCGAATCGATCATCGCAGGCTGCCTCCCCGTCGCTCATCGGATCACTCAAGTATGGCGCAGCGAGTCGCCCCGCCCCACGGCGAAGTAGAGCAGCCCGGCCGCCTTCACCGCGTCGGGTTCGAAGAGGTTGCGCCCGTCGATCACCACCGGCATGGCCAGCTGCTGCTTCAGCCAGGCGAAGTCCAGGGTGCGAAACTCCTTCCACTCGGTGCAGATCACCAGGGCATCAGCGCCTTTCACCGCCTGGATGCGATCACCCACCAGTACCAGGTCGTCCCGCTCGCCGTAGATCCGGCGGCACTCTCGCATCGCCTCCGGGTCGTAGGCCTGCACCCGGGCACCAGCGTCCCACAGTGCTTCCATCAGAGTGCGGCTCGGGGCATCGCGCATGTCATCGGTGTTGGGCTTGAAGGAAAGGCCCCACAGCGCGATGGTCTTGCCGGCCAGGTCGCCATCGAAGGCCTGACGGAGCTTGGCGAAGAGCGTCTGCTTCTGGCGCTGATTCACCGACTCGACGGCGGTGAGCAGCTCCGCCCGATAATCCACGTCGGCCGCGGTGCGCGCCAGGGCCTGCACGTCCTTGGGGAAACAGGAACCGCCGTAGCCGCAGCCCGGGTAGATGAACTGATAGCCGATGCGCGGATCCGAGCCTACCCCGCGACGCACCTGCTCCACGTCGGCGCCCAGCCGCTCGGCCAGGTTGGCGATCTCGTTCATGAAGCTGATCTTGGTCGCCAGCATGGCGTTAGCGGCGTACTTGGTCAGCTCGGCGGCCCGCACGTCCATGAACATCAGCTTTTCCTGCTGACGGATATAGGGCGCGTAGCACTCGCGCATCAGCCCCTTCACCCGCTCGGATTCGGTGCCGACGACGATCCGCGCGCCGTGGGTGAAGTCCTCGATGGCCGCCCCCTCCTTGAGAAACTCGGGGTTGGAGCAGACATCGAAATCGAGGCGCTCGCCCCGGGCCTCGAGGGTCTTCGCCACCGTCTCGCGCACGCGATCGGCCGTGCCGACCGGCACCGTCGACTTGTCGACGATCACCTTGTACTCGTTCATGTGGGAGCCGATGGTCTCCGCCACGGCCAGCACGTACTTGAGGTCGGCGCTGCCGTCCTCGTCGGGCGGCGTGCCCACGGCGATGAACTGCATGGTGCCGAAGGCCACCGCCTGGGCCGGGTCGGTGGTAAAGGATAGGCGCCCCGCCGATACGTTGGCCTGCACCATGCTTTCGAGCCCCGGCTCGTAGATGGGAATCTCGCCGGCCTCCAGGCGGGCGATCTTTTCGGCGTCCACGTCCATGCACAGCACGTCGTGGCCCACATCGGCCAGGCAAGTGCCGGTGACCAGGCCCACGTAACCCGTGCCAACAATGGTGATCTTCATTCCTTGTCTCCCGCTTTGTCCTGTTCAACTGTTCTATTTACGATACGCGCCCTGCAGGTGCACGTGGGCCTAGGGTTCGGCACCTGTCCTCGTGGGGCCGTCGGTTCGACGTTTCGACTTGCAAGGCGATTGCCGCCACTCGCATGTCCTACACCCCATAGAACCCGCGGTACCACTCCACGAATTTTCTGACCCCCACCTCCACGCTGACCTCCGGCCGATACCCCGTCGCCTGGAAAAGCGCCTCGGTATCGGCCCAGGTGCGCGGCACGTCGCCCGGCTGTATGGGCTGGAAGTCGCAGATCGCCTCACGCCCGGTGGCGGCCTCGACCGCGCGCACGAAGGCCATCAGCGACACCGGACTGCCATGACCGATATTGTACAGCGCATAGGGCGCGCTGGAGGTATCCGGCCCCGACGCGCCGGACTGCCACTGCGGATCGGCCTGGGGAATGACGTCGAGCACTCGCACGACCCCCTCGACGATATCGTCGACGTAGGTGAAGTCGCGCTGCATGTCGCCGTGGTTAAAGACCTGGATCGGCTCACCAGCCAGGATCGCGCGGGTGAACTTGAACATCGCCATGTCGGGCCGCCCCCAGGGCCCGTAGACCGTGAAGAAGCGCAGCCCGGTGGTCGGCAGGCCATAGAGGTGGGAATAGGTGTGCGCCATCAGCTCGTTGGCCTTCTTGGTGGCCGCATAGAGGCTGATCGGATGGTCCACAACGCCCCCGGTGGCGAAGGGCACATGCTCATTCATGCCGTACACCGAACTCGAGGAGGCATAGACCAGATGCTCCACCTTGCCGTGGCGGCAGCCCTCGAGCACGTTCAGATGCCCGACCAGGTTGCTGTCGGCATAAACGTGAGGGTTCTCCAGGGAGTAGCGCACGCCGGCCTGGGCCGCCAGGTGGATCACCCGATCGAAGCAATGCTCGGCGAACAGCGCCGCCATGCCCTCTCGGTCGGCCAGGTCGAGCCTGATGAACTGCACGTCCTTGCAGTCGGCCAGGTCGTCGAGGCGCGCCTGCTTGAGCGAGACATCGTAGTAGTCGTTGAGGTTGTCGATGCCGACGATCTCATGACCTTTCCCGGCCAGCCGTTTGGCCACGGCATGGCCGATGAAACCGGCCATGCCGGTAATTAAGAGCTTCATGGTAATTCCTAGCGTGGTGACGGACAAAATTGTAACGCAATCGCCCCATGGTCGCGTCCCCGCCACGTGCCCGGCTCACTGTGATAGCCTTACGCAGATTTTTTAAGCCGCGAGATCCCCATGGCCCAAAAACGCTTCGCTTTCGTCATCGAGGACCTCTATGGCGGCGGCGCCCAGAAATCGCTGCTCTACACGGCGGATCAGCTGCGCCAGCGCGGTCACGATGTCATCGTCTTCACCCTGCGCGAGCGCATCGAGCACCGCCTGCCGGAAGGGCTAGAGATCGAGAACCTCGAGGTGGTCACCGCCTTCACCAAGGCCACCACCACGGTGCTCACCGAGAAGTGGCAGGCCTCACGCATCGCCCGCGCCCTGGAGGCCTGGCGCCCCGACGTGGTGATCTCCTGCTCCTGCGACAAGATCACCCGCCACCTGAGACACCACAACCTCTACTTCTGGGTGAAGTCCGACGTATCGGCCAAGTTCAGCGATCCACGACAGCGCGAGCGCGCCTTCGAAAAGGTACGCCGCTTCTACGGCGGCCGGCAGGTCATCGCCGTCTCACAAGGCGTGAAGGAGAACCTGGAACGCGTGGTGGGCCTCGAGGCCGAGCGGATCATCCCCATCTACAACCCCTACGAGCGCGAGCCCTTCGTCGCGATGGCGGAAGAGCCCGCCGAGTTGCCCGAGGGCGAATATTTCCTCTGCGTGGCGGCCCTGGAGCCCCGCAAGCGACACGACCGCCTGCTGCGCGCCTATGCCGAGAGCGGGGTCGTCACGCCACTCGTGATCATGGGCAAGGGCAAGCCGGAGCACGAAGCCGCGATCCGCGAGCAGATCCTCGAGCTCGGCCTGAGCGATCGCGTGACCCTCACCGGCTATCATCACAACCCCTACCCCTGGATCGCCCGGGCCAGGGCGATGATTCTCGCCTCCGATGCCGAGGGTCTGCCCCGGGTGCTCCTCGAGGCCCTGCTGCTGCACACCCCGGTGATCAGCGTGGACTGCCCCAGTGGCCCAAGAGAGATCCTCACACAGGAACTCGCTGAGTTTCTGGTCGCGCCCGATAACGAAAAGGGCCTGGCCGATGCGATCGCGCGCATGGACCAGGCCCCGGTCGAGATCGAGGAGCGCCACTATCGGCAATTCCTCAAGGAAAGCGTGCTGCCCCAGTTCGAGGCGCTGTGATTACAGACTCCATCATCGGGACATGACGTGAAACTGCTGGATATCCCCTTCAATGATCGGCGCCGCCGCTACCTGGTCGTCCATCCGGACGGCCTGCCGGATCGGCTGGCGCTCCAAAGCACCACCACCACCCAGGCCTTCGAGGCCGTGGGCAGCAGCCGTTTCTACGTATCCGCCGACCAGCAGATCCTCGCCAAGGTGGTGCCGGACAAATTTCCCCGGCGCGAGGCCCCGTTCAAGTGGCTGCTGAGGGACTACCTCGAGAAGCGCTGGCTGGGCCAGTCCGACGCCCGCAAGGAGTATCTCAGCCTGCAGGTCCTGCATCGTGCCGGCCTCGCCACGCCCCGTTGTCACGGCTGGGGGGTGTCGCTCAACCCCGGCAACCGTAACGGCTCGCTGCTGTTGATGGAGCACGTGCAGAACGCGAGGCCGGGCGGCGAGGTCTTCGACGAGCGGGACGAACCGGGGCGTCTCGCCTTCCTGGAGCGCTTCTGCCGGGAGGTGGCCCGGCTCGCCCACGCCGGCTACGTGCACCGCGACCTGCACTACAACAACCTGCTGATTGACGAGCAAGACGAGGTTCTCTGGATCGATGCCCATGTGCGCCGGTTGCCAACGAAAAGCGCCGACCAGTGGCCGGCGCTGAAGCGTTCGTTGACGGTGAACAAGCTAAGGGGGGAGGTATATCGTCGGCAGGCCGAAACGCTGCTCCGAGATCTGTGGCGATGAGCCACTCTGATGAGAAGTAGCCATAGTCTATGACAAAGATGACTCGTCGACAGGCTCGAGCCGCTTGACGATCCGTGCAGGCACCCCGGCCAGCACCACATTGTCGCCGAAGGAACGATTCACGACGGCGTTGGCACCAATGATCACGTTGTTGCCCACTCGCCCCTCGCCAATCACCTTGGCACCGGGATAAACGACGACGTCGTTTCCCAAGCGCGGAAACGCTTCCTCCCCGCCGGGGGCGCCAGCCAACGTCACCTGCTGATAGAGCCGACAGCGCTCTCCCAGCACCAACCGGTCACCGATCACCACCGACGTCGGATGCGAAAAGTGCAGCCCCGCCCCCATTACGCTCCTTGGCCCAACATAGACACCAAATCGCATGGCAAGACCCTGGAACATCCATCGCGCCAGACCTCTGGCACCCGAATGTTGCAGCCACTGTGCCAGCCGTATCCGAGCCACGGCCCGAACGGCTGGCTTGCCTGCGCACACATGACGTAAGAGACGCCACCACGACCAGCCTTGTCCTGCCTTGAAGGCCTCTTCCTGAATCAATGCCTTGAAATGTTGCAGGTTAATAAAAACTCTCCTTCAGCTTGCCCTTTTCCCAACAGGTCAGGATCTTGCAGCATTACGCAGGTTAACGGTGCATGGTATATTCGCTTCGGATATTCCGCACCCGGTTACATCGTATTGCCCTATAAAAGCGCACGACCGCAACGCATCCTGATCACCCTACGCCGCCTTGGCACGGGAGGCATTGAGCAGGCCACCCTGACCCTGGCCAATGCCATGGCGTCCCAAGGCCATGACGTGCACCTGCTGGTGCTCAAGGGCCAGCCTGAGCGGCTGCCGGATCACCACGTCACCGTCCACTGCCGCGATCTCGACCGGGAGCAGCGCCGTGGTGTCATGGGCATGACCTGGCACCTGCTCAGCCGGCTGGCGTTGAAGCCGCTGCTGCCCGGTTCAGGATTCGTCTGGCAGGGCCTACGCTGCAGTCGGGCGTTCGAGGCGTTCGTGGCCGAAATCGAATCGCGATACGGACGCTTCGATCTCATCCTGATCCGTGGCCAGGGCGCCTTCGAACTGCTGTGGCAGTATCGCGATCCGCGCGCCTGGCGCATCGTCGAGGCAGTGACCGGCAGATTCAGCGGCTGGCTGGCTCGCTGGCTGGCGCGATGCCTCTACCAGAAGCATCAGGTCGTCTGCGTCTCTCACGGCGTACAGCAGGCGCTGGAGCAGTATCTCAAACAGAACGATGCCCAGGTTGCCGACAGCCGCGTGATTCACAACGCCGTGCCATTGAGGCGCCTCGCGCAACTGGCAGGGGAACCTCGCGACCCGGAGATTCAGGCCCCGTACCTCGTGCATGTCGCGCGACTAGTCCCCGTCAAGCAGCAGGCTCTGCTGCTCGATGCCTATGCGAAGGCCCGTCAACTTGGCCTGTCACTACCTCTGGTGATCATCGGTGACGGCTCAGAGCGGCATGCCCTGGAAGCCCACGCGAAGCGCCTTGAGGTAAACAATGTCGTGCATTTTCTCGGCACGCTGGAAAACCCCTATCCATGGGTCGCAGATGCCACGGCCTTTGTCCTCAGCTCTCGCTTCGAGGGGCTTGGCCTGGTGCTGATCGAGGCGCTGGCGCTAGGCACCCAGTGCGTAGCCACCGACGTCCCGGGAGGCATTCGTGAAGTGCTGGTGGGCGAACAGCGCCGCCTGCTCGCGACTTACGATGCTGACAGCCTAGGCGCCAAGATATGCGAAGCCGTAGAGGCTCCAGTCGAGATCAATCCCGCTTGGGCGGAACACTTCTCCGAGGCGCGCATTGTCGACGCCTTCATCGATCTCATTCCTGTTCCTCGGGAGCCTTAGTCAGCATGCAGCGACACGACCATCACCTCCCCCTGGCACCGGACCTGACGATACCGTCGCGCCTCGATACTGGTGGTCGGCTGAGCGTCAATGATGGCGAGCCCCCCCAACTGCCGAAAGACTACAGCTGGCTGCTCGAGGTGGAGTATCGCGCCTCGAGCCGCTGGCGCCTGCCCGCCGTGACCACACGCCAAGGCGAGGCACGGCTGTTCACCCAATTTCTGGAGCCAGGCCAGACGGGGCAACGCCTGCTGAACCTGGCCGGCATCACGTCACTCGATACGCTATCGCTTGTCAGCGAGCGCTGCCGACTGGCCCCCACCGCCAGGCTGCTCGGCTTTCGAAAGCCCCACCTGGACAAGGGGCCGATCCTGATCATCGCCCCGCATCCCGACGATGCAGAGCTCGCCGCCTATGGCCTCTATCGCCAACGGCATGACAACGTCTGGATCGTCACGTTGACCGCAGGCGAACGGCAGAAACGCCTCGATCGTCAGTACCTGCCCAGTCTTGACGATGACACCCAAAGCGCGAGCCGACGCAAGGGGCGCATCCGCGCCTGGAACAGCGCCACCACCCCGCTGTTGGCAGGCGTGCCCGCCGAGCGGTTGATCATGCTTGGCTATTTTAACGACACCCTACCGCAGCTGCTGGAGGCACCCAGTCTCGATGTGCCCTCGCGGGGCGACCCTACTCTCAACCCGGGCGAGTTTCGACAGTGGAATCACTACCGACTGGGCTCAGACCCTGCACCGGCCAACCGCGGTGAACACTTGCTTGAAGACCTTTGCGAGCTTCTGGCCAAGATTCAACCCGATACTGTGGTCGTGACCCACCCGGAGATCGACCCTCACCCGGATCATGTAGCGGCCGCCAAAGCCACCGCGCTCGCCCTGCAGGGGGCCAACCACCTGCCCGAAAGCTTACTGCTCTATGCCAACCACCTGGGAGGCATCCGCGGCTTTCCCCGCGGACCCGCCCACGCCGCCGCAGGCGTCTGGCCGCTCTCTATCACCGAGTCCAAGCTAGGGCCCTGGGGCATCTACAGCGAGGAGCTGAATAGGGAGGCACAGCGAGAGAAGGCCGTCGCCCTCGACAGCATGCACGACCTGAGGGCGCAGCTGGGTATGGAAAAGCGTATCAAACGCTGGCTGAAGCGACGCTCAAGCGGCCTGGAGAAGGCCGCCTGGAAGGACTATGGTCACCACGATTACTACCAGACGCACATCAAGGCGCATGAAACCTTTGCCGTGGTCTCCGGCGAAGATTTTATAAAGGGTATTGGTGTATCAGGCAAATACTGAGCGGCCAGGCCAGCAGAAGACACGCTGGCCGCTTTCCACCTGCCAGCGCCAGATGTGAGTCACCAGCCCCCCTAACACCAGCGCCTGGAGGTAGGTCCCGGTCCAGAAGAAGCTGTAGGACTCGAACTGGCTCACCACCAGGTAGAAGACGAAGAACAGCAAACCGAAACATGCCATATCCCCCGGCATCACGCCCGATCGCCAGGCTTTCCACGTGCCCATCCCGATCCAGGCAACGAGAGAGACCATCACGAGCAAGCCCAGCGCCCCATAGCTGACCAAGAGCTCCAGCAGGGTATTGTGCAGGTGGCCATAATTGTTTCGGGTCTGGGGAGGCAACCACGCCGTCTCGGTCGTCACCAGGCTACGCCCCTCTTCCCCCCACCCGACCATGGGTCGCTCCGCGATCCAGTCAAACGATGCCCGCCAGGAGAGCAGTCGATTGCCGATGCTGCTGTAGGGAATCTCCTTCCAATCTCCCTCCATGGCCTGAACAATGATGGCGTTTTCGCGTTCCAGCCGCTTTTCAACGGTGCCCTTGAACGCCCACCCCGCCGACACCACAACCAGGCATACCGCGGCAACGACAATCCAGGCAGATTTTTTAAAGCCCGTCGTCGATCTGCCAGCGAAATGATGCAGACCGAATACCGCGACTAAAACCAGCAACACGACCAGCATGGCCAACCATACGGCCCGCGTCTGGGTAATGCCTACCCCGATGAGGCACATGGCCGTCGCAAGCAGCCAGCTTATGCGACGTAGCCAAGCTAGCTTTCCGCCCGTGAGGCACCGCTGCGAGAAACACAGCAGGCCGATCAGTGCCGCGCCGAAGAACAACGCCGTATGCTGCGCATTACGGATGCCGAAGTCGACACGCCCCCCGGCCAGCCCTCGCATCCAAGCGGCGAGGCTTTCATCGGCCAACCACACGGCGGCCAGAAAGCCCGCCACGCCAAACGCCCAGGTCCACAAGGTCAACCGTGTGCTGCCACCAAGCCACCAGGCCACGCCGATGAAGAGGAACCACTTGGCTAGTCGATCGAGCTGGGGATTGTCCGTCATCCACTCAGGATGGTGAAAATAGCCCGCCACCCAACTGATCAGCTGAACCATGATGGCGCCCAGCAGCAGCCAGAAAGGCGCCGACGAGCGAACTCCCTTCCCCCAGGCAAGAGCCGCTATTAGTCCCGCCAACGCCATCAGCGTTCCGGCCGTTTCTCCGGCCTCGGGCAGCACCAGCCTAAGAGCAGCAAAAAGCATGACTCCCGCCAGGCCAGCCCACCACAGCGATGTGGGGGCCCTCCAAGCGGGAGCCAGAGAAGAGTCGAGAATGGAAATGGGGTGTCTCACGCCAGCGCCTATAACGAGAATTCAGATGGAGGCGCATGCTACCAGAATTGAGTACAAAAGACGTTGATCTTGCCCACCAGCAGTGGACTGGATCTTGAAGATGTCCATTGCGACGGCGATCTAGCTTTTCATGGTCCATCGTTTTTTATGGAGTTTTCGTCGCGCACCCAGCCCGGCTGATGGCTGCACTATAACCTGTGCAGTTCTGGAGTGGGTCACTTCAGCCGCAACCCAAAAGACCCGGCACTTGGCCGAGTCTTTTGGTCACACCGATGGCCATATCACCCTGATTTTACGTCACTTTTACGATAGGCAGGCTCTTATCAAAACACCACAACCGCTGCGTCTCGGCCGTCACCAGGTTACGCCTTTATTCCCCACTCAACCGTGGCTCCTCCACGATCCAGCCGACCGATGCCCGCCAGGTGAAGAATCGATTACCGATACTGCTGTAGGGAATCTCCTGACAGCCTCTTTCCAAGCCCTGAAAGATGGCATTTGCAAGCGCCATTAACCAACTGAAATCATCACCGGGAACCATAACCGGTAAAGATCGTCCTTAATGTCTTGAAAGCGATAAGGATATCCAACCACAGCGAGAAGTGTTTGATATAGAAAAAATCATACTGCAGCTTGGTGATCATGCCATCCACTTCAGCCGCATACCCCTGCTCGACCTGAGCCCAGCCGGAAATACCCGGTCTGACCACATGGCGATATCTGAAAAAAGGGACATCGCGCTCGTACCATTCCGACAACTCCATCGACTCTGGACGGGGCCCGATGAAACTCATCTCACCTTTCAGCACATTGAGCAACTGGGGAAGCTCATCTAGGCGATACTTGCGAATCACCTTACCGACACGCGTAATACGTGGGTCATCATCTCCATCGGTAAAGCCCTTGCCGCGCTGATCAATGTACATGCTGCGAAACTTGAATACTTTGAAGGGCACGCCGCGATACCCCATGCGCTGCTGCAAAAACAGCGCGGGTCCCGGGCTATCCCGCCTGATTGCGAAGGCTGTGACCAACATGATTGGGGTAAGAGCGGGAAGCAACAGCAATGCCCCTATGATGTCAAAAACTCGCTTGAAGCTTGCGTATATGGCCGACGGCAACAACGAGCCGAACTCATTCTCCGATAGATGATCGATTCGCACGCGGCCGCTGATCGACTCCTGCATCTGGCGAACGTGATATACGGGAATACGACACAGGGTGCACTCTGCCAAAAACTTTTCCCACTCTGCACCCAGGCTTTCACTCCGCAGATCGGCCACGATGGCATCGTAACGCGTGCCATCCGGTTCTGGGGAACTTAGATGACGTAGCTCGACGTGCGGCGAGGGTTGTAACTTCAACGCCTGACCTGCCGGCACCACCGCAATCTTCAATCGCCGATAGCGCCTTCCGATGAAGTAGCCAGCAAAAAACCAGATCAGCGAGGCCAGATAGCCCGTAAACAGCACCTGGCGCGTATACTCTTCCCTCGTGAAGAAGAGAATGGCAACCACCACGAGAAAGGCCAGACTAACGGTAGGCGCTATGTAGGCCGCAACCTGAACACCGGGAAAGCGCGTGAAGCGGCGTAGACACAGTACGATAGTCACGAAAGCCACGCCGATAGCCAAGATAGTATTGACGCGGTGATCCGGCAGCACCTGCCAGAAGCCCCAGCCCCACCGCTCAAGCGACGGAAGAGCAATCACCAGCGATAGCCCTACCAGCAGCTGAAAGGGCAGTCCCAGCAGAAATTGCTCATACCACCTAGAGTGGCGACGTTCATACGGGTATGTCACATCCATGCCTTCCATCAACTCTCCGCGTCCGGTTGCATCTTACATCAGCCCCTCGTCCTTGTCGGCCCTTGCCGCGCACGGATTGCGCCATGTGGCTCAAACCGTGCCCTGCACGCTGCATGTTCTGCTGTCCGAGGTATCGATAATGAAGGAACTCCTCCAACTTGGGCGGATGGTATCAGCGAGCTTGGCCATTTCACATCAGAATGGGACGGCTTGTGGCGTAAGTAGCAGCAAGTACGCCGAATAGGCCAGACTGACCTGCATGTCCACACGAAGAAATCCCACCATGCTGTAGCGCCCGGGATGGGAGACCATCAGATGGGCCTGATATCCATAGGGGAGAAGGAGGCTGGCGCTGGCGCCTAAGGCCACCGCCATGTGAAGGCCAATGGATCGGCGCCGAAAGCCTGGGCGGTGATTCATGCCACGGTAAAGGCCTGTGCTGCGGCGGCGTCGTTGGCCACCATCTTGGTGAGCAGCGGCATAAGCCGTTAGCAGCCGAAGAAATCAGCAGAGACGACGTGGCCGTCGAAAAGCGCCTGATTGCCCTGTGCAAGCAGTTCGGCAGCGCTAGAACTCGCAAGCCCTACGCGATGGCCAGCAGCCACCTCCCCGGCCGTGCCATGAGCGGCGATACTGGATACTGCCAGGGTCACGACTGACCCCAGGATAGTCACCCCACCCTCGCCGTCGCCCCGAGCTCTACCCTAAGACACAGGTGCTCCTCAGGGGCTGGAAACTCGAGATCGACGCCACCGCCTGGCTGATCACCGAGATCAGCCAC
The DNA here is from genome assembly GCF_040196315.1 of Halomonas pelophila. NCBI lineage: Bacteria > Pseudomonadati > Pseudomonadota > Gammaproteobacteria > Oceanospirillales > Halomonadaceae > Halomonas > Halomonas pelophila. The sequence goes on from NZ_JBEGCI010000004.1 coordinate 232,094, forward strand.
GATATGCGCGAACGCGTGCTCACCAGCTCGGCGAGGATGGCGATCTACGGCTGACAGAGTTATCGGGGTTATTGAAACCTTGCTCTCGAGGATAGACAGGGGTTACGATAACCCCAATATAAGATGGCAGGGAGCCGAGGGTGAAGAGCGGTGAACTGATCAAGGAACTGGAAGCGGATGGCTGGAGGCTGGATCGCATCAAAGGCAGCCATCACCACTTCCGGCACCCCACCAAGCCCGGCACTATCACGGTGCCTCACCCGAAGAAGGATATGAAAAAGGGCTTGATACAGGGGATCAGGAAGCAAGCCGGCCTCAAGTGAGCCCGGCCATCATCGGTCCGTCACAGGAGACATGACATGCACTATCCTATCGCTATTGAAGTGGGTGATGAACATCACGCCTATAGCGTGGCTGTCCCCGACCTGCCGGGCTGTTTCTCGGCGGGCGACTCTTTCGACGAGGCGGTCGACAACGCTCGTGAAGCCATCGAGGGCCACCTCGAGAGCCTGGCCGATCACGGCGACCCCATCCCTTCAGCCAGCGCCATCGAGCAGCACCTCGCAAATCCCGACTATGCTGGCTGGGTATGGGCTGCGGTCGAGATCGACATGACCCCCTATCTGGGTAAAAGCCACAAGGTCAACGTCACCCTGCCGGACTTACTCATCAAGCGCATCGACAGCGCCGTCGCACGCCATAGCGAGTTCAAGAGCCGCTCCGGCTTCCTGGCCCGTGCGGCCCTGCACGAGCTCGAGCGCAGCGCGGGCTAACACCCTAGCTTCCCACCCACGCGCCCCGCCCAATGGCCGGGGCGCCTGCGTTTCCCCTAGAGCGCTCCAAGGCCCGTCTCAGCGACGTGCTGGCGACGCAGTGCTATGATCTGCGTTAGAGCAAACGCTGAAACGTTGCACGTGGTTCTACAATCATCACATCCCGCAGAAGGCGCTGAAGTATCAATTACCTATTGAGGTGATGGAAGAATGGCAGACCAAGCAACTTGAGTGATTTCCCGGGCGGATGGTCAATCACACGGGAACAGACACATATACCTGGCTTGAGCGGTACAACCATACGGATCGCTCCTTGTGACACCGCCACATTGTAGATTGAGAAGCTTGAGCAGATCGGGAATCGCCGTAATCTCGTTGGATTTCTCCGCTGTCTTGACCTGACACAGCACCACCCCATTCGCCGCGCTGAAAGCACTTACCATATGGATCGCCCCCTTCCTTGCCCCTGCCCGCGGCAGTACGACCGACGCAAGGTCTTGCCGTCGATGGTCACCACCGCGCCTTCTGTTAAGTCGTGGCAAGCCATCACCCACTCGGCAAAGGCGCTTTGGAGCTGATCTGTATTGACCAGCGCCATCACCCTGGCAAAAGTGTCATGGCTGGGGGCGCCGGCCTCAAAATCGCCGTACTGCGGGGAAGTCGAGCTTCGCGTCGCCAAAATCATCAATCTCATCCCATTCCTCCGCGTCACATGTCACCGCACAGACGGATAAAAACCGTATATCCGACAGCTGAAGCCGCACTTTCCAAGCCTAGCGGAAGTCGGGAACGATCGATAAGTGGTGCATAAGAGATGGTGTCAGCATCGGGTCATCAATGAGAAAAAGCTATTAGATGACAGCATTAGCTACTACTGATAAATCGCCACGAAGCCCGTTGTAGAGCAGTTTTCCATGTGTTTTCCCTGAGAGGCATGAAACAGATGGCTCAGCCAGAAGGCCTGTGTCGAGGCCAGTCATGGTGCCCACCTTGCTATCGGATGACACCAGTCTATGGACACTATTCAGCTGCAGAAGATGGGGTTGGTGGACCGCTTACGCGCGCCACTGGTAGAGCTGGCTGGGCTGTAGACCTAATTCACGGGCAGCGGCAGCGACCCCTACGCGGTCAGCGAGGGCGAGCGCCTCCTTGCGGTAGGCATCGGAGTAACGGGCGTGTTGCTTCTTCATCGGAGTAGCTTGCCTTGCCACGGGACACCTCGTTGAGTGTACTGCCTTAACGAGATGTCCAATGTTGCTGGGCAAGATCACACCTTCTCCTGAGCCTTCTACCGCTTATCGCAACACCACAATGCGACGGCGACGAGTGCAACAGAAGTCGCGCGTCTACCCGCCTCGAGCGCGATGGAGACCTCTCGGGACTTTGCCGAGTTTCTGGCTCATGAATGCCACCGCCTGAAGCTCGACATGCAAGCGGCGGTGGGCGAGGCCAGCTACTACGCCCACATTCTGTCTCGGCATCCTGAACAGCAGACATTGATCCAGCCGTTGCATGAAGCGGCCTGCCAGCCCGGCAGCGAAGACAAAGGCGCCCTGGATGCCGTCGTCACCCTGCACAAGCAGCTTGGTGAGGAGGCAGCATCATGAACATCCGCCATACCAATCGCTTGTTGTCCTCCCTCGACTGCCCGGCACTCCGTCCCCGGCAGGCCCGCTGTATCGAGAAGGCGCTGCAAACGCTGTCGGATACCCATCCTCACTTCATGTCAGGCTGACTGCTTGTAAAACCACTTATGTAAATACCATGAACCACGCACACTGTGGAAAATCAAGACAGCAAGCAACCGCATAAGAACTATTTAACTACTGCTGGTAGTAAGATATATACCACGGCATAGCTTCAGCTATTCCATCGGATATGGTGTGAGTCGGAGCATAACCAAGAAGCCGTTGCGCTTTGCCGATATCCGCCTGTGAGTGGCGTACATCACCGGGTCGGAAATCCCTATAAACCGGTGGCTTAACATAACTAATATAATGTGAAGACAGTGCCTCTCCCAAATATTTGAATAGCTGGCTCAAGGTAGTACAATCACCTACAGCCACATTAAAAACTTCACCTTGAACTTCCTTTATAGCAGTAGCTGCCAAAAGGTTAGCTTGCACTGCATTCTCAATATAGCAAAAATCGCGACTAGTTTTTCCATCACCATTGATATATAAATCATCACCGGTCATCATTGCTCCGGCCCATTTAGGGATGACAGCAGCATAAGCACCATTGGGATTTTGACGCTTACCAAAAACATTAAAGTAGCGCAATCCTGTCGCTTTAAAGCCATATGTACTAGAAAAAACATCGGCATACATTTCGTTGACCACCTTGGTTACCGCATAAGGAGAAAGCGGCTTACCTGTACGATCTTCTAACTTGGGTAGTGCTGGATGGTCACCGTAGGTAGAACTAGAAGCGGCATAGACAAAACTCTTAACGCCTGCATCTTTCGCAGCCACCATCATAGTAAGTTGCCCAGAGATATTGGCAGCATTGGTAGCGATAGGGTCTGCAATGGAGCGTGGAACTGAGCCTAGTGCAGCTTGATGCAACACGTGATCGACCGGCTTACCTTCAAAATACATAGCTTTTTGGCAGGTTATCAGATCACAAATATCACCTTCTATAAAGCGGAAGCGCGCCCACTGTTCTTTAGAGACTAATTCAGAGACCTCGTCAATATTCGCTTGGAAGCCGGTGGCAAAATTATCCAGCCCCACCACTCGCTGATCAAGCTTGAGTAGTGCTTCTACCAAGTTACTGCCTATAAATCCAGCACAACCAGACACCAACCATGTCCGCGGACTATTCTTCAATTTTTCTAAAAGCTGATTATAGTAGTTCATACAATCCCTTTTCAAAGTTAAAGCCGAAGGTCTACAGAATCCTTAGGCAGCAGATATTTCAGGTCATAAAGTACGTGCTCTGACTTGCCCCAACTGCGTATAACCTCGACGCCCAGGTCGTTGAACTCGCGATGGGCCACGGCGAGGATCATAGCATCATAGGCGCCAGTATCGGGGCGCACTACAGGACGGATCCCATACTCATACTCTGCCTCATCTTTATTAACCTGTGGGTCGTAGACATCTACCGCCACGTTATAATCAGCCAGTTCGCGCAGGATGTCCACAACGCGAGTGTTCCGCAGGTCTGGGCAATTTTCCTTAAATGTGAGCCCCATGACCAGCACCCGAGCGCCTTCAACGTGAATCCGCTGTTTGATCATGTGCTTAACAAGTTGGCTGACCACATAGGCACCCATATTGTCGTTGATACGCCGACCTGCGAGTATAATCTCTGGATGGTACCCGACCTGCTCAGCCTTGTGGGTAAGATAGTAGGGATCAACACCTATGCAGTGCCCTCCCACTAAGCCAGGGCGGAACGGCAGGAAGTTCCACTTAGTGCCAGCGGCCTCTAGAACTTCTTCGGTATCTATTCCCAAGCGCTTAAAGATCACTGCCAACTCATTGATCAGCGCGATATTGATGTCCCGCTGGGTATTTTCTATAACTTTGGCAGCTTCAGCAACCGCAATTGAGCTGGCTTTATGAGTACCAGCAGTGATCACACGACGGTAAAGTGAATCAACAAAATCAGCCACCTCTGGAGTGGACCCAGAAGTTACTTTCTTAATTGTAGTTAGCCTATGCTGTTTATCACCTGGATTAATCCTTTCTGGGCTATATCCACCGAAAAAATCTTGGTTATATATCAATCCTGAAACTCGTTCAATTACTGGCATGCAGTCCTCTTCTGTAGCCCCGGGATAAACGGTGCTTTCATAGATAACCACATCGCCACGTTTAACTACCTTACCTAGCGTTTCGCTTGCCTTGATTAAAGGGATCAGGTCCGGCCTTCGAGAGTCATCAATCGGGGTAGGCACGGTAACAATAAAAACATTGCACTCTTTCAAAACCTCAAAATCACTTTCAAGACTTAAATATTTCGCTTGCAAAAGTAACTCCGACTCTACCTCTAGGGTAGAGTCCATACCATCACGGAGTTCTTCGATTCGACTGGAGTTAATATCAAACCCTACAGTCGGAATAGTTTTTGCGAACTCAACTGCTAAGGGCAATCCTACATAACCTAATCCAATCACTCCCAAGCGAACATCTTCTATTTTCACAGCATCACCTTTATCAACTTGACCAATCATTGTCACAAGACCACCTCATACATAATTTCTCGCGATTTAAAATAACACTAAAACACACTGCAAAACCTAAGCTGATTCAAAGTTCGCTCATAACCAGACCACCCAAACTAATTAAAAAGCAAAGGCTCATCTTTCGGAAAAAAAACAAATCCTATTTTTTATAGTATACACTATAGAATAAAAAACAAAAAAAGGTCCACCAAGACAAATTCTCTTAAACAATCTAGCAGGTTCTTTACAAAACCTATAAAGCCATTCAAGCTTGTTTTTTACGAAAAAATCACTTGCCCTTTTTACATCACCAGATAATCTATCCACTATAGCTCCACCTGATACAATCAGGAAGTTCCTATCAGCAAATTTATTAGAAATTTCAATCGCCAACTTTTCCTGTCTGGGCATTCCCATACCAAGAACAATGATAGGGTCACAGGTTGAATATTTACTCAATAAATTCAAATAGAAGCCATTGTCGTTGTATCCATGATGGCAGTCAATCACATTGACGCCAGATTCTTTTAAATTTTTACTTGCTAACTTACACCTTTCCTCATCACCTCCTAAAATAATCACAGGCCTAGAACTTCCTGACTCATTCTTCTCAAGAATCAAAGGAATTAAATCTGTTCCGTTCATATTGATTCCAGGGGAGAAAGAGTTCGCTTCCAAGAACTTCTCAACACCAACACCATCTCTAAACAAATAGTTTGACCTTATGAGGCACTCCATCATACTAGCATCAAAAATAGCTAAGTTAACTGCATGGTAATTTAGAAAACTAACGACAATACATCTCTTTGCTGAAAGCATGTCATGAATTACTTTTTCCTTTTCACGTCCTCCATCAATCAGCACAACACTAGAAGTGAGAAAACTTAATCTTTCAAAAAAGGTCAAACGAAAGTTAGGCACTTACTACCCCTTTGTAAATATTGAATAATTTTTGAGAAGATGACAGAGGATCCAAACTCAAATCTTGTAGCCTAGCAGTACAACCTGAAGGGTTTTCGATGTTTATCGCTTTATTTATAGAATCAATATAATCCTCTGGTACATCACTACCTACAACACTTGACCCTTCTAAATTTTCTAACAACTGCCTTACAGAACCAACATCTCTAGCGATCACACTAGTACCGCAAGCCAGACACTCTTTAACAGCATTGGGCGAACCTTCAAAATCAGAAGTCAAAAGATAGAAATTACAAGCATTATAATAAAGAAACATTTCTTCCCTTGTAGCATTTGCTATAGGGATCGGAATTATATCTCTACTACTCTCCTTGTTATAAAGATCGATTATGTCGCAAAAAAGATTGTATCGCTTTTCTGGCCTCAATAAACTTTGCCCACTTACGAAAAGTGCATACAATGATCCTTTTTCTAGACCCAGAAGCTCACGCGCTCTATCTCTATCTATAGAATAAAAGAACTCCGTATTAACCGGGTTAGGCAAATAGAAAGACCTTACTCCGTCAACTTCATTACGGTATACTTTAAATATTTTGCACTTACTGAAGTGACTAGCAACACAGTAAACAAACTTTCTAAAGAAGACAGGACCCAGCATAACCTCGTTATATGAGTCTGACAAAAAAGACGTCACTAACTTTTTCCTTACACCACCGAGAATAGCGACAACCCCACAAAAAACATGATGTGCATGCACCACATCATAACTACCTCCCTTTCTTAGTAGATAGACTAAAGCAGAAGCATATGAAGCGATGCCTTTTTTTTCTTTATCGACCACTAAAACATCCACATCAAGATCAGGGAAACTTTCACGCAAAAGTTCAATTTGATCTCTAATAAAAACACCTTTTACAACATTGTCTTTTGTTGGATATGCATTGACTAGCTGTAAAACCTTCATGGCGCATCCGATAAATAATATAGCTCGTGGGTAACAAAGCGGAAATAAGACAATTTAAATTTTCCTCTGGATATCTAGGAACTAATATGTTTAAAATAACCGCCAAAGGAGTGGAATGACTCAACCATCTAAAATCAAACAATCAAGCTAAAAATCCAATCAGTACCTAATTACAGTTTAGAAAACATTGGTTCGACATTTTTTTAATCCTTCATGTAATATTCCATATCCGTCGGGTCCCGTGTGATTGACCACCGGCTTGGCAATTAACTCAGGACGCCTAGCCTGCCATTCCCTGATCACTGCAATCGGTGATTGATGGTACAGCGCCTTCTGCGGGATGTGGTGATTGTACAGCTACATATAGCGTTTCATCGTCTGCTCCAGATCCTCGCCTGAGGTATAGCGCCGAGTCGCAAGCACGTCGCTGATGCGGCAATTGAACCGTTCAACCATCGATGCCTGTCAAGCTTGTTGGAACCTGGAATCAGGCGGCTTCTAATCGCTGATCGCGTTGAACCAGCGGGGCTTCCTGGTCCGGATTCAGCCAGACCGTCCGGCGCGGTGTCCAGTTGCGAGTGGAGCCGCTCCACCGACCGGGATGTTGCCGTTTCGCCTCGGCATAGATGGCACGCCTTGCCAGCACCTCATCATCACGGCCAGCATGCCGCTCACCCGGGGTGACGAACCGAATGGCGCTGTGACGATGTTCGTGGTTGTACCAGTGCACGAAGCGCGTCACCCACTGCTGCGCCGCTGTGAGCCACTCGAACCAGGTCTTCCGGATTCATCATGAACCCGGCAATCAAAGACTGACAGTCATTGGAGACTCGGGGGCGGCTCTACGACGGGGTGATGTTCAGCCGCTGCAGTGTCGCCTGGAGCGTCGATCCCTTCATGGCGGAGCCATTATCAGCATGCAACACCAACGGTTGGTTGATGCAGCCCTCGCGCAGCACGGCGCGCTGGATGACCTCGCTGCTGTTGGCCATGGACTCCTGGTCAAAGACCTCGGCATCGACGATCTTGCGGCTGTAGATGTCGACGATCATGTAGAGGTAATAGAACTGCCCACGCACCTGGGTCGGTAAGTACGTCACATCCCAGCTCCAACAGGTATTGGAACGTGTCACACGGTGCCGCTGCGGATCGCCCTTGGGGCGTGGGGCACGAGTGCGGCCACGATGGTGCTGCTCGCCATGCTCCCGGAGGATGCGGTAATAGCTGGATTCTGACGCCACGTAGCGGCCTTCCTCGTCCAGAAGCCGCGGTACAATCTGCCCGGGCGGCAGGCTGGCAAACTCGGGACGATGGCAGATTTCCAGCACCTGCAGACGCTCCTCCGGCGACAGCGCGTGGCGCGGGACAGGCCGCATGGCCTCAGGCCGTCGGTCCTGATCAACGACGGTAGGTGTTGGTACCAATGCCGAGCTCTGCGCAGGCGGTCTGCAGGCGGGCCCCTTCGGCGCGGGCCTCATCGATCAGCTTTACGGCGTCCTGGCGATCTGAAGTGCTGATCATTCGTCCTCGTCCCCCCAGATCGCTCGGGCTTTTTTTCTCAACGCCAGCAGCGCAGCGGTTTCCGCGAGAGCCGCCTCCTTGCGGCGGAGCTCACGTTTGAGCTCCTTGTTCTCCTGGCGCTCCGCCTTGCGGGCTTCGCTTACCTGCTTCGAGGCGGCATCGCTACGGTTGTTGGCACCTTCGCAGCTCGCCCGCCAGCGCTGGATCTGCTCGGGGTAGAGGCCGCGCTGCCGACAGTACTCGGCGCGCTCGGCTTCACTGAGGGCCGCCGTCTCCAGGACGGCGTGGAACTTGTCCTGCGAGCTCCAGCCTTCGGGGTCATCGCTCTGGTCAGGCAGGAGGCGACCCGCTTGTCGAGCCTTCTTGCGCCAGTTGTACAGCGTCGCCGCGGAGATGCCTTCTTCCTGGGCTACCTCCGCCACCGTGCGGTTATGCGGCGGGAGCAGCTTCTTGAGGATGGCTTCTCGGCGTTCGTCGGAGTACTTCATCGGAACCTCATTACGCCCCATATGGTTCAGAGTCTAACAGCCACCGATACTCCAACTAGCGTGACAGTGGGGGCCATGCCGCAGGGAAAGCGCATGGAAAATTTCACATCCCTAGAATATCTGCAAGGTACGTATCATCCAGTGGCGCTTTCTTCTGTTTTCGCCGAATTCCGTCCTTGAATGTCTTCTCCCCTTTCAGGTAATTCAGCACGATATACCGGACCCTGGCGAGGATTTCGGCCGCCTGTCCGCGATGAATTTTGCAGACATCTTCACGAAGCGCCACGTCCAAGGACCAGTAAAGTTTATTCTCGACATGCCGATGCTACTGGGCCGCTTCACCAGCTTTTTGGCGCTAAGTTCAGCGGAGCTGATGTAGTAGCGGATCATCGGTGCCTCTGGTGCGTCGTCACCTTCCTAACGGAAGCTCATGACGACACCCACCACTTTCAAGCCTGGTCACTCGTAGCTAAGAGATCTCTCGCGATGTGATAGCGCGTCTCTTGCCGACCCGTCGATGGCCACCACCGCGCCTTCTGTTACGTCGTGGCAAGCCATCATCCACTCGGCAAAGGCGCTTTGGAGCTGATCTGTATTGACCAGCGCCATCTCCTGGCCAAAGTGTCATGGCTGGGGGCGCCGGCCTCAAAATCGCCGTACTAGTGGGAAGTCGAGCCTCGCGTTGCCAAAATCCTCAATCTCATCACTCCGCGTCGCATATCACCGCGCAGACGGTTAAAAACCGTATATCCGACAGCTGATGCTGCACTTTCCAAGCCTAGCGAAAGTCGGGAACGATCGATAAGTGGTGTATAAGAAATGGTGTCAGCATTGAGTTTTCCATGAGGGTAAGCTAGTAGATGAAAACATTAGCAACCACTGATTAATTGCCACGAAGTCTGTGGTAGAGCGGTTTTTCATGCTTTTTTCCTGCTCCACACTGGGCGCGACGCCAAGTGTCTTGGATGTGGAACGCCTGACGATGGCCGTATATGAAGGTGTACTTCACTTCAGGTTTCCGCGAAATACACCGCCACTTGTTATGATAGCCATTTCCTCTGGCATTTCAGCTAGTTGTCTCTTCCGCTGGGCGCTTTCATCCGCCAGTGATAGCTGACAGTCAGACGAACTCTATTTCTGCTGAACCTTAACGTGCCACTGGTAAAGCTGGCTGGGCTGTATACCCAACTCACGAGTCACAGCGATAACGACTACGCGATCAGCAAGCGTGAGAGCTTCCTCGCGGTAGGCGTCGGAGTAATGGATGAGTTTCTTCTTCATCGGAGTCGATTGCCTGGCCATAGGACACCTCGTTCAGTGTACTGCCTTGACGGGGTGTCCACTTCTGCTGGGCAAAATCAGACTGATGTGGGCGCTTTTCTTCGTAATATCGAATCCGATGGTCGACCACTGTCTTGGCTTAGCTCCGCGGCTCAAAGAGAAATGGGGCTAAATGCAATCTCTTTTCAAAGACTGGAAGAAAAGTTCGACTAGACCATTCTGCTCCGGTATTCAGGACGTAGGGAAGTCTTGAATGAGGCCATCGGCTTTCACCGTGTCCGAACAGTGCCTGCTGCTGAAGACCAGCCCGCATCTTCCTGTTAATTACATTATAGCCTGCACAACTGTGGAGCGGATCATTACGTTAGTGCATTATCCAATTCATCATATAGTGATAATATCTATGTCATCGCTCCTTTCTTAACTTTGCTATCGCTCCTTCTCTTATCCATATTACCGATCACCCATCCAATGAAGAACCACATGAAATAAAGTGCTGCCAATGAATAAAAAACATTCCCACCAAAAGAAGACAAAAGAACTGATAGTGAAGACATAAACACTGAAGAAAAGATAGGGTTCTTTTCTTTAATCGAACAGTGGAGAACAACAAAAAAAGGGATTAAAACAAATAAAAAGAATAAAGGGGAAAGTACCACACCAAACTCTACCAAAAAAGCGACAATATCAGAGTGCGCTTCATACCCATCCCCAGAAGGCATTTTCAAACCATCCAGATTTACACTCTGACCTAAACCAGCACCAAAAAGAAAATGATTTTCAACCCAATCAGATAAAAGAAGCTTCCAGTGCATAATCCTCCAAACTAGCGATGAGTCAAGTTCCTCCCCGGGACTTAAACTAGTATCAAAACCCCCATCCATTATATCCTGAAGCCTCTTAAATATAGTCAAATCCTCGACAACACCAGCTAAGAAAAATTTCGTGATAACAAAAACAAATGCGCAAAAAGCTAAGAACCATATTGCTCTTTTTACTGATAACAATGAAATCAAGGCCAAGACAAAAACTCCAACCAGCATATTCTTCAATGTGGATGAATAAAAAAAGGCTAAGATACAAAGAAAAACGGAAAGATACAACAACCTCTTACTAAATAAATTTGAACGAAAGTAGATTAAAGAGCAAGAGAGAACAAAAAGCAACATGACAATATTTGCATATATCTGAACCCCCCCTGCTATTCCAGCGGCTCTAGATGAGCCATGTACATTTACACCATACCCTAAAATTGAGAACAATACTCCGCAGAAGACATGCGCCACCAGTATCCAGAAAACAATCTTAAAATATTTTATTGCTCTTACATCACCTCCACACCTGTATCCTAAATGCACAACAGCAATGAAAAGCAAAAACTTTAAAATATTCTCTAATGACACACTCACCGGAAACCCATTTAACAAAGAAACCATAAAAGAAACAACCAATATGGCAACTAGTAAGTATTGGGATGTGATTAAAGCAAAAAGGCCAAACTCAATTTTATCTTTCGCCGCATGAAGAAAAAACATTAAGCTAGAAAATAAAATTATTGGTATAGAAGCATAGCCAACCACTCCCAAAGGCAAACCAATCGTGAGAACCCTGAAAGAAAAGACGAAAAAGGCTAAATTTATCAATTAAAACACCATAAATTAAAATATAACGACCAAAGATTAAAACATCATAAGAAATTATCTCATTCAAGCCTAATACTATTGACCTTTAAATTTTGATACAAACCATGTAGCCATCTCTTGCGGAAAGTCTATACGAACTTTTAAGTAGAAAATATCGTATTTCATAACAGCTAAATTTGGTAGATCCAGATTTGCTTAATAGCCAAAATTACAATCTAAAACCGCAGCGCCTTTGATATCCATGGCTACTGAGCATTCTACCAAAAACACCTTTTTCGGTGCTGAATAACCGAGGTCTTTTCGTGGGCGCCTATCCAACTTGTTGACCAGCTTGCCTAGCTCGACATTGATGACCTTTCTGAAGTTCTCTCCCTTGGGAAGTACTGTCTTATCAATGTCCACGATTGCTGGGTAATATCATACTGAGAGCAGCGGGTAAGGGTCTTCTTCACCGCAGTTGCTTTTCTTGCCATGGATCACATCGTCCCAAGGCACTATCTTACCGAGGTGTTAACTGCTGTTGGGTAAGATCACACCTGTCAGCATCGCGTAATAGCGCCGAGGTTGGTGGGGCGGACTCCGTCTCATTGGTGAGTTGAGAAGGGTACCCGCGCTGGCCCTCATGCCTCTAGCTTGTGTTCCATAGAACTGCAGTTATTCTACAAATTCAGAAAATATAAACATTCGATGGAGCCGATTAAGAAGCAAAAGGAATATTACGACAAGGGCATCTTATTTATCGCGGACTTAGTTTTTTTGCAAAAGGCGTAGAACTTAAAAACCAAAAGCTTAAAAAAATAATTGTAACACCTTTCTCTATTTTTTAAGGTTTTATATAAAGAAACCAATTCTTCAGCGCCTTTTCTCGCCGAGTGATTTAATTTAAAAGTCTCACTTGCCCACTTCTTCTGCATCTCAACACCATCATCACTAGAAGCCAATTTCAAGTAAAAATTAAAAGCATCTTCTGGATCTATGCCATCTTTAACAGAAACTCTGGGAGAAAAGTTTTTATAACTTGCCTTTGCATATGTTGTGTTTGTTGCAAAACATGGGATGCTAGATCCACCGACAGGAAAGAAAACAAACTTACAATACGAAAGCCCTTCCATGAAACTTCTTCCCGTGCCGACAACAACATTCGCAAAAGGTATCAACTCAGAAGCCCTTGTTACAAATTCATCGTCTGTAAAAAAACCAACGTTATCATGGTGAGAAGCACAATCTTTTAACCTTTGAAAAACTTTATGATCATTCACTTTCCCTACGATGGCAAGACAAACTAAATCTTCACCAAATACAGACTCCAGCCTTTCAACCAAGCTTATAGCCTGGACAATACTCTCTTCATAAAACTGATCCAGCCTTGCAATTCTAATGACTTTAACTCGGCAATCATCGAATCGTGAAAAAGGATCTTTCCTATTAGCAGAAACATCACCTGGATGTGAAACACGCTGAGGTATCAGCGACAAGCTTTTGGGTCTACAGAACTTCTTCTTTTGGAAAAACTGAAAATCTTCTTCGTGGAAGACTACGATGTTCTTATGGAGAGAAAATAATGCGGGCAAAGGTGGACCGCCGGCCTTTGTAACTAGCAATGGAACCTTTAAACTTACCGCAACTTTACTCGCATATACTGCTGAAATATGGTCATATGCATGAACAACATCAATTTTCGAAGTATCCACAACAGTCTCAAACCTTGTTCCCACCCCCTCTCCCAATCTCACCTCAAAGAAGGAGACATCTTCTTCCCCATAATAGGCCGGTGGAAAAAAGTCACCAACTACTACGATTTTATAAGGGACAGTTAACTCTCTCGCAACATGCATTAGCGAGTAATAATGCCCCCCGGCACCACTATTTATTCCCGAAAAACTACCTATTATAAATAAAATCATTCAAAAACCATTTTAAGAGTTTTTATGTCTGAATTTTCAACATTTTGGCCGTTGGGGATTGGCGATAAAGAACCATCAAAAGTATGAAAGATAAATCGGAGAATTTCTACCTATCAGCATAGCGTGACTTCTATAGTTATCTTATCATCAGGATTAATGCAGGTAAAAAAATTATAACTTAACTTGCATTACAGACAAGAACAATTGAACCTGCTCTTATTTTTTTACCGGAAAACATAAATTAAAGCGACAGAATGTTATTATATGAAGAAGGAGCTAGCAGGCATTAATTTCCCAACCGGATCAACATACAAAACTTCCGACTCAAGGCGATAACCACTCTCTCTGACAACACAATTAGAAATTTCTTTTATTAAATTCAAAACATCGGCAGACTTCGCCCCTCCTTCGTTTACTATGAAGTTAGCATGCTGAGAAGAGACACAAGCTTTACCGACCCGCTTGCCTTTTAAGCCAAAAAGTTCAATTACTTTACCCGGCGGGCCAATATCAGCGTACATATCTGGATCGCTTTTGAAAACAGAACCACAGTTAGGCTGACCACGAGGGAATTTTCTCTTCCGTTCAGCTAGTATTGAAAGCATATTTTTTCGTATGCTATGACGTTCACCAATATTAAAATCAAATAATGCCGAGGTGATTACTTCTTCAGTTCTTTGATAAACTGAATTACGATAGCTGAACTCGCATTCGTCAACTTCACGAGTTATAATATCGCCTTTTGAGTCTACGCTTTCAACGGAAACAATATTACTCCCAATACTTCTTCGCTGACTACCTCCATTCATGTAGACAAGACCACCGATAGTTCCTGGTATACCACAAACATGTTCTCCCCCCGTCAAACCGGAATTCATCAACCTCCTTGAAAATTTCGGAACCCATGCTCCTGCTTGGGCATAGACTTTATCAGCAGCTATATGTATGCCTGACATCCTTTCACCTATCTGAATGCAAGGCACACGAAGACCTTCATCATCGAAGAGTAAGTTACTCGTAGACCCAATTATAAGGTGGGGAATGGAATTTTGATGAAACCAAGACCGAAGCTTCGCTAACTCCTCTACTGATTGAGGACGCAGCAAAATATCAGCATCTCCTCCTATCCGCCATTTGCTAATGGCTGCAAGAGACGTATTACGCTCAAAGCCACTTGGACACAAACTTTCTAACTGCGATATATTGTAACCCATCATTTGATCCACTCGGCAGTAGCTCCAAGGGCTCTTAGCTTTTCGACGAAATCAACGTAGCCTCTGGAAATTTGCCAAGCATCATCAATGAATGTTTCTCCTTCAGCCATAAGACCGCATAAAGCGAGAGCGGCACCAGCTCGGAGGTCCAATGCTTTAACTTCAGCCCCTTGAAGCCTACCACCTTGACCATCTATTAAAAGCATGTCGCCACACACTTTTTGTTTTAGCCCCATCTTCGCCATCTCCTGAGCATATCCATACCGGCCAGGGAAACGCAAATCCACTATGCGGGATTCACCCCTTGCTTTTGCTGCCCATGATGCAAGGATAGGCTGTACATCTGAGTTAATACCGGGATGAGGGCCAGTACTTATCTCAATCGGATAGCAATTACTACCGCGTACTATAAGCGATTTCTCACCGTAATAAATCTTTGCCCCAGCTGATTTCAGGTGCGCCAGGACTACATCTAAGTCTCGGTAAGGAAAATCCAATATTTCGACATCACCGTTAGTAACGACCGCGCCTATTAACCAAGTAATAGCTTCCATATTGTCCGCAATTACGGAATGTTCCGCACCAGCAAGACCTTCGACTCCCGTAATTTCAATATGCTCTTGACCAAAAACTTGAATTTTTGCGCCCATTTTTTTTAAGAGATCGATTAAATCTAATATCTCCGGCCGTATATGTGGATTCCAAACTCTAGTAACCCCTTTTGCTAGAGTTCCACATATAATGGCGTTTTCTGTTGCACCAGTAGACCGCATAGGAAGATGAATGTCATTACCTTTCAACCCATCTCTTGGAGCTAACGCACAAAGATACCCGTCTTCTTCCCAAATCGTGGCTCCCATTTTTTCAAGCAACATCACGTGGATATCATGCTTGCGTTCGCCTAACTTGCAGCCGCCAGGTAATGGAACACGCCCTTCACCCCAACGAGTTGTAAGCGCACCCAACACAAGCAGCGTATTGCGAATTGATCTTTCTTGCCATTCTAGAGAAGTAATGGGCTTTCCATCTTTCTCAACAATATTAATCGAACTCTCTGAGACATGGGATACGCTCTTTCCTAGAACTTCAAGCATCTCTACATGGATTTTCGCATCCAAAAGCTTCGCTGGATAATTAAATAAAGTAACTCTCTCCTCTGTTAACAGGCTAGCCGCCAACAACTTCAAAGACGAATTTTTCGCTCCAGATATTGAAACGCTTCCTTCAAGCTTTTGCGACCCTTCAATTTTTAGCATCAGAACCTCTGGCATCAATTTAATTCGGTATAAACCGAAGTGAGTAATAAATACTTAGAATATAATGTGCTGATAAAACTAATGAATACATCCATATAGTTTCCTCTGCAGCCAGTCCCATGACATATGAAAACCCAAAGCATGCCATAAGAAGAAGGGCTCGCTGCGCGCTCAAGTATAGTAACTGCTTCTGTCCATCAAAAATATAAAATATATAAGCTGCAGGCGCCTGAACAAACTGGAAAACTAAATAAATGGCGAGAATTGAAGTATATTCGCCAGCCAACTCCCACTTTTCTCCAAAAAACAATTCAAACAAATATGGAGCAGAAAAAAACAAAAACAAAGCGGGAGGGATTGAGAAGAAAGCCAGCCTTACCACCACTGAATTAGCCATTTTTCGGATTTCATGGGGCTTCTTATTTCCTAAACTTGCAGCTTCAGCGTAGAACGATTTGGCTACAGTATGGCCAAAAAGTTGAATTGGTATACCTATGGCTGTCAATGCTAAACTTAACTGTCCAGTAGCACTTGCATCATACAGTGCTGCCATGAAAAGGAGTGGGGACTGTGTAGCAAAGACCATTAAAAACTGAGAAGGAACACGAAAAATTGGAAATTCGAGATACCTCCACGCCACTTTCTGTATTCGAGAAAAACTTAACTGTCGCCAATTATTATTAAAACTTCCTTGAAATCTCCTAAAAATAGAGCCTACCCCCACTCCATAGGAAGCAACTTGGCCAATCAACAGCCCTCCTGAGTTAATTAAAACCAAGCCAAGCGATATCTTTGCCGCAGTACTTACTACACTTTGCCAAATATTAGTCTTTGCAATAATTCGGTAATCGCGTTCACGAGTAGCCCACAAAGTTAATATCTCAAATGTTGCTGCTGCCAGTATACCTAGTGAGATCAACCACCACCAAGAGGAAAGAGTAGCCATTGAGAAAAAAGGTAGAACTTGATCGCCAAACATCCACAGCAGCAAGCTAATTATCGCAGTATTCCCGACCATTATAACTACTGAAAGAAAAAGAATATTAAATGCTATGCCATTATATCGTGGCAGAGGAATAGCTAGCACATACCGCATCGTCACCACAGGATATAACATCATTACCAAAGCAGTAAAAACAGATAAAACCCCAAAATCCTCGGGACTATATATTCTTGTCAGAATAGGGATGGAAGCTATACCAATTAACTTGGCAACACTACTTCCAATTGCAAGGGTGGCCATTCCTTTAAAAACATTACCAACTGCGCCACTAGATGCTTTAGCAAACACTCTTTCAACCTTAGGCGCTATCATCGTAAGATGAAAATTTTTCATACCATGAAGCTCCTATTAATTTTTAACGGCTTAAACTGGCGCTTATCTCATCTTTCAGTACAAACGAATCGTGTATCCTAAAAATTGAATGGTCGACTTTTTTAGGTCACGGAGTATACAAACTTGACTGGTGCCAAAAGGCTTGGTGACTTTGCCAGGGATCTGCATCATTAATGATGCACTTAGACAACTGCAATATCAGGTTCATGCCGCACTGACAGATAACACTGCACAATTAGCAAAGCGTCCAGTAACAGAAGTCCATAAACCGCATCGGTTCGACTTGTTATATCATCGACACAGTATTGAGCAACACCTCAGTCAGCCATCCCATCATTGGGCCAGTGGGCAGGTCTCGAGCATGGAGCGAACGATTAAGGAAGTTACGATTCGCCGCTTCCATTACGCCACTCTGGAAGAACTCAACTCCCACCTGAAGGACTAGCTATAGGTCTATAATGATGCTCTTCCGTTAAGATCGGTGAAGAACAAAATGCTTGTTGGTTTCATTTTAAGCTCTTCCGACTTCTCGGCTAACTGTCTTTTGAGCCGGGCATTCTCGTCGGCCAAGTCTTGTTCGCAAATTGAGGTGCTTTCTTGCTGCAGAGCCTTGCTCCGCTATTGGTAGAGCTGGCTGGGCTGTAGACCTAATCCACGGGCAGCGGCACCTGCGCGGTCAGCGAGCCTCCTCGCGGTAGGCATCGGAGTAACGGGCGCGCTGCATCTTCACCGGAATAGCTCGCTTTGCCATGGGACACCTCGTTCAGTGTACTGCCTTAACGGGATGTCCACTGTTGCTGGGCAAGATAAACCGAGAAAAACCACATTTTTGTGGACTTTAGCATTTCGAAAACATAGCCACATTTTTACAAAAAAGCCCCACATATCTGTGAGGCGCAATCCATAACCTACTGATTCTATTGACCAGAACCGATAAGCAGGCGGTTATCATAACATCACGTATCAGCGCGAAGAAGTGGACCCAGAATTGCTCAAGGTCACACTTACCCCTCTTCTATAAAGCTGTCCCGTACCGCGATGGCGAACTGCATAAAGAACGCGACCATCACGGCCAGCATGGCACCGAGCACAATAGCCAGCGCCATCACCAGGCTTCGGCTGGTTCCCGATGGCTTGAGACTCTTCACGGCAGTCTGCACGACCTCCCCTTCTTGCAACTGCGCCAAGCGATCGTGGATATCCGAAACGCGCTGGGAGTAACTTGCCACGAGCTCCGCCGCAGAGGGGCTCGTGGATTCCTTGGCAAGCTCCAGCGAGCGATTCGCGCTTTCGAGTTGGCGCTGCATGGCCTCGCGTCGGCGCTCGATTAGGGCCTGCTGGTCTGTCTTGATATGCTCCAGCACCTGGCCATGCAGGGATTCGACCACAGGAGCATTGGCTTCGGCCGCTTGCGATGCCAGCTTCACCAGCAGGGTGTCTTCCGGATTACTGACGGAGGTCTCGAATGGCAAGGATTCCATTTCTTCCTGATCCAGGATCTGGCGTGTTACGGCACCCAGGTAGAGATTGCTGGTCTTGGCCACGATCGTGGCGGGCGGTTCGAGGGCGCCATTTTCCAGGTTATCAGTAGGTGCCTGCTCGGCCACCTGATAGAGGGAGACATACTCATAGGTACGTTCCATCATCAGCGCGTAGGCCAAGGCACCCAGCACGATGACCAGAAAGGTCACCGCCATCAGCTTCCAGCGCTTGATCAGGATCTTGGCGAGATCCACCAGGGAGATTTCATCATCGCTGGCGTAACGGGATGCCGGCCCGTCTGGTGAGTTGTTCATTCTCGGAGCTTCCTTCAGCCATGTAGCGGGCACGCTACCGCCCGGAGGTTATCCCGGGCATGTCCTCGAACCCTGCATGCAGTGCGCGTCCCGCCGAGAGAGACCGTCCGACGCGCGCGGTAAAGTATCGTTTACGGGGGAAGGATTGTACGCCAGCGCGAAACGCGACTCTAGCGCCATGGGAAGGAGGAAGCAGGAAGCGTAGGCGCCAGCAGGGTGGCCTGTCTCCGGTAGGTGACGATACTCATGCAGCAATGCCCCGGTTGATCGGGTCTTGAGGGCTAGCGGTAAGCGTAGTTGTAGTACCCATAGCCGTAGCGCGTGGCGGCCTTGCGCTCCATGGCGTTGAGGATGGCCCCCTTGAGCGTGACGCCGGCAGTCTCGAGGCGCCGAGTGGCGACCTGCAGCTCCTTGGCCGGGTTCAGCTGGAAACGGGCGACCATCAGGCTGGTACCACACTGCTTGCCGACCAGGGCGGCATCGGTCACCGCCAGCACCGGCGGGGTGTCAACGATCACAAGGTCGAACTCTCGGCTGGCCCGTTCAAGGAAGGCCGTGAAGTCCGCATTCATCAACAGCTCGGCGGGGTTGGGCGGAGCCGTGCCGCGCGCCACATAGCTGAGATTCTCGATACCGCTGGCGCGTACCACCCCTTCCCAATCCGCCTTGCCGGAGAGCAGCTCGGAGAGACCGCTTTCGCTGCGACCCTGGAAAGCATGGTGCAGATGGCCCTTGCGCATGTCGGCGTCCACCACGAGCACCCGCTGGCCGCCCTGAGCACATATGGTGGCCAGGTTGGCTGATACAAAGCTCTTGCCGATGCCGGGGCTCGGCCCGGTAATCATCAGGCGGTTGTCGCCAGCTTCCAGCATGGCGAAATGCAGGCTAGTGCGCAGGCCACGCAGTGCCTCGATGGAGGTGTCGGCCGGTGCCCTCGCGGCCAGGATGCCGCTCACGACATCATGACCCTGTCGCTCGCGGCGGTGCTTCACGCGCTTGATCAGCTTCTGCTGCTCATCAGAGAGCGGCACGCTGGCATAGACGGGAAGGCCGATTTCCTCAATCTGCTCGGGTGACTCCACGCCGCGGCGCATCAGGCCATGCACCAGCACCAGGCCCACCGAGACCATGCAACCCAGCAGGGTCGCCAACACCACGATGAGCGGCTTCTTCGGCGCCACCGGTTCAGGCTGCACCACGGCCTCGTCGAGAATGCGCACGTTGCCCACGGTGCTGGCCTTGGCGATTTTCATCTCCTGGATCTTGTTGCGCAGCTGGAGGTAGATCTCCTGGTTGAGCTCCACGTCGCGGGTACGGCGCAGCACCTGCTGCTGGGTCTCCGGCAGGCTCTCGATCCGCTGGTTCAGGCGCTCGCGCTCCTTGACCAGTTGCTGCTTCTTGTCCAGCAGGGCCGAATAGGTCGGGTGCTCAGGGGAGAAGCGCCGGGAGATCTCGGCCTCGGTGAACTCCAGCTCGTTGAGCTTGGCCTCGAGATTGACCAGCCGCTCCAGGATCGACTGGGTCTCCAGGGAGAGGTCCACGCTGTCCCGCTCGGTGCGGTAGGCGTTCAGGGCCTCCTCCGCCCCCCGAAGCTGTTCGCGAATCTCCGGCTCCTGCGCCTCCAGGAAGTCCAGGCTCTGCTCGGCCTCGGCGCTCTGGCGCTGGATGTTCTGGGTCAGATAGATCTCGCTGATGGCATCCAGGGTACGTACCGCCCGGCGAGCATCGGGATCGGTCAGCGCCAGATCGAGCAGGCCGCTGTCGCTACCCTGCTGGCTGACGCTGAACCGGGAACGCAGGTCATTGATGGCGGCCAGGCGAGAACGCTTGACCAGGGTAAACTCGGCGCCCGGAGCCGCCATGATCTCGGCCACCCGAAGAGTGACCTGGCCGTTCAGGAAGGAGCTGTCCTGACCGATCTCGCCCTTTCCCAACGTTTCGCCCTCCAGGCTGAGGCGGTACTGCCCCCCGGCACCAGTCGTCAGCGTGAATACCTCGCCTACCAGCGGGGCATCGACCTGGAAGTCACCGATATTGATCGCCTCACCCGCCCAGACGCTGCTCTCGGAGAAGCCGGGGCGCTCGACGCCCCGGCGCACCAGGAAATCACCGATGATCGGGAAACGGTTCGGCGCGAGCACCACGTCGAGCCGCTCCTGATCCACCGCGCGACCGAGCACCATGCGCGAGCGCAGGATACCCAGCTGCGCATCAGTGCTCGGCTGCTCGCCCAGCATGGCTCTCACGTCTTCCAGGGGATTGCTCATCCCCGCGTTATCCTCGACCTGCACCAGCGCGTCGGCTCGGTAGATTGGCGTGGCCTGCAGGGCATAAGCGACGCCGATCACCGAAAAGAGCGCTGTGATGCCGATGATCAGCCACTTGTGGTCGAGCAGCAGGCCAAAGAGGCGACCGAGGTCTATCTCATCATCCGCTGGCGCGGTGGTGCGGGAAGGGTTCTGAGTGTGTTCAGTCATGGGTGCACTTCGAGAGAGGTCAAGGGGGCAAGGGCGCAAGGGGTCAAGACAGCGAGCATACTGCTACTTTGAAAGCTCAGGGACTGACCGGTGTTCAAGATGAAATTTGAAGACTTAAACGCCTGGAAGCGCGCTGCCAGGCTCTGTGCTGATATTTATCGTTCATTCCAGGGATCTCGTGATTTTGGATTTCGAGACCAGATCACACGCTCATCACTTTCGATAGCCAGCAACATCGCTGAGGGCTACGAGCGTGACAGCATGAAGGAAAAGTCACGTTTCCTGAGCTATGCCAAGGGTTCATGCGGTGAGCTTCGGACGCAGATCTATATCGGCATGGAGATTGGCTACATCGGAAAAGAGCAAGGCAAGCAATGGGCCGAGGAGACCCGCGAGCTGTCTCGCATGCTGTATGCCTTGATGAAAGGAGCAAGGGAGCAAGATATAAAAGGGCAAGGAAACCAGGACCGGGGCACCCCTTGACCCCTTGACCCCTTGCCTCCTTGATCCCTTGCTCCTTCGAGCCGCTAAAGCCGCTTCACCCACTCCCCCGTCGCTTCCTTCAGCAGCTCATGCACATGCTCAAACACTTCCCGGCTCTTGCGATAGGGGTCGGGGATCTCTTGTCCCTTGCCGCCGTCCAGCCATTTGCCGATCAGCATGGTCTTGCCCAGCGCCTCCGGGGCGAGATCGGCAACGGCGTGGCGCTGTCCTTCACTCATCACAAGGATAAGATCGGCGGCTTGGAGCATCTCTTCAGTGAGCTGGCGAGCCTGGTGGTCGTCAGTAGACAGGCCATCGGTTTCGGCGAGCTGCCCGGCGGTAGGCTCCACGCCATGGCCGACGAGGGCGCCCAGGCCGGCGGATTCGACGTGCCTGCCGGGAAGGGCCGCGGCCAGCATGGCGGCGGCGACTGGGCTGCGGCAGATATTACCGGTGCAGACCACCAGAATACGTTGGAACATCAGATATCATTCCGCAGGTCGTTGGCATCATTCGCCGCACGGGTGACCTGATAGACGGCAGTCACCGTGGGCAGCAGTTGGCCGATCACACGATTCCAGCGGCCCAGCGGCGTGGTGGTGACGTAGACGACGTCGGTGGGCTCGAGCTGGAACTCGGTGCCAAGCACCATGGCGGCGGCGTTGCGGGCATCCAGTTGGTAGACGGTCGCCAGCTTGTCGCTGCGTTGCGGCTCGCGGCGGAACACGAAGATGCCGCTGGCGTCGGCCTGGGCCTCATTGAAACTACCGGCGCGGCTGAGCGCCTCGGTCAGGCTCATGCGAGAGCGACCCATGGGCAGGGCCTGGGGCTCGCCCACCTCTCCCATCACGAAGACCTTCTGGCTGCCCAGGTCCGGCACGTGCAGCACATCGCCATCTCGCAGCAGCAGGTCCTGGCTGAGCTCGCCCTCGTTGAGCATGGCGTAGAGCGATAGCGTACGCGTCTTGCCATCCCGCGTGAGCTGCACGCCATGCCAGTTGGCCTGCTGTGTCAGGCCTCCGGTGAGGCTGAGCGCATCCAGCACGGTCATGGGGACATTCGTGATCGGGAGCCGCCCCGGCTCGCCGACCTCGCCAGAGACGACGACGCGCTGAGAATTGAAGGCGGCGATCTTCACCTCGACCTGGGGCTCGGCGATGAAGGGGTCGAGACGCTGCGCGATCTCGTCGCGGACTTCCATCACGGTCCTGCCCTCCACCTCGATGCGGCCAATAAAGGGGTAGAAGATGGTGCCGTCCTGATGGACGGTATTGCCGGCTTCCTCGGCACTACGCTCGCCCCCGGAGGGGATCGTCAGCTCGGGGTGGTCGTAGACGATGACGCTCAGCACGTCGCCCTTGCCAATACGGTAATCGTAGCCCCGGATCGCTCTACGCTGCGCTTCGCTGGCCTCGCGTACGCTGTCGGCATCCGGCGCCGGGCGCTGGGCGTTGATCAACCCCAAGGTGATGGGCTCGATATCGACGAGGTCGTCGATAGGTGCGCTCTCGGTGTGAGCTTGAAAATGGCTGCCCGGAGCGAAGGCGCAACCGGACATCAGGATGGCACCGCTCAAAGCCAGCAGCAGCTTGATGGGTCTGGAATCGCGCATGGGGAAGAGCCTGTAAAGGAGGTGACCATGGCGTTTGAGCACGCTACCGCCCCGAGGTGTCATGGCGCATCCCCGAGGCCCGGCGTTGCGTGACAACGCGCAACTGACTGTCGATGTTGAAAAACACGGCTGAAAACGCGAGAGGACATTACAGGCCCCGGCGATAAATATCTACCGGAGGGTGCCCGGCCCAAACCATTTGTACGATATCTCTTACAGACCATACGGGCAGTCGCTTACGATTGGTTGAAGACATGCGAATTTTTTAATCTTCTGCCAAGACATCCTCGTCTTCAGGTCCTACTATGTGGCCCACTGACTCGTCAGATTTGAAAACCATGACGTAAGGCTCGCTGAGCGAAAGGAGAGACAGGATGTTCAACAAGACTGCTGCATCGATCGCCATCATGGGCATGCTGGCGTCCCCGTTGGCACTGGCCCAGGCGGAAACCGCCACGGGCGCCGGGGCGAGTGCCGGGGCCGGTACTGGCGCGGCCTCCGCAACCGGAGTAGCTGCGGGTGGTGCCGCCACCTCCGGCGGCCTGGCCGGACTGGCCGCCGCCACCGGCCTTTCCACCGCGGCCCTCACCGGCCTGGCCGTCGCCGGCGCCGTGGCCGTGGGCGTCGGCGTCAGCGCCGTCGGCGGCGGTGATGATGGTGGCAGCTCCGGCACCACGGGGACTACCGGCACCAACTGATCATGCGAGAACGTCTACGCACAGGTCATCCTCGAGGCCGCCTGCGGGCGGTCTTGTTGTGCTTGTGGCCGGCGCTACTGGTCGGCTGCTCCAGTTCAGGTACCACCCCACTGGGAGATTCGCTGCAGGCCCTGATCCCCACGAGCGAGAAAGCCGGCGCACGGGCCGCCTCGATCCCCTATGCCTCGCTTTCGGCACGCCTGGGCGATGTGCAGGGCCTGCTGGTGATGGGCGCCCGGGCGGGGAGTGTCAGCTACTGGCCCTCGCGCGAAGGCGGCGTGCTCGAGCTTGACGATGGCGGCCTGCACGCCACCGCTGGCCTGGCGGAGGACCTGCTGGGCACACGCTATGGCACGCCCCTGCATGATCAGCCCCGGCACGGTGAATCCTATCCCTGGCGCCAGGAAACCCCCTACGCCTACACGCTGGTGCGCCACTGGCAGGATCGCGAGAAGCAAGTACATCGCGGCGAGGCCAAGGGCGAGATGCACTGCGCAGGTATCGAAACGGTCGAGCTTCCCCTGGGCAGCCGGGCACTGGAGCGCTGCGAGGCGTCTCTTGACTGGGCCAGCGGCGAGACGACGACCTCGACCTTCTGGCGCGACCCGGCCACTCGCCGTCTCTGGGCGGTGAGAGAAACGCCCTGGCCCGGCGCTCCGACAATGCAGTGGCAGGTCGCTCGTCACTGGTGGTAATACGCAAGGCACCCTCTTTCATGCACAGATTCGCGTTACTGGCTGCCCTGCTGGCCAGCCTGCCTCTTGTTGCTCAGGCCCAGCCCGCCACGGAGCCGCCCACCCTGGTGGAGGCCTGGCTGGCATGGCAAGAAGAGCGTCAAGCCAATGGCCAGCCGCCCTTCGACTGGGCCTATAGCTATGCGCTGCGCGCCAGCGATGGCGCCAGACTTGAAGCTCGCCAGACTCGTCTAGTGGCCGAACTGGAAGGCCTGGCGGCAGTAGTGACCGCCCACGGGGACCGTCAAAGCGCCAGTGGCCTGGCGGGCTGGGCGCAGGCGCTGGAAGCGCAAGACGCACTCCCCGCCCGTTCGCCAGAAGCGCTGGGGCTACCAGAACTGGCCAGCGACCTGCGACAAAATCCCGCGATGGCGGCCATCACCCTGCTGGGCACCTGTGCGCCGCCGCCTTGGATCGAAGCCTGGACACGGGATGGCGTCAAGCGGCTGGCGTGGCAGCCCGGAATGACGCTGGATGATGCCTTCGCCGCCCTGCCCGATGGTGCCGTCCGCGATATCGATACCGCCGTGATGATCACGCCCCTGGGCGAGCAGCACGAGCTCGGCATCGCCGCCTGGAACCATCAAGATGCACCCCTCCCCCCCGGCGCCCGTGTCGTCGTCCAGCTACCCGAACGTGGACTCGGTGGAACCCGCGAGGGCGAGGTGATCAACCGCGAACTCGCCGCCTGGCTCGGCACCCGCCTGCCGGGTGATGATTGCGTGCTTTGGGGGCAAGGGAATGAGTAGAAAGAGGAAAGTAGAAAGCAAGAACGATGAAAGTACAAAGGGGCTTTAGATGTTGAGCAAGGGAAAAGGCACACAAGGAAGCACGATGCGGCAGCCCACTTTCTACTTTCTCCTTTCTACTTTTCTTCCTCTTACCGTCGCGGCAGCGCCCGCGCTCGGCTCTGGCCTCGGCACCGGCCAGAGCGACTTCGGTGGCGTCGGCCTGATGCAGACGCCCACCGCGCGCATGGGCGAGCCGGGCCACTTCGCGGCGAACTGGAGCCGCACCGCCCCCTATCGTCGCTATTCGGTGTTCGTGCAGCCCACCGACTGGCTGGAGGCGGGCTTTCGCTATGTCTCGGTCGAGAACCGCCGCTACGGGCCGAACATCGCCGGGGAGCGTGACTACCTCGACAAGGGCATCGACGCCAAGCTGCGCCTGCACGAAGAGAGCCGCTATTGGCCCGAGCTGGCTGTCGGGTTGCGGGATGCAGGCGGCACCAGTCAGTTCGGGGCGGAGTACCTGGTGGCCAGCAAACGCTGGAACGACTTCGATGTCACCCTGGGACTGGGCTGGGGCTACCTGGGCAACGCCGGCGACGTGGGCTCACCACTGGGCTGGCTCGACGAGCGTTTCGACGACCGTCCGGACGATGCCGGCGGCGATCAAGGTGGTGAATTCGCCCTGGACCAGCTGTTCCGCGGCCCCATGGCGGTCTTTGGCGGCGTGGAGTACCAGACTCCCTGGGAGCCGCTGGTGCTCCAGCTGGAAGTCGAGGGCAACGATTACGCCAATGAGCCCCAGGAGAACGTCCAGGACCAGGATTCGCGTGTCAATCTCGGGGCCCGCTACCGGCTCACCGACAAAATCGAGCTGCGTACCGGTTGGCAGCGCGGTAATACCGCCATGGCCGGGGTGAGCTTCTCGACCAATCTGGCGGGGCTCGCCCAGGTAAAGCGCGATCCCCCGCCTCGGCCGCTGAATGCCCCGACGGAACAGGACTGGCAGGCGGTGGCCGCCGCCCTGCGAGGCAACGCCGGCATCCGCGTACGCGAGATTCGCCAACAGGGTGATGACCTGACCGTGACCGGCGAACCTACTACCTTTCGCAACCTGGCCAAGAGCGAGGCACGCGCCGGTCGCATCCTCGCCGCCAATGCCGACGAGTCAGTAGCGACCTTCCGCTACCGCTGGCAGAACCGCGGGCTCGCCCTGCGCGAGGATGTGCACGACCGGTCGACCTTCACCGCCGCGACTGCCTCCAGCGAGCAATCACATGACCATCGCTACGGCCTCTATGCCCACGCCAACCTACATGAGCCCGGCGGGGAGCTGCTCTACCAGGCCGAGCCACAGCGCTTCAGCTGGTCGGTTGGCCCCGCCATCGAGCAGAACTTCGGTGGCCCGGACGGCTACCTCTACCGCCTCTCGGCCTATGCATCAGCGGAATATGCGACCGACCCCAATGGCTGGTTCTCAGGCAGCCTGACCGCCACTCTCGCCGACAACCTTGACGAGTACGACTACATCGCCGATTCCGACCTGCCGCGGGTGCGCACCTTGATCGGCGACTACCTGGCCGAGGCCGACGCAGGCATCAGCAACCTGCAGTACACCCGGACCGCCCAGCTCGGCGATGACTGGTACGCCATGGGCTACGGCGGCCTGCTGGAGATGATGTATGCCGGCGCGGGAGGCGAGCTGCTCTACCGCCCCTTCAACAGCCCGCTGGCCTTGGGGGCGGACCTCAACTGGGTGCGCCAACGCGAGTTCGACCAGCAGTTCGGCCTACGCGACTACGACACCTGGACCGGTCACCTCAGCGCCTATCTGGAGACCGGCATCGAGGACGTGCTGGCCAAGGTCAGCGTGGGGCGCTACCTCGCCGGCGACCTCGGCACCACCCTGGATCTGTCACGCGAGTTCGACAACGGCGTGCGCGTCGGCGCCTGGGCCACCTTCACCGATGCCGGCGACGACTTCGGCGAGGGCAGTTTCGACAAGGCGCTCTACCTCTCCATTCCCATGGACGCCTTCTTCGTCCGCTCCAGCCGCAACCGCGCCAGCATCGCCTGGCAGCCCCTCACCCGCGACGGTGGCGCGCGCCTCAATCGTCGCTACCAGCTCTACGACCTCACCGAGGAGCGCGACCTCGGAAGCTACTGGGAGGACTACGAAAACAGCTGGGACTAGGTCCGCCTTAGCACAACCGACGTTATCGCTTACCTCACGCGGCTGCGTTCTCGCACGAGCCAACACGCCGCCTCGGCGTACCATGGGGTAATTCCAGGAAGGGATTACCCATGCGACCCATCACGCTCGACGTCGACCCCCAGGGCCGGCGCATCCTGTCCTGCGCCTGCGGCACCATCGAGATCGCCCGGACCAACCACTGGCAGGAATTCACGATCGAAGCCCTCGACCACGACATGGCCATGGTCACCTGCGCCCACTGCGAGCGGCACACCCGGCTTAGCCGCCTCGGTCCCGACCTCCCCTCAGTCCACTTGATGATCAGCCCCCAGGCTCACCTCGACCTGCCGACCACTCTCCCTCGCCCACTGCTCAATACTCGCCTTGAAGGCGAGCTGAGCGTCGCGTTCGCCGTGCACGAGACGCACATGGCGCGGCGGGTGGCGCATGCGGCGGATGAAATCGAGCAGGTTCTGCTGATCGGCGTGGGCGGAGTAGCCTCCCACGGTCTCGATATGGGCGCGAATATCGATGCGTTTGCCGTCGAGGGTCACCCAGCCGCCGCGCGGCCCGTAGCGCTGAATGTCGCGCCCTGGGGTACCGGCGCCCTGATAGCCGATGAACACCACGGCGTGGCGCGGATCATCCAGCATGCGCTTCAGGTAGTTGACCACCCGCCCGCCGGTGACCATGCCGCTGGCGGCAATCACCACCGCCGGGCGATGGCTGCGCACCAGGTAGTCCACCGTCTGCTCGTGCTCGGCATGGCTCTGCACGGTATAGAGATTCTCGAAGCTCAATGGATGACGGCCGCCGCGCAGTCGCCGGTGCGCCTCGGCGTCCCACCAGGGCCTGAGTTGGCGATAGACCTCGGTGAAGCGCGCAGCCAGGGGCGAGTCGACGATGATCTCGAGTTCTTTCCAGCGCGCATCGCGAGCACCGTGGATCAGCCCCTCGAGCTCGTAGAGCAGCTCCTGGGTGCGGCCGATGCTGAAGGCGGGAATCACCACGCTGCCGGCGTTCTCGAGGGCCCGGTCGATAGCAGCCTTCAGCCGCTCCCGACGAGCCTGCCGCCCCTCGTGGCGACGATCGCCGTAGGTGCTCTCGATCACCAGAGTGTCGGCGCGATACGGCGAGCTCGGCGCCGGCAGCAGCGGCGCATAGGGCGCGCCCAGGTCGCCGGAGAACACGGTGCGGTGGCTCTCGCCGGTCGAATGGTCACGCGTATCGACCTCCACATAGGCCGAGCCGAGGATATGCCCGGCGCGCTGGAGCTTGACGCGCACCCGGTGGCGGTCGTCGTCGATGACGGTGTGCCACTGCCGGTAGTCCAGCGGCAGCAGGCGCTTCTCCACCTCGGCCAGGAAGCCCTCGATCAACGCCCGGTCTCGAGTGAAGCCGATCTTCAGGGCATCCTCGATCACCAGCGGCAGCAGCCGCGCGGAGGGCACCGAGCAGAGGAGCGGCCCCTCGTACCCCGCGGCCAGCAGATAGGGCAGCCGGCCGATATGGTCGATGTGAACATGAGTGACCACCAGCGCCAGGACATCGTCGACCGGGAAGCGTACCCGGTGCTGCTCGAGGCTATCGAGATGGTCGGCGTCCTGGCCCTGGAAGAGACCGCAGTCGACCAGCAGGGCGCGATCGTCGCTGATCTGCAAACGGTGGCAGCTGCCGGTCACGCCCTCTGCAGCGCCGTGATGAACAACCCGTGGCGAGTAGGTTAATGATGACTGCATTCGAAGTGGCCTCCTTGCCGACTCTCTCATGCCCCAGTGTAGGCCAGACGATGTAAGCGAGAGCCATCTCACCCTCCCCTGCTTCCCCTGCTCATTCGCGGCGCTCGGAATCGCTACTGAGCGCCACGATCAGCGCCCGCTCCCAGCGCGGATCGCGGTGACCGCAGGCGATGAAGTCGGGATTGAGCAGGCTATCGTGCTGGTTGCAGCGCAAAGGCGCGAGCGTCTTCGCCTCCAGCACCTGGCCGCCGGCGGCGGTAACAATGGCCTGGGCCGCGGCGGTGTCCCACTCATGGGTAGGCGCCAGCCGCGGATAGAGATCGGCCTTGCCCTCGGCGATCAGGCAGAACTTCAACGAGCTGCCGATCGACTGAGTGGCGTGGGCCGGCAGCCCCTGGCAGAAGGCCGCAAAGGCGCCCTTGCCCTCACGGCGGCTCCCCACCAACCGCCAGGGCTCACGCACGGGATCGGGCAGCTCACGCACTCGGATGGGCCTCTCCTCTGGGCCCGACGCCTCGCGCCGGAACGCGCCCTGCCCGGCCTGACCCCACCAAGTCACCGCCCCCTCGGGCAGCGCCGGGGCATGCACCATCCCGAACACCGGCACGCCTTCTTCGATCAGCGCCACATTGAGGGTGAACTCGCCGTTGCCGGCGATGAACTCACGCGTACCGTCCAGCGGATCGACCAGCCAGTAACGCGACCATGCCCGGCGGATCGCCCAGGGGATCTCGCCGGATTCTTCGGAGAGCACGGGAATACCCGGCGCCTCGCGCTCCAGCAGCGCTAACAAGGTGTGATGGGCGGTCATGTCCGCCTCAGTCAGCGGGCTCTGGTCGGCCTTGTGCTCGACGGCGAAGCCCCGGCGGTAGATCGCGATCACCTCTTGCCCTGCGGCTTCCACACCGGCGATCAGCCGTTCGATGGTGTCGCGATCCAGTGTCATGGGCGTCCTCGATGGCTGGGTAAGATCACTACCCTGAGCATTTTCGTCGGCAACTGGCAGAGAATCTAATCGATGAGGTCCGCCAAGTCACGAATAGCGGCCTGGTACTGGGCACGCCCCGCTTTCAGCAGCAGGTTGCCGAGCTGCTTGGCCGACGCACCGTGCGCGGTACCCCGGGGCGAAAGCCCCGGCGACCGCCAGAAGATGTGGAGTAAAGGAGGGGAAAATAACAACGCCAGCGGCCGGCATCTCTGCCGGCCGCTGGTTGATTCAGGCTAGGAGGGAAATGGGGGTCTGTCCCCGATTAACCCTGGTTGGTTCAGGCTAGGTTGGAAATGGGGGTCTGTCCCCGATTAGCCTCGATAGCTACCTGCAGTTCGAGGGGCGTGCAGTGTCTGGCACATCGCCTCCCGTGCAATCCCATGACAAGGAGCCATTTTCATCTGTTGGAACCATTGTGATATTTTGGCCATTAGGACCCGGAGTTTCATACAAAATTGTGATCACACCGGCATCAGACGAAATGCCTACAGAAGTGACAGCATTACCGGTAATCTCAGTAGGTGCTGCTAATCCTGCTGCAGCATTCCTAGCGGCATCGTCTGCTCCAGCAGGAAATGTCCCACCATTTGAATCGTAAAATTCAGCTACAGCAATTTTTGCTGACGATGCAAGGTTAAGCCCTTCTGAAACATGAGATCTGGTCACATAATCCTGATACCTCGGAATTGCAATCGCCGCCAGGATCCCGATGATCGCCACCACGATCATCAATTCGATCAGGGTAAAGCCGCCCTGCCCGGTCTTCACATACTTCTGCATGCCCTGTCGTTTCATGACCCTTCCCCTTGCTCCTTTCCGCCGTGGCCTGCGCCTGGAAGCGATCCGGCCCGTGCGGGTTTCACGTGAGGTGTCTAGCCAAGGCGTCTTAGCCTTGCTACTAGCCACCGGTATCATCAGGCGTCATGCTGCCTGCTAAGAGTTACATTAATTTACGCACCGCAACCCTGCAAGCGGCAGTGTATCCCAGCGGTGAGTGAACATCAGAAAATTCAGTCCTACGCATGAGCCAAAAGATGAGCGAAAAGCGGAGGAGGCATGATGTGGCGCTGGGCGGGGGGTGGCCACAGGGGCTAGAATCATCTCAACCAACGAACTCCTGATGCCCTTTCCAGTGACACCATGAGGCGCCATGAACGACTACCGCCCCCCATCCCCCGAACGCCCATCAAGCCCGCCGGAAGCCGCCCCTTCGCCGCTGCATGGAGCCACCCAGCGCAGCGGGCTCCGCGGTCTCGCGCGCCGGCTGGTCGCCGATGGCCTGCTGGGCGAGGCGGCGGCGGTGCGCGCTGAGGCAGAGGCCCGCGAGGCAGAGCTGTCGCTGCTCGAGCACCTGATCGAGGCGGGCATGGTGCCGGCGCGCAAGGCCACGCTGACTGCCGCCTGGGAGTATGGGCTGCCGATCATCGACCTCGACGCCCTGCGCCTGGAGAGCCTGCCACCGGCCAAGGACTACCCGGACAAGATCCTGCGCCGATTGGGGGTGCTGCCACTGGTGCGCCACGGTCATCGCCTCACGGTCGCGGTGCCCTACCCTTCCACCCTCGCCCTGCTCGACGAGCTGCAGTTCGCCACCGGCCTCACGCTGGAGGGCGTGCTGGCACCGGTGGATCAGCTTCGCCCGGTGCTGGAAAGCTACCTGGCGAGCAGTGAACGGAGCATGCTCGATGATCTCGCCAACGTCGACGACGCCGTGGGCGAGCTCGCCTATGACGAAGGCGTGGTCGACGCCTCGGACGAGCAGGCCGCGGTGGCCGCCGCCGGCGACGACGCACCCATCGTCAAGTTCGTCAACAAGATCCTGCTGGATGCCATCAACCGCGGCGCCTCGGACATCCACTTCGAGCCCTACGAGACCAGCTACCGGGTGCGCTTTCGCATCGACGGCATCCTTCACGACGTGGCCCATCCGCCCTTCGCCATGCGCTCTCGCATCTCGGCGCGCCTCAAGGTGATGT
This sequence comes from Halomonas pelophila, assembly GCF_040196315.1. Taxonomy (NCBI): domain Bacteria; kingdom Pseudomonadati; phylum Pseudomonadota; class Gammaproteobacteria; order Oceanospirillales; family Halomonadaceae; genus Halomonas; species Halomonas pelophila. The sequence continues at coordinate 264,994 of NZ_JBEGCI010000004.1, forward strand.
CGCGGCTGGATATCTCGGAGCGGCGTCTGCCCCAGGACGGCGCCATCAAACTCAAGCTCTCCACCACCCGTTCCATCGACTTTCGCGTCAACTCCCTGCCCACGGTCTACGGCGAGAAGGTGGTGCTGCGCATCCTCGACCCCGGCTCGGCCCAGCTGGGCATCGAGCAGCTCGGCTTCACCCCCGAGCAGCGCGCCATGTACGAGAGCGTGCTCGACGCGCCCCAGGGCATGATACTCGTCACCGGCCCCACCGGCAGCGGCAAGACGGTCTCGCTCTACACCGGCATCAACATCCTCAACCAGGTGGAGCGCAACATCTGCACCGCCGAGGACCCCGTGGAGATCAAGGTGCCGGGCGTCAATCAGGTCAACGTGCTACCCAAGATCGGCCTGACCTTCGCCAGCGCCCTGCGCGCCTTCCTGCGCCAGGACCCGGACGTGGTGATGGTGGGCGAGATCCGCGACCTGGAAACCGCCGAAATCGCCGTCAAGGCCTCCCAGACCGGCCACCTGGTGCTCTCCACCGTGCACACCAACTCGGCGGCGGAGACGCTGACCCGCCTCGCCAACATGGGCGTGGCGCCGTTCAATATCGCGAGCTCCGTGAGCCTGATCATCGCCCAGCGCCTGGCGCGCCGACTCTGCCAGCGCTGCAAGCAACCGGCGGAGATTCCCCGCGAGGCGCTGCTCAGCCAGGGCTTCACCGAAGACGAGGTGGCCAGCGCCACCATCTACGAGCCGGTGGGCTGCCAGCACTGCACCCAGGGCTTCAAGGGCCGGGTCGGCATCTACGAGGTGGTGCCGATCAGTGACGCCATGAGTCACCTGATCATGACCCAGGGCAACTCGCGGGACTTCGATGCCCAGGCGCGCCAGGAGGGCTATCCTGACCTGCGCCGCAGCGGCATCCTCAAGGTGATGCAGGGGCTGACTAGCCTCGCCGAGGTAAACCGGGTGACGAAAGACTGACATAACGATAACGCGACGCAGGGACGACACGATGAACATGGCGACACAACCCATGCGCAAGGGTCAGAAGGTCAAGCTTTATCGCTGGCGGTGGACGGGCAAGGGACCCAGCGGCCGCAAGGTGGCCGGCGAGATCATCGCCCCCAAGCGGGCCGAGGTGGAACGAGTCCTCGCAGGGCAGAACATCATCGTCAAGCAGGTCCGTCGCAAGAGCGGCTTCGGCGGCGGCATGGGCAAGATCAAGCCGCGAGACATCATGCTCTTCGCCCGTCAGATGGCCACCATGATACGCGCCGGCGTGCCGGTGCTGCAGGCCTTCCAGGTGGTGGCGGAGAGCCTCAAGAAGCCGGCGATGAGCGCGCTCGTCCAGGAGCTGATGAACGAGGTATCGGCCGGGGCAAGTTTCTCCGAGGCGCTCAGGCGCCATCCCGAACACTTCGATCGGCTGTTCGCCAACATGGTGGAGGCGGGTGAGCAGTCGGGCTCGCTGGATCACATGCTGGAACGGGTGGCGACCTACAAGGAGAAGGTCGAGTCGCTCAAGGGGCGCGTCAAGAAGGCGCTATGGTATCCGGCCGCGGTCATCGTGGTCGCCATCGCCGTCACCGCGCTGCTGCTGATCAAGGTGGTGCCGCAGTTCGAGAGCCTCTTCAGCGGCTTCGGCGCCGAACTGCCCGCCATGACGCGCATGACCATCGCGATGTCGGAGTTCGCCCAGCAGTACTGGTGGTGGGGCGTGTTCGGATTCGCGGCCTTCATCTTCCTGCTGCGCGGCGGCATGAAGCGGTCCGAGGCGTTTCGCTTCCGCATGCACAAGCTATCGCTGCGCATCCCGGTGATCGGCGACATCCTCGACAAGTCCGCGGTAGCTCGCTACTCGCGCACCCTGGCCACCACCTTCGGCGCCGGCGTGCCGCTGGTGGAGGCGCTGGAAACCGCCGAAGGCGCGGCGGGCAACATGGTCTACGAGCGCGCCATCGCCCAGATCCGCGAGGACGTAGCCACCGGCCAGCAGCTGCACTTCGCCATGCGCCTCACCGAGCAGTTCCCGCCGCTGGCGGTGCAGATGGTGGGCATCGGCGAGGAGGCGGGGTCGCTTGACGCCATGCTTAACCGGGTGGCGGACTACTACGAGGAAGAGGTCGACAACAAGGTCGACACCCTGACCTCGCTGCTCGAACCCTTCATCATCGTCATCCTCGGCGTGCTGGTCGGCGGTCTGGTGATCTCGATGTACCTGCCGATCTTCGAGCTGGGCAGCGTGATCTAAGCGCCGAGTGGAGTGGTATTCGCACACCACGATGGAAACAAAGCAAAACCTCCAGCAGGGTAGCCTGCTGGAGGTTTTGCTTGGCTGCTTGATTGCTTGCAGCCTGACTCTCAATCGTGAAGCCAGACCGGCGTGCCCGGCACGGCAATCTCGAAGAGCGCCAGCAGATCATCGTCGCGTACACGAACACAGCCGTGGGAGCGGGCCACGCCCATCGGCTCACTCGGCGGCGTGCCGTGCAGGTAGATGTAGCGCCGCTGGGAGTCGACGTTTCCGCCGCGGTTGCGCCCGGGCTCCAGCCCGCCGAGCCAGAGGATGCGGGTGAGGATCCAATCGCGCCCCGGATGCGCGGCCGCCAGCGCCTCGGTGTAGATCTCGCCGGTGGGCCGACGCCCGCGGTAGACGGTGCCCGGCGGCTGGCCCGCGCCGATGGCCGAGCGAATGGTGTGCCAGCCCAGCGGTGTCGCGCCGCTGCCCTCCTCCTCCCCGGTGCCGTTGGCTCCGGTGGACACCTCGCACGCCCACTGCCGCTCGCGCCCTCGCCATACGACCAGGCGCTGGGCCGCGGTATCGATCTCCAGCCACACGCCGGCTTCCGGCGGCAGTTCGGTGAGCAGCGGGGTCCGCATCAGCCGGCCTCTCGCTGAGGCGGGAAAGACTCGGGCAGCGGCGCGTTCATCGCCGCCACCACCACCGGGCGCAGGCGACGCACCAGGTCGCGCACGCCGACGTGCTCGCCGTAGTCCTGCTCGGCGATGTCGCGCAGGGCATCGAGCCCCGAGAGCGTGAAGATCACCGTGCCGAGCATGAAGTGCAGCCGCCAGAAGCGCTCGGCGTCGGGCAGCTCCGGCGTCGCCAGGCGTACCAGCTCGGTGAAGCGCGTAAAGGCGCTGCCGTACTCCTCCTGGATATAGCGCCGCAGATGCCCCTGCGCCTGGCTGTAGGCGAGTCCCAGCAGGCGCATGAACACCTTCAGGCTGTTGCGCTCCGCCGGCACCTCCAGCACGCAGCGCGCCATGGTCTCGAGCAGTTCCTCCAGCGGAATGACGCCGCCCGCGTGGCGCGCCTCGAGCTCGTCGAGGGCGGTGTGGAAGCGCTCGGTAAAGGGGTCAAGATAGCGGGCGAACACCGCCTGGATCAGCGACTTCTTGGAACCGAAGTGATAGTTCACCGCGGCGAGATTGACCTTGGCCTTGCTGGTGATGTTGCGCAGCGAGGTCTCGGCGAAGCCACGCTCGGCGAACAGCACCTCGGCGGTGTCGAGGATACGCGTGACGGTGTCGGGCTGCTGGGCCATGGGCGGCTCCACGTGATTGGAAACGATTGTTTGAATGTAACGCGAGTGTATGACAGCCAATGAGATGGCTCAATGCCGCCAAGGTCGAGGCGTTTGAAACGCCACTGCTAACGTGGTGCCTCTTCGTGGTAGGCGGGGTGTATCGTCATTGGAAGAAAGTCCGCCTGACATGCTTTTACTGGATGGAAAGACATGCTGTATACTTGACCAGACACGTGACGATGGCATCGTCCCCACGGTTACAGACCCCGGAGGCCCCATGAGCCGCTCCCTTACCGCTCGGCAACAGAACGTGCTCGATTTCATCGTCAAGACCATGAACGAGCTGGGTTACCCGCCGACTCGTGCGGAGATCTCTCGGGCACTAGGCTTCAAGTCGGCCAACGCCGCCGAGGAGCATCTGCGCGCCCTGGAACGCAAGGGCGCGATCCGGGTGATTCGCGGCACCTCCCGGGGCATTCGCCTGCCGGCTCAGGAGCCCGAGGCGCTCGGCGAGCAGCCCCCCGAAGAGCCCGCCCAGGGCCTGCCGATCATCGGTGAGGTCGCCGCCGGCAGCCCGATACTGGCCGCCGAGCACATCGATCGCTACTGCCCGCTCCCCCCGGAGTACTTCACCCCCCGTGCCGACTACCTGCTGCGGGTGCGCGGCCTCTCCATGAAGGACGTCGGCATCCTCGAGGGCGACCTGCTGGCGGTGCATCGCACCGAGCGCATCCGCGACGGTCAGATCGTGGTGGCACGTCTCGAGGACGAGGTGACCGTCAAGCGCTTCCACCGCCAGGGGCACGTGGTCACCCTGGCAGCCGAGAACCCCGACTTCGCCCCCATCGAGGTGGACCTGCGTCACGACCCGCTCGAGATCGAAGGCGTGGGCGTCGGCGTCATCCGTGGCGGTAACGGCCAGGCGCTCGGCTGACCCTGAAGCGGGCTGCGCTCGCCATACTGCGTTAAAAATCAGCTTAAAATGCTCATTTACTGATTTGTAGACTCCGCTTTTTCGCTGATTTTTGCCTTGTCTGGCCTTCGCTCGCCTCGCTTCAGAACATGCCGTCTTGATCCCATGAGCGAACTGCGCAAGATCCTCCACGTCGACTGTGACTGCTTCTTCGCGGCGGTGGAGATGCGCGACGACCCGAGCCTGCGAGACATTCCGCTGGCCATCGGCGGCTCGCGGGAGCGGCGCGGGGTGATCGCCACCTGCAACTACCCCGCCCGGGAATACGGCATCCACTCGGCGATGCCCACCGCCCGTGCGCTGCGCCTCTGCCCCCACCTCACCCTGCTGCCCGGCCACTTCGAGAAGTATCGCGAGGTCTCGGCGCAGATCCAGGCGGTCTTCCGCGAGCTCACTCCGCTGGTCGAGCCGCTGTCGCTGGACGAGGCCTTCCTCGACGTCACCGCAGTTGAGGGTTTTCGCGGCAGCGCCACCTGGATGGCCCGCTGGATCAAGGAGGAGTGCTGCCGGCGCACCGGCATCACCGTCTCGGTCGGCGCGGCCTCCTCCAAGTTCCTGGCCAAGATCGCCAGCGACTGGGAGAAGCCCGACGGGCTAACGGTGATCCCGCCGGAGCGAGTCGACGCCTTCGTCCGTGAGCTCCCCGTCAAGAAGCTTCACGGCGTGGGGCCGGCCACCGGCGCCAGGCTCGATGCCATGGGAATCACCACCTGTGCGCAGCTCCGCGAGCTGCCCATCGAGCGGCTGCTCGACGAGTTCGGCAAGTTCGGCCGCCGGCTCTTCGAGCTCGCCCGAGGCATCGACGAGCGACCTGTGCGGGTCGAGCGCGAACGCAAGTCGGTGAGCGTGGAGACCACCTTCGACCGCGACCTACCGGACCTGGCCAGCGCCCGAGACGCCCTCGTGCCGCTCTGCGAGCGGCTCAAGGGCCGCCTGGAGCGTCACGGCCACCCTCCCCTGGCCGGGCTCTTCGTCAAGGTGCGCTTCGACGACTTCAGCCTGACCACCCTGGAGAGCCGCGGGCTATCACCAGCGCCCGATAGTTACGCCCGATTGCTGGAACAGGCCTGGGCCCGCGCCAGCCGCCCGGTGCGCCTGCTCGGCGTCGGCGTGCGCCTGCTGCCGGAAGATGCGAGACAGCAGCTCTCGCTGCCGCTCTAGACCTCGATAGACCGCGCTTGTTTAACATTGAGTTACCGGCTTTATTGAAGGAGTGGCATGGCAAGTGCGGACGCTTGGTGGATCGATACGACCCCGCCGGCCATCACCCTACCCCTCCAGCTGGTGAGGTGTCGGCATGAAGCGCATCAAGATGGCAAGACTCCTCCCCCTCCTGCTGGCAATGTTCACCTCAGCCTGCGTGACGGTAGGAAAGCATGATACGGATGCCCTGCAGGCCCTGGACTTCGGACCGGAAGAAACACTAAGAGTGTGCTTGCTCGTCGACGAGGGAATAACCGAAAAGAGCGCCAGAGACCTGTTCAAGGAGATGAGCGATGAACTCTCCATCTTCGATCTGGAAGTGGAAATCCCCTGGGTGAGACAGTGGGAGCGACCAGCGTTCTTGATGAACGGCATCATTGAAGATGTCGCGCTTCGGCCTCTTGAACCCCCTTGTGACCGGCTGATGGCCGTGGTGGGACGCAACGTCGGTGACTTCCTCGTCTCCTGGTTTGCACCTGAAATCCTCGGTGCCGTCGAGACCAACACCCACACTCGAGGCTACGTGGTGGGAAAAGCGGTCACCTTCAATCAGTTGTTTCAGAGTCCATCAGACGTAGCAGTTCATGAAAGTTATCACATGCTGGGGTGTGTGCATGGACGTAGCCTCCAGGAATGTTACCCCTATATCCTCGAGCTGAAACAGATTGCCAGCGCTAGCCGCGATGGAGGCAACGACTTCTTCCCGGGCATTTCCCTCGATCGGAAGCCCATCACGTCACGTGAGACAACCGACGAGATTATCCGTACAGCGGTTGGGCGGTCAGAATGACAAGATGCAGCCCTTGACATGGCGCCAATCAAGGCGCGTCGAAGTGGCTAGCTCTGCATGAGCTAATGGCCGCGACTATTTCGTATCGATATAGCGGTGGTCGTTGAAGGTGGCGACCCAGCCGGGGTGGTAGACCAGCAGGATGCTCATCAGCATGCCGGTGATGAAGGCCTCGGAGGGCATCAGCAGCGGCAGGAAACGGGCGTACTCCAGCGCCTGGCGCAGTGCCTCGGCATCGGAGGCTCCCACGGCCATCAGACCCACGGCAGTAAGGCCGGCGGCCAAGGTCGCGAGCGCGGAGCCGAAGAAGGCGCAGACGAACAGGAAGACCATCAGGTTATCGGGCAGGCGACGGTCGACCAGCCGCCAGACGATGCCCATCACCAGCGCCGGCACCACCCCGGTGATCAGCACGTTGACGCCGAGCAGCGGCCAGTCGATGCGCCCCAGCAGCACCATGGCGACGTTGATGGCGGTGATCGACAGAAGCGCCAGCGGCGCCTTGAAGATCAGGGTCAGCAGCGCGGTGAACATCAGGTGCAGGGTCAGCCAATCCACGGCCTGGGCGCGAAGCTGCCAGAGCAGCATCACCATGACGGTCGCGGCCAGCCAGCGGTGCTGCAGGGCGCTATCCTCGATCAGCGCCACCCAGGGCCGCCGACCGAGCGCCAGGCCGACCACGGCCAGGGCGATGGCCCCACATAACCACAATAGCCAGGGGGCGAGCACCGGTTCGGCAATCGTCATCTCGACTCCCTTTGGTTCACGCCGTTCACCTCGCGATATTCAGCCTTGCCGTCACGCGAAGACCACGGTCTTGTTGCCGTGAATGAGCACACGATCCTCCAGATGCCAGCGCAGGCCGCGGGCCAGCACCGCCTTCTCCACGTCGCGGCCGAAGCGCACCAGGTCAGCGGGCGTATGGCAGTGGCTGACCCGGTGGATGTCCTGCTCGATGATCGGACCGGCATCGAGCTCCTCGGTAACGTAGTGGCAGGTGGCGCCGATCAGCTTCACGCCGCGCTGATGCGCCTGATGGTAAGGCCGTGCGCCGGCGAACGACGGCAGGAAGCTGTGGTGGATGTTGATCATGCGACCCTGGAAGCTTTCGCAGAGCGCCGGCGGCATGATCTGCATGTAGCGGGCCAGCACCACGCAGTCGGCCCGCGCCTCCTCGACCAGCCGCTCGACCTCGGCGAAGGCTGACGGCTTGTCGTCGGCCTTGACCGGCACATGGTGGTAGGGAATGCCGTGCCACTCGACGAGGCCGCGCATATCCTCGTGATTGGAGATCACGCCGGCGATGTCGCAGTCGAGCTCGCCCGCCGTCCAGCGGTAGAGCAGGTCCACCAGGCAGTGGGTCTCCCGCGACACCATCAGCACCACACGTCGCCGCTGGCGGGTATCGGTGAGCGCCCAGGTCATGTCGAACTCCTCGGCGATCGGCGCGAACGCCTCGCGCAGCGCCTCCGGCGGCATGCCCACCGAGTCGGCCAGGATCTCGTAGCGCATGAAGAAGCGACCGCCCTCCAGGTCGGAGTGCTGGCTCGCCTCGGTGATCGAACCGCCATGCCCGGCGATGAAGTTGGAGACCCTGGCGACGATGCCCAGACGGTCAGGACAGGAAACCACCAGGCGGTAATAGTGTGACATCGAATGATCCCGCGTTGCGGCTGTGACTGGATGCAACAGTGTAGCCAAAACAGGGGGTTCGGGCACGCCCGGGCGTTTCGATGGGACGATATCTGAGGACGATGAGAGGCCTCGACAAGCGCCGCTGCTAAAGAGACAGCGACGGCACCACGCGTGCCCCGCTACTCTTCTCCCCCTACCCTGTCTGGAAAGGGTCGATCACGCCATGGAGGCTCTCTTGAACCGTTCGTTCTCATCCCCCATCGCCCTTCAGGCCGAGCCCGACTGGTCCGTGGTCAGTCGTATCCCCATCGTCGGCAGCGACGAACCGCTGGTGCCCCTGAGCCTGGCGCCATCGCGCATCAAGACCTTCCCGATCTATGCCAGGCAGGACGTGCCCGGCGCGATCAACGAATGCTACGTCCGCGAGGGGGTCTACCGCCGACTGCTCGCCGTGGCCCGCTCGCTGCCCGCAGGCCTCGGGCTGGTGGTGCTCGACGGCTGGCGTCCCTGGCGGGTGCAGCAGTACCTGTTCGACACCCTGCAGGAGGCGATCCGCTCCCATCATCCCATGCTTGACGAAGAGGCCCTGCTGGCGCGCACCCGGGAGTTCGTCTCCGTGCCCAGTCGCGAGGCGAGCGCGCCGAGCCCGCACCTCACCGGCGGCGCTGTGGATGTGACGCTGTGCGATGCCGACGGCCTGGTGCTGGACATGGGCACCCTGTTCGATGAGGCCGTGCCGGCCTCGCACACCGCCGCGCTGGAGACACTCGATCGCCCCGATGCCCGCCAGCGCCGGGCGCGGGACAACCGCCGCCGCCTGGTGGGGATCATGCGCGAGCAGGGCTTCACCAACCTGCCGAGCGAGTGGTGGCACTTCGATGCCGGCGACCAGCTGTGGGCCCATTACAGCGGCCAGCCGCGGGCCCTCTACGGGCCGGCGGAGCTCGACACCATCGAGAGCCGCTGGCAGCGCCAATGGTAAGCCGCGTCGAGTATTCATAACCACAGGCTATTGGAAAAACGCTTTCTTATTCTTTAGTGTGAGCGCCCATCAACGTCACGACCCCGTGACGGACCTTCTCCTTCAGCGAATGTTCAGGAGCCCTCACATGTTTAAGCGCGTTGCCCGCCCCACCCTGGCAGTCCTGACTGCCGGCCTGATCGGCGCCGCCGGCCTGGCTCAGGCCGACGATCACGCCATCAAGGTCGGCATGTCCGGCGGCTACTTCCCCTTCACCTTCGTCGAGCAGGACAAGCTCCAGGGCTTCGAGGTGGACGTGCTCACGGCCGTGGCCGAGGAGATGGGCGTGGAGGTCGAGTTCGTCACGGCGAACTTCTCGGGCCTGTTCGGCATGCTCGAGTCGGGTCGCATCGACACCATCGCCAACCAGATCACCATCACCGAGGAGCGGGAGGCCAAGTACGCCTTCACCGAGCCCTACGTCTATGACGGCGCCCAGGTGGTGGTGAAGGCCGGCAACGAGACGATCGAAGGCGTCGAGGACCTGAAGGGCAAGACGGTCGCCGTCAACCTGGGCTCCAACTACGAGCAGCTGCTCAACGAGCTGCCCTACGCCGACGAGATCGAGATCCGCACCTACGAGAGCAACATCGAGCAGGACACCGCCCTGGGGCGCGTCGATGCCTTCGTCATGGATCGCGTCAGCGCCAGCCAGGTCATCAAGGAGAAGCCGCTGCCCCTGGCACTCGCCGGCCAGCCCTTCTCAGAGATTCGCAACGCCCTGCCGTTCCGCGACACGGAAACGGATCGCGAACTGCGCGATCGGGTCGATGCCGCGCTCGCCACTCTGCGCGAGTCCGGCGAGCTGCGCGCGATCTCGGAGCAGTGGTTCGGCACCGACATCACCACCCCGTGAGGGGCTGAGCCGCCGCCATGTCCGTGCTCGATCTCGACTACATGCTGGGGCTGGTGCCCGTCCTGCTGCGCTACCTGCCGCTGACGCTGCAGATGGCCGCCGTGGGCATGGCGCTGGCCCTGATCCTGGCCTGCGGCCTGGCGGTGATTCGCGTGCTGCGCATCCCGGGCCTGAACGCCGCCACCCTGCTGTTCATCTCCTTCTTTCGCGGCACGCCGCTGCTGGTGCAGCTGTTCCTGTTCTACTACGGCCTGCCCCAGCTGCTGGCGTTCCTGACCCAGATCAACGGCGTGACCGCGACCATCATGGGCCTGACCCTGCACTTCTCGGCCTACATGGCGGAGTCCATCCGCGCCGCCATCGTCGGGGTCGATCGCAGCCAGACGGAGGCGGCACTCTCCATCGGCATGACCAACGGCCAGCTGATGCGCCGCATCGTGCTGCCCCAGGCCACCCGGGTCGCGGTGCCCACGCTGATGAACTACTTCATCGACATGATCAAGGCGACCTCGCTGGCCTTCACTCTCGGGGTCACCGAGCTGATGGGCGCGACCCAGAAGGAGGCGGCCGGCAGCTTCCTCTACTTCGAGGCCTTCATCACCGTGGCGATCTTCTACTGGGTGATCGTCGAGCTGCTGGCCTGGGTCCAGCGGCGCCTGGAAACCCGGCTCAACGAGGCATATCGCCGATGATCAAGGTAGAGGGACTCATCAAGCGTTTCGGCGGCCAGGCGGTGCTCGACGGCATCGATCTCGCCATCGAGCAGGGCGAGATCGTCGTCATCATCGGTCCCTCGGGGACCGGCAAGTCGACCCTGCTGCGCTGCCTGAACTTCCTCGAGCGCCCGGATGCCGGCCGGCTGACCATCGGCGATCTGGAGGTGGACGTCACGCGCGCGACCCGCGCCGATATCCTGACGGCGAGGCGGCGCACCGCCTTCGTCTTCCAGAACTATGCGCTGTTCGCCAACAAGACGGCGCTTCAGAACATCGCCGAGGGGCTGATCGTCGTCAACCGCTGGCCCAAGGAGCGCGCCCATGCGCGGGCCCGGGAGATCCTCGAGCGCATTGGCCTCGCCGACAAGGCCGACGCCTACCCCGCCTCGCTCTCCGGCGGCCAGCAGCAGCGGGTCGGCATCGGCCGCGCCATGGCGGCCCAGGCCGAGGTGATCCTCTTCGACGAGCCGACCTCGTCGCTGGACCCGGAGTGGGTCGAGGAGGTGCTCGGCCTGATGAAGAAGCTCGCCGCCGAGCGCCAGACCATGCTGGTGGTGACCCACGAGATGAGCTTCGCCCGGGACGTGGCAGACCGGGTGATCTTCATGGAGGGCGGGCGCATCGTCGAGCAGGGCCCGCCCGACCAGCTCTTCCGCTCACCCCAGGATCCCCGCACGCGGGACTTCCTGCGCCAGGTGCTGGCCACCCAAGTCGCCCTGGACGTCCCCAAGTAGGCATTTTCCGGTAGCCCTCGCCGGCCGCTAGGACACGCCTGCGCCGGATGGTCGCGTTGTGAGGCGCGGCGGCCATCCCGTATAGTGTTCGTACACGTTTTCAGGCCCACGCTTCCTCGATGCCACAGCCCCGCGTTCAGATCCGTCCTCGCCGCCGCCCGCCTCTGCATTTCCTGCCGCTGGGGGGCTGTGGCGAGATCGGCATGAACCTCAGCCTCTATGGCTTCGGCGAGAGGGACGGCCAGGACGACTGGATCGCCGTGGACTGCGGCATGATGATCCGCCAGGACCTGCCGGACAATCCTCTCCAGGTCCCCGACCTCTCCACCCTCGACAGATTGTCGATCCGGCCGCGGGCGCTGATCATCACCCACGGTCACGAGGACCATATCGGCGCCGCCGCCTGGCTATGGCCGAAATGGGGCTGTCCGATCCACGCCACGCCGCTGGCGGCGGGACTGCTGCGGGCCAAGTTCGTCGAACGCGGGCTCGCCACCGATGCCATCCGGGTCATCGAGCCCGGCGAGGCGCTGGAGACCGGCCCCTTCACCCTGCGCTTCCTGCCGCTGACCCACTCGATTCCCGAGAGCTGCGCGCTGCTGATCGCTGCGGGCGAGCACCGGGTGCTGCACACCGGTGACTGGAAGCTCGACCCCGAGCCGCTGATCGGCCCGCCGATCTCGGCCACCACCTTCCGCGCCATCGCCCCGGTGGACCTGGTGGTGGGCGACTCCACCAACGCCCCGCTGCCCGGCCATTCGCGCAGCGAAGGCGAGGTCGCCGAGGCCCTGACCCGCACCATCGCCCAATGCGAGGGCCGCGTGGTGGTCAGCTGCTTCGCCAGCAACCTGGCCCGCGTGCTGGCCATCGGCCGCGCGGCCCGGCGCTGCGGGCGTCGTGTCAGCCTGATGGGGCGCTCCATGGAGCGCATGGTGGGCGTGGCACGTCAGCTGGGCTACATGGATGACCTGCCGCCGCTGGTTCCGGTCGCCGATCTCGGCTACCTGCCCCCCGAGGAGGTACTGGTGATCGCCACGGGCAGTCAGGGCGAGCCCCGGGCAGCGCTGTCGCGCCTCTCCCGGGGTCGCCATCCCCACTTCGAGCTGATGACCGGCGACACGGTGATCTTCTCGGCCAAGGCGATTCCCGGCAACGAGCGGCTGATCGAGCGACTGAAGGCCGGGCTCCGTCGCTTCGGCGTCAGCCTCTTCGATGAGGACAATCATCCCGAACTGCACGCCTCGGGCCACCCGGCTCAAGAGGAACTCGCCACCTTCTACGGCTGGGTGAAGCCGCGCCACCTGCTGCCAGTGCACGGCGAGGCCCGCCACCAACAGGCCCACCAATCACTGGCGGCCTCGCTCGGCATTCAGGCCCCGGTGATGCCGACCAACGGCGACCTGATTCGCCTGGATGCCGACGGGCTCTCCCTCACGGCGCGCCACCCCCAACAACCGCATATCGTCAGCCAGGATGCGGTCGCCGCCCTGCCGGGTCTCGGCGGCGGCGACGGAGGGCATCGCTCTCGCCATGGCAGCCTGTATCTCGCCCTCTCGGTGGCTGCCACCGACTTGGGCTGGACGCGGATCGGCCGACTGATGCTTGACTCAAGCCAGGCGAGCCCCATGGACGAGACCGATTTCGCCGACTGGCTCGACGACTGCCTGGATGAGATCGAGGTGGATTCCCTGGCGGAATTGCGTCTGGCGCTGCAGCCCCGGCTGCTTGGCTGGCTGGCCGATCATCTTCACCGCGTCCCCGAAGTCCACCTGCAGATCCTCGCCGTGGAAGCGGAGACGCGGGGAGGGTAACGTCAGCGGATGGTGGAAGAGTTGCTGGCACCGCAAAGTGCAGATGACACATCATCGACCTGCAAGTCGAGGCGTCGAACCGACGACTCCCACAGGAACTCTGGCGGCGATGGGCTATCGCGGAAGCACTTTTCTTGTGGGAGCGGTGCTGGCACCGCGAAAAAGCTGAAGAGCCGCATCGCCGTGCAAGTCGAGGCATCGAACCGACGGCTCCCACAAAATTTCCTGCATCAACACCGCGCCTCGAGAAAAAGGCGCGGCAGAAATCGGCTCATGACTTGCTGCCGTTCTTCGGCGGCCGACCGCGCTTGCGGGTAGGCTGTTCGGTCACCAGGTCATCCAGGGAAAGGCCGGCTTCGTTGATCTGTTCGCGAATCTCGGCGAGCTTCCTGGCCTTCTCGGCTTCCTCTTCCTGGCGCTGGACTTCCTCGTCCTTCTTCTGTTCGATGACCTCACCGATGACCTCGGCCAGCTTGTGCAGCTGTTCCATGCTGAGCTGGCGTGCCGCGGCACGAGCCACGTTCTTGTTGCGAGCAATGCGCTCCAGGGTTTCGCTGGACATTGGCGGTCTCCATGCCGAATGTTGGAAAGTAGCAACGATTAATGACACGTCAAAAGTATATGCACTGATACCACATTGGCAAGAAGTGTTGGAGGAAAAGCGAGGATCTAACAGAGCGAAATGATCGCCAAACCTCCAAGGCCGACGCCCGAAATTCCCGAGGAGGCACGGCGATTAGGGGGGCAAAAAGCAGCGGGCGACACCGGAGTGTCGCCCGAAAATTCCTGCAGGCATCGCCTGGCTTTACCGTGCGGCGGTTCAGCCGCCGGTCATGTTCATGAAGCGTACCACCTGGACATCGCCATCGGTGGTGAAGTGATGACGCTCGGGCTTCAGCGGCATGGCACGCACGATGGCCGACTTCACGGCCTCGATATCCCCCGGGTGGCGACGCAGGACAGCGCGCAGGTCCACGGAGTGCTCGTTGCCGAGGCACAGCAGCAGGCGCCCCTCCACGGTGACGCGCACTCGGTTGCAGGTGTCACAGAAGTTGTGGCTGTGGGGCGAGATGAAGCCGACCCGCGATTCGCTGTCGGGCATCATGAAGTAGCGTGATGGCCCGAGCGTCGACTCGGTGGTGGGAATCAGCTCATGACGCGTCTGGATGCGCTCCTGGACCTCATCGCTCGAGCAGAAGGTTTCGGCCCGAGAGTGGTCGGAGACATCGCCCAGCGGCATTTCCTCGATGAAGCTGATATCGAGCCCCTCGGCACGCGCGAAGTCGACCAGATCGATCACCTCATCGTCGTTGCGACCCTTGAGGATCACAGCGTTGAGCTTGATGCGCTCGAAACCGGCCTCTCGGGCGGCACGAATGCCCGCGATGACCTTGTTCAGATCGCCGGTGCGGGTCAGACGACGAAAGCGTTCGGGGTCGAGTGAATCGAGGCTGATATTGAGCCGCTTGAGACCCCCGTCGCGCAGGCGGCCGGCGAATTTCGGCAGGCTCGCGCCATTGGTCGTCATGGCGAAATCCTTGAGGCCGGGCAGCGCGCCGATGTCATCGACCAGGCGATCGATGTCACGACGCACCAGGGGCTCGCCCCCGGTCAGGCGGATCTTCTCCACGCCCATCTCGGTGAAGGCGCGGGCCACCGTCGCCAGCTCCTCGAGGGTCAGCACCTGAGCCCGCGGGAGGAAGGTCATCTCCTCGCTCATGCAGTAGACGCAGCGAAAGTCACAGCGATCGGTGACCGAGATGCGCACGTAGCTCACCCGCCTGCCGAAATCGTCGATCAGCTCATCGGTCATTAAGAGAACTCCCAGCGACGGGCGTCATGATGATCGCCGTCGCGTTCCGAAACCCAGTAGTCCCCGCTGGCCGTGTGCTCCTTCTTCCAGAAGGGAGCGCGGGTCTTGAGATAGTCCATGATGAAGTCGCAGGCCTCGAAGGCGGCACGTCGATGGGCACTGGCGACCACTACCAACACGATAGGGTCCGCGGGGGCCAGGCGTCCAATCCGGTGGATCACGCTCACCCCTTGAAGCGGCCAGCGACCCTCGGCTTCCTGCACGATCTCCTCGAGGGCGGCCTCGGTCATCCCCGGATAGTGCTCAAGCGTCAACGCCTGCACCTCGGGACGCTCGTTGAAGTCGCGCACCAGCCCCGTGAAGCTGACCACCGCCCCGACATCGCTGCGACCGTCGAGGATCGCGCGCTGCTCGGCGCCGACGTCGAAGGTCTCTCGCTGCACGCGTATCATCACTCAGCCTCCGGTGACCGGGGGAAAGAAGGCGACCTCGTCGTTGTCGGTCAACGGCGTCGCATCGCCGGCCATCACCTGGTTGACGGCGCACAGCACGCGCCCCTGATCGAGCCCCTCAAAGCTCGGATCCTGCGCCTTGAGCGCGGCCTTGAGCCCTGCCACGTCGGCGCTTGGCAGATCGTGGAAGGGCACCGAGATGTCGCCGACGCCGAGGCGCTCGCGCAGCTCGGCCAGGCACTTGACCCGGATGCAGGGGGCGGCGATGTCGCAGCGCGTGCCCACCGAGACCTCGCCGGCGGCCCCCTCGCCGGTGACGATGGGCGCCGTGGCGGCCTCGATGACGGAGGTGGCCGGCGCCGATGGTGCCTCGCGCCGGTAGTCGCCGGACTTGCCGCCGGTCTTGGTCTCCAGATGGATGGCGCCGATCTCCATGTCCTTGTCCACGGCCTTGCACATGTCGTAGAGCGTCAGACAGGCCACGGAGACCGCGGTCAGGGCCTCCATCTCGACGCCGGTGCGGCCATTGAGGCGGCAGGTCGCGGTGACGTGCACGCAGGCGTTGTGCTCGTCGAGGCCGAAGTCGATGGCCACCTTCGAGAGCGCCAGGGCATGGCAGAGAGGAATCAGCTCGTGGGTCCGCTTGGCGGCCTGGATGCCGGCGATGCGCGCCGTGGCCAGCACATCGCCCTTGGGCAGCCCGCCCTCGGCGAGCAGCGCCAGGGTCGCGGGCCGCATGCGAATGAGCCCGGAGGCCGAGGCTTCCCGGCGACTCTCCGGCTTGTCGGCGACATCGACCATGTGCGCCTCACCGCGGGCGTTGAGATGGGTCAGGGACGGGTGGGTCAAGGGCTGGTCGGTCATGGACATGGGGAGTCGGCGCCTCAAGGCAATCGGTGAAGGGGTTGGATGCTCACCGCCTCGCCGGGGGCCGCACCCTCCCGGTCGTCGGCGAGCTCGATCAGGCAGTTGGCCGCCACCATCGAGGAGAGGATGCCGGAGCCCTGGGCGCCGGTACTGCGCACGTGGAGGCGACCATCGTCGGCGGCGTGAAAGCGTCCGCGCAGGAAGTCGGTCCGGCCGAGGCGACTCTTCAGGGCCTCATCGGCGATAGCGGTGAGCCGCCGAGGGCCGACGGCCCCTCGCCCCTGCAGTCGCGCCAGCAGCGGTGCCACGAACTGCAGGAAGGTGACCATCACCGCGACGGGATTGCCGGGCAGCCCCAGGAAGGGGACGCCGCGCTCCCCCAAAAGGCCGCAGGCCATGGGGCGCCCGGGGCGGATGGCGATGCGCCAGAACGCCAGGCGACCGACCGTTTCTAGCGCCGCCCGGGTGAAATCGGCATGACCCACCGAGACGCCGCCGCTGGTGATCACCATGTCGGCCTGTCCGGCGGCCTCGCGCAGCGCGGCCTCCATGACCTCGCGATCGTCGGGCAGGATACCGATATCCATCGGCTCGGCGCCCTGCTCGACCAGCAGGCCCGCCAGGGTGTGGCGATTGGCATCATAGATGCCGGCCGGCGGCAGCGGCGCGCCCGGGGCGATGACCTCATCGCCGGTGGAGAAGAGCGCCACCCGCGGCCGACGATGGACCCGGGCCTCGGCCAGGCCCAGCGAGGCCAGCAGCCCCAGCTCAGCGGCACCCAGCCGCGTGCCGGCGTGAAGCGCCCGATGACCATGAGAAATGTCCTCCCCAGCCTGTCTCACGTGCTGGCCGCGGCGGACGCGCTCGGGCCTGTCGATCACCACGGCATCACCCTGCTCTTCGGAAAACCGCTCATCGAGCTGCTCGCGCATGATCACGGTGTCGGCCCCGGGCGGTAGTGGGGCGCCGGTGGTGATGCGCACGCACTCCCCTGCCGCCAGCCTCTCGAGGCGCCGCCCGCCGGCGAGCACCTCGCCGACCAGGCGCCACTCGCCGTGCCGCGCGGAATCACCGGGCCAGGCCAGGGCGATGCCGTCCATGGCGGCGTTGGTATTCTGTGGTACGTCGATGGGCGAGACGGCGTCCTCGGCCAGCACACGCCCGTGGAGCTCGGATAGCGCGACTCGCTCGACGGGCAGCGGCCCCTCGATCAGGGTCGCCAGTCGCTCGCCCGCCTCTTCCACCGTCAGCATGCGCTCGCCGAGATCGAAACAGGAGAGCGTCATGACACGACCTCCTCGCGCGGGCGCTGGCGGGCCGGCCAGCGGGCGGGCCAGGCGGCGATCCAGTCGGCGAGCGCCTCTAGGTCGTTGAGGTCCAGTGCCTCGACGCCCTCGGGCAGCGCCAGGGTGGCATCGCTCGCCACGGCCCGCACCCAGGGGTCCTCGGCGACCCGCAGCGGCTTGCCCACTTCGGGCCGATAAAGTTCCAGCTTAGGCAGCGGCCAGGCCTTGAAGCCCTCCACCAGCACTAGGTCGGGACGCTGGGGGCGCACCATCTCGATCAGCGCGGCCAGGTCAGCCTCCTCGCGATCCGGGGTCTCCATCATCAGCGCCACCCGCGCCCGGGAGGCGACCACCATGGGCGAGGCACCGGCCTGGCGCAGGCGATGGCTGTCCTTGCCGGGCTGGTCGACATCGAAGGCGTGATGGGCGTGCTTGATCACCGCCACCCCTAGCCCCCGGCGCCGCAAGGCAGGCAGCAGCCGTTCGAGCAGGGTGGTCTTGCCGGTGCCGCTCCAGGCGGCGATGCCCAGCACCGGGAGGTCGTCGTCGAAGGGCAGGCTAGCCGGCACGCGCTCGCTCATGGGCTTACTCTCGTCGCCCGAGCCGCCTCGCCGAGGGCATGCTCCAGGCGCTGTTTCTCGTCATCGGTATTGAGGTTGGCGAAGGCATCGGGGCAGTCGCTGACGTCCACCCGACACCAGGCGTGGCGAGCGTACCAGCGGTCGATCTTGCGCTCGCCGTCGGCCAGGGCCGCAGCCAGATCATCGGCCAGCGAGGTGCGCATCAGCGCCACCACCGGGTGCAGGCGCTCGCCATCGAAGGCCACGGCGATGTCGTGCTCGCCCTCATGCTCACAAATACCGGCAACCAGGCGCTCGACCAGATCATTGGGCAGCACAGGGGTGTCACAGGGCGTGACGATGAGCCAGGGGGTGTTCGCGGCACGCAGGCCCGTATAGATGCCCATCAGCGGGCCCTGATAGCCCCCCTCGGCGTCGGTCACCACGCGGTCGGCCAGCGGCCGATAGCGCTCGACGTTGCGGTTGGCGTTGATCAGCACCTCGGCGACGTGCCCCGCCAATCGCTCGCGGACATGGGCCACCAGCGGCCGGTCTGCGAAGGGCTCGAGCCCCTTGTCTCGACCGCCCATTCGGCGACCCTGGCCGCCGGCCAGGATCATGCCGGTGAGCGCTTCTCGGGTGATCATGGGCTCTCCTGACGAATCGATCGTGTCAGCCCCCATGATGCCTTAGCCCGCTCACGGGTGCCATGCCGAGCGAGCGGCTCGGCCCGCGACCCTGATGCGGGTCAAGGGCCCCTTATCCGGCTGCCGACGAGGCGGTATGATATGTTGAAAATATTCCACGAACACGGCGGCGAACGTCCCGAGGACCGAGACATGGATCAAGACACGGAAGCGGCATTCGACGTAGGCGCCCGACTCAAGCAGCTGCGGCTGGCCCGCGGCCTGTCGCAGCGCGAACTGGCCAAGCGCGCCGGCGTCACCAACAGCACGGTCTCACTGGTGGAGCAGAACCACGTCAGCCCGTCGGTGAGCTCGCTGAAGAAGATCCTGGACGCCCTACCCGTTTCGATCAGCGCCTTCTTCGCCGGCGACGAGCCGACCCAGCCCAAGCCCTTCTACCGGGCGGACGAGCTGACCGAGATCGGCGATGGCACCCTCTCCTGGGGGCTGGTGGCAGCCCGCCGCCCGGACCGCCAGATGTCGATCATCCACGAGCGCTATCCGCCGGGCGCCGACAGCGGCGAAGAGATGCTCGAGCACGACGGCGAGGAAGGCGGCGTGGTGATCTCGGGGCGCATCGAGATCACCGTGGATGGCGAAGTGGGCGTGCTGGTCGCCGGCGACGCCTACTACTTCGACTCACGCCTGCCCCATCGCTTTCGCAACGTCGGCGACGAGGAGTGCGTGATCGTCAGCGCCAGCACCCCGCCAACCTTCTCCGACGCGGGCCAGGAGCGGCACCACGCCTGAGCGGGATCACTCCTCCTCGGCGCGGGGCAGCACCCAGTTCAGCACGATGCCGACCAGCGCGGCCAGGCTGACGCCCTGCAGGGTGAACTGGCCGTTGCCGAACTGCATGCCGCCGATGCCGAAGACCAGCACCAGGGAGACCACCACCAGGTTGCGCGGCGCGGTGAGCGGCTTGCCGGCCCGCACCAGAGTGTTCATGCCCACCACGGCGATGGAGCCGAACAGCAGCGTCATGATGCCGCCCATCACCGGCCCCGGGATGGTCTGCAGCAGCGCGCCGAGCTTGCCGACGAAGGCCAACACGATGGCGATGCAGGCGGTGGTGACCATGATCCAGGGGTTGAAGGCGCGGGTCAGGGTGACGGCGCCGGTGACCTCGGAGTAGGTGGTGTTGGGCGGCCCGCCGAAGATCGCCGCGGCGGCGGTGGCCAGGCCATCGCCCAGCAGGGTGCGGTGCAGGCCCGGCTTCTCCAGGTAGTTCTTGCGGGTCACCGAGCCGATGGCGACCATGTCGCCGATGTGCTCCACCGCCGGGGCGATGGCCACCGGAATCATGAACAGGATCGCCGCCCAGTGAAAGCTCGGCGCGGTGAAGGACGGCAGCGCCAGCCAGGCCGCGTCCCTGACCGGGGAGAAGTCCACCACGCCCATCAGCGTCGCCAGCGCGTAGCCGGTGAGGATGCCGCCCATGATCGGGATCAGCCGAATCAGGCCGCGCCCGAACACCGCCAGCACCAGCGTGACCAGCAGGCTGGCCATGGAGAGAAAGAGAGCGGTGCCGTAGCCGATGGCCTCGCTGGTCTCGCCGGTGGCCATGTCCACCGCCACCGGCGCCAGTGCCAGGCCGATCACCATGATCACCGGCCCCACCACCACCGGCGGCAGCAGGCGATGCAGCCAGACGGTGCCCTTGAGGCGCACGAACTGGGAGATCACCACGTAGACCAGGCCCGCGACCATCAGCCCGCCGAGGGTGGCGGGAATGCCGTAGTTGGCAACCGAGCCCTGGATGGGCGCGATGAAGGCGAACGACGAGGCCAGGAAGACCGGCACGCTGACCCGGGTGACGCCGTGGAAGATCAGGGTGCCGATGCCCGCGGTGAACAGCGCCACGTTGGGGTCGAGGCCGGTGAGCAGCGGCACCAGCACCAGGGCGCCGAAGGCGACGAAGAGCATCTGCGCCCCGGTCAGCAGAATGCGGAGGGGGCTTTCCGTCGGCAGGGGGGAAGCCGCCGTCTGGTCGTTCATGGTCATGGACTCCATCAAATCCGGGGAGGGGCAGTCGAGTTGCGCGGCATTCTACCAGCCTCTCCACGGCTTGGGACCCCGACCGCCCTACCCCTCACGCTCGAGCCCCGCGGACTCCGGCGAGGCGGTCACCAGATACTCCTGGAGTCGCTCCTCGGCCTGGTCATCGAAGAGGATGTCGCAGGCCTCGCGCAGCCCGGGGGAGGAGCGGATGGTCTGTTCCGGGACGACCAGCGAGATCTTCGAGCGGCGGCGCAGGAAATCCTCGAGCTTGGTCACCATCTCGCGACGCCTGGCCAGCTTGAGTTCGCAGCGCAGGTACTCGGTGTGCTCGATCAGCACCTCGCCCTGTCGCGGGTCCTGGCGAATGTCCTCGAGCATCTCCAGCGCCTGAGCCCCGTAGCGCCGCCACAGTCGGATGCTGAGCGCTTCCGAGGCACCCTCCCCGGTCATGGCGTCCAGGTCCATCAGCCGTGCCTGGTGCATGAAGGCCTCGCGCACCGAGGCATCCGGCTCGCCGTACCAGCGAACATCCGGATAGGGGATCTCGACGCCGAGGCGGGCCACCTCCGCAACGACCTCCTCGCCGACGTTGAGGCAGTCGGTGAGCTTGCCGCCGAAGATGCTGAGATGGCCCATCTCGGGGTCGATATCGATGGCGTGCTTGCGTGACAGATTGAGGAAGTCCCGGTCGTCGCCGCCGCTGGGCTTCACCGCCAGCGGACGCACGCCGCAGCGGGTGGCGATGATGTCCTGCTTCCCAAGCGGCTTGTCCAGGGCGAGGCGGGTGTTGATGTTATCGAGCACGAAGCGAATATCGTCCTCGGTGGCCCCGACCTCGGGCTTCTCGACCCGGGTATCGGTGGTACCGATGCAGGTTCGCGGCCCCATGGGGATCACGAAGAACAGCCGGCCGTCGTCAGCGAAGAAGGCCAGTACCCGCTTGCTGCCGGTCAGCCGCGGCACGATCAGGTGGATGCCCTTGGAGAAGACATGACGGTGGTCGGTCTGCTGCCCCGAGAGGCTGTTGTGCTGATCGACCCAGGGCCCGGCGGCATTGATCAGCACCTTCGAGCGGACCTCGAAGGTGTGGCCGTCCATGCGGTCGCGCATCTGGGTAACCCACAGCTCGCCCTCGCGCCGCGCGCCCATCGACTCGACGTAGTTGGCCGCCACGGTGCCGAAATCCAGCGCCCCGCGCACGAAGTTGAAGACGAAGCGGGCATCGTTGTCGTGCAGGTAGGCATCGGAATATTCGAAGCCGCCCTGCGCCTGGCCGGTGTCGATGATCGGCTCCCGCGCCTTGATGCCGCCGGGACTCAGGAAATTCGGCCTCCGGGTGAAGGCGCTGCCCATCAGCCAGTAGAGCCAGGTGCCGGCCCAGGGGTAGAGGGGATGGTGGCGAAAGCCCTTGTTGATGGTGGTCAGGAAGCGAATCTCCTGCACCGTGGAGGGATAGCTCTCGATCAGGTGGTTGCGGCTCTTGCAGAGCTTGCGCACCAGCGCGAAGTCGCCGCTCTCCATGTACTTGATGCCGCCCCACACCAGGTTGGACGAGTGCATGCTGGTGCTGCCGGCGAAGTCGCCGCGATCGATCAGCGCCACCCGGGCGCCCTTGCCGCTCAGCGCGGCCGCGGCGGCGGCGCCGTTGATGCCGCCGCCGATGATCAGCGCATCGAAGACCCGCTCGGGAAGCTTGCGAAGGTTGTTCTCTCTGAGTTGCATGTCTGGCCCTTTTTTCGAAGCGCCTCGTAGGAAGCACTGGCATCGACGCGCCCCGTTCGAAGCACAGCGGGCAGCACGCGCCGAGGCGAAAGACGACGACCTCAAACGAACAGGTCCCGCTCGGCGTGCACCGAGCGGGACCCTGGGTCCCGTTCAGGCAACCGGTCACACGTGCTGATTCGGCGCCGGGCAGGCCCGGCGTCGGATGGGGCGGGTCAGGCGACCCGCCCGCCGATCATTCGCGCGAGCCGGCGGCCATCCACTCCTCCATCATCTGGTCGTAGGGCACGGTGGTACCCTGGGGCATCTCGTTGTCCAGCTTGGCCTTGGGCGAGCCGGGCTGGGAGAGCCAGTACTCGGGATCGCGCTCCTCGTTCAGGTTGGGGGCGTAGGTCGTGAAGACCTTGGCCCGCGCCAGGCGCGCCATGATGCTGTCGAGGTCCGCGGCCAGGTTGTCCAGCCCCTCCTTGGGCGAGATGTCGCCGCTGACCGCCGGCGCCAGGTTCTGCCACCACAGCGGCGCCATGCGCGGATAGTCCGGCACATTGGTGGAGGACGGCGTCCAGTTGGACTCGTTGGGGCTGCGATAGAACTCGACCAGGCCGCCGAGGCGGGGCGCCATCTCGGTCATCTGCTCGGAGAAGATGTCGGACTCGCGGATTGGCGTGAGGCCCGCCATCAGCTTCTCCAGCGACACCGTCTTGGCGGTGGTGAACTGGGCGAACAGCCAGGCCGCGGTGCGACGATCCTCGGGGGTGGAGTCGAAGAAGGTCCAGGAGCCCACGTCCTGGTAGCCGACCTTCATGCCCTCCTCCCAGTAGGGACCGGCGGGCGACGGCGCCATGCGCCACTTGGGGTTGCCCTCCTCGTCGGTAACCGGCAGGGCGGGATCGGTCATGTCGGCGGTGAAGGCGGTGTACCAGAACATCTGCTGGGCGATCTGGCCCTGGGCCGGCACCGGTCCCGCCTCGCCGAAGGTCATGCCGCTGGCCTCGGGCGGCGCGTACTTCTCGAGCCAATCCACCATCTTGGTCACGGCGAAGACCGAGGCCGGGGAGTTGGTGGCACCGCCGCGACTGACGCTCGCGCCCACCGGCTCACTCTGCTCGTTGACGCGGATACCCCAGTCGTCGACCGGGTTGCCGAACGGCACGCCGGGGCTGCCCATGCCGGCCATGGAGAGCCAGGAGTCGTGGAAGCGCCAGCCCAGCGACGGGTCGCGGCGACCGTAATCCATGTGGCCATAGACCTTGGTGCCGTCGATCTCGCCGACGTGCTCGGTGAAGAATTCGGCGATGTCCTCGTAGGCGGTCCAGTTGGTCGGCACGCCCAGGTCGTAGCCGTAGAGCTCGCGGAACTGGTCCTGCAGGTCCTCGCGCTGGAACCAGTCGTAGCGGAACCAGTAGAGGTTGGCGAACTGCTGGTCGGGCAGCTGGTAGAGGCTGCCGTCGGGTCCGGTGCCGTACTGCAGGCCGATGAAGTCGTCGAGATCCAGGGTCGGCAGGGTGACATCGGCCCACTCATTCTCCATGGCGTTGGAGATATTGATGGTGGTGCCGTAGCGAATATGGGTGCCGATGGCGTCGGAGTCATTGACGTAGCCATCGTAGATGTTGCGACCCGACTGCATCTGGGTCTGCATGTTATTGACCACGTCCCCCTCGCCGATGATGTTGTGAGTCACCTCGATGCCGGTCAGCTCGCTGAAGGCCTCGGCCAGCACATCACGCTCGTAGATGTGCGTGGTCAGGCCCTCCGCCACGGTGTTGATCTCCATGCCGCGGAACGGCTCGGCCGCCTTGGCAAACCACAGCAGTTCCTCGATCTGCTGCTCGCGCGTCAGCGTCGAGTCCTGGAAATGCTCATCGATCAGCCGTTCGGCGATCGCCCGGGCATCGTGGTTGTCGGCGTGAAGGGAGGCGCTGGCCAGCATGATGCTGGCCGCCACCAGTGAGCGTCGTATTGTTATTGCTGTCATGTTGACCTCGTTGGTTGTGGTCATTCGTCCATGAAGCCTGTGTTCCATGGCGTGGTTTCCATGGCGGGATCCCATGGCCTTGCAGTCAGCCCCAGCGCATCAGGATCAGTAGCCAGATCACCGATGCCCCCAGGGCCAGCCAGATGCTGAGCGGGGTGAAGCCCACGACCAGCAGGTGGATGTAGGCGGCACAGAGCAGCCCGATGAAGAGTCGGTCGCCGCGGGTGGTCGCGATCGGCAGGAACCCCTTTCGCTCGACCGTCGGCGAGGCCACCTCCCAGGCCGTCATGCCGACCAGCATGGCGGCGATAACCGCGAAGAAGACGGTGGTGGGCGTGGTCCAGACCATCCATTCCATGTCGCCCCTCCTCAGGTCCGGCCCAGGGCGAAGCCCTTGGCGATGTGATTGCGCACGAAGTAGACCACCACGATGCCCGGCAGGATGGTCAGGGTGCCGGCCGCGGCCAGGGTGCCCCAGTCGATCCCCGAGGCCCCCTTGGTCTGGGTCATCACCGAGGCGATGGGCTGGGCGCCGGTGGAGGTCAGAGTGCTGGCCAGCAAGAGCTCAACCCAGGAGAACATGAACAGGAAGAACAGCGTCACGCCGATCCCGGAGCTGATCATCGGAATGAAGATCTTCACGAAGAAGCGCGGAAAGCTGTAGCCGTCGATGAAGGCGGTCTCGTCGATCTCCTTGGGCACGCCGCTCATGAAGCCCTCGAGGATCCACACCGCCAGCGGGATATTGAACAGGCAGTGGGCCAGGGCCACGGCGATATGGGTATCGAAGAGCCCCACCGTGTAATAGAGCTGGAAGTACGGCAGCAGGAAGACCGCGGGCGGCGCCATCAGGTTGGTCAGCAGCCAGAAGAACAGGTGCTTGTCGCCGATGAACTGATAGCGGCTGAACGCGTAGGCCGCGGGCAGCGCCACCGCGATGCTGATCAGCATGTTCATCAGCACGTAGGTGATCGAGTTCACGTAGCCCATGTACCAGCTGGGCTCGGTAAAGATCTTGGCGTAGTGCTCCAGGGTGAAGTCCTCGGGCCACAGGGTCAGCCCGCCGAGGATCTCGGTATTGGACTGGAAGGACATGTTGAGCAGCCAGTAGATCGGCAGCAGCACGAAGACGATGTAGGCCGTCATCAGGCCCCGACGGCGCCATTGACGGGAGGCCGGGCGCGCCCGGCGACGACGACGATTGTCGGCCGCGGCGGCACGCTTGCGCACGGCATCCGGGGTCGTGGGCAAGGAATCACTCATCGCGGGCCTCCTGTTGGTGGCTGTCTTTCTGCATGTTCATGATCGCGGTGTAGAAGACCCAGGTGACCAGCAGGATGATCAGGAAGTAGATCAGCGAGAAGGCGGCCGAGGGCCCCAGGTCCTGCTGGCCAATCGCCATGGTGGTCAGCGACTGACTCAGGAAGGTCGTGGAGCTGCCGGGCCCGCCGCCAGTGAGCACGAAGGGCTCGGCGTAGATCATGAAGGAGTGCATGAAGCGCAGCAGCACGCCGATGACCAGCACGTTGGTGAGCTTGGGCAGCTGGATGAAGCGAAACACCGCCCACTTCGAGGCGCGATCGATGCGCGCGGCCTGGTAGTAGGCGTCGGGAATCGAGCGCAGGCCGCTGTAGCAGAGCAGCGCGATCAGCGGCGTCCAGTGCCAGACGTCCATCAGCACGATGGTCGCCCAGGCATCCACCGGACTCGCCGTGATGTTGTAGCCGTAGCCCAGCTCACGCAGGCTCCAGCCCATCAGGCCGATGTCGCCGCGGGTGAATATCTGCCAGATGCTGCCCACCACGTTCCAGGGGATCAGCAGCGGCATGGTCACCAGTATCAACACCGCGGAGGCCTGCCAGCCCTTCTTCGGCATGATCAGGGCGATGCCGATGCCCAGCGGCACCTCGATGGCCAGCACCGTCAGCGAGAAGGCGAATTGGCGCAGCACGGCCGCCTGCAGGGCCGGGTCGTTGAGCATCTCCTTGAACCACTCGGTGCCGGTGAAGAAGCGCGTATTGGCGTCGAAGACGTCCTGCACCGAGTAGTTCACCACGGTCATCAGCGGGATGACCGCGGAGAAGGCCACCAGCGCCAGCATGGGCAGGATCAGCCACCAGGCCCGGTTGTTGTAGACTTTATTCATGGTCGAACTCCACGCGGAACTCGTCGACGTACAGGCCTAGCCGGTCGTCGGGGAAGCGCAGCCAGGCGCGGCCGCTCGGGGCCGGCTGGCCCTCCTCGATGCGCGCCTTGAGGGGCGTGCCGCCCAGGCTCAGAGTGACGATCGAGTAGGTGCCGAGATCCTGGGCGTGCTCCACCCGGGCCTCCATGGCCCCGACGACGGGTTCCGCGTGCACCTCGATGAACTCCGGGCGAATGCCGAGCTTGACGTTGGCCGAGCGCGCCCCGGCCACGGCGTCGTGAACGCCCTTCCCCACCTCGATCCGGGTCTCGCCGGCCATCACCCACCCCTGGTGGGTCGTGACCGTCAGGAAGTTCATGCCGGGGCTGCCGATGAAGTAGCCGACGAAGGTGTGGTTGGGGGTCTCGAAGAGCTCGCGGGGCGTGCCGAACTGCACCACCTGGCCCTCGTACATCACGGCGATCTTGTCGGCGAAGGTGGAGGCCTCGAGCTGATCGTGGGTCACGTAGACCATGGTGATCTCGAAGCGCTGGTGGATCTCCTTGAGCTTGCGGCGCAGCTTCCACTTGAGCTGCGGGTCGATGACGGTCAGCGGCTCGTCGAAGAGGATGGCCGAGACGTCTTCCCGAACCAGCCCCCGGCCCATGGAGACCTTCTGCTTCTCGTCGGCGGTGAGGTTCTTCGCCTTGCGCTTGAGCTGGCCGGTCAGCTCCAGCACCTCGGCGACCTCCATCACCCGCTCATGCACCTTCTCCTGGGGCGTCTTCACGTTGCGCAGCGGGAAGGCCAGGTTGTCGTAGACGGTCATGGTGTCGTAGATGACGGGGAACTGGAAAACCTGGGCGATGTTGCGCGCCTCCGGCGGCAGGGCGTTGACCACCTCTCCGTCGAAGAGCACCTCGCCGCTGGAGGGCTCCAGCAGGCCGGAAATGATGTTGAGCAGGGTCGACTTGCCGCAGCCGGAAGGCCCGAGCAGCGCATAGGCGCCGCCCTGGTGCCAGACGTGATCCATCTCGCGGATGGCATAGTCCTCGGGCGACGTCGGGTTCGGCAGGTAGGTGTGGGCCAGCGACTTCAGGGTGATCTCGGCCATGTCACACGCCCCCCAGGTGGGTCGGGATATGCACCACGTCGCCGTGGCGATCGAAGGCATAGACCTTGTGGGTCGGGAAGTAGAGGGTCACGGGCGCATCGACGCCAAACTCGTGAACGCCCGCCAGGTGCACCGTCATGTGAAAGCGGTCGTTGTGCACGTGCAGGAAGGTCTCGGAGCCGCTGATCTCGGCCAGGTCGACGATCATCGGCACCTCGATGTCGTCCTTGGCCCGGGGGGCAAGCGAGATGTGCGAGGCGCGCACGCCGAAGCGGTACTCCCCGGGGGGCAGCGAGCGCAGATCGTCGTTGAGGGGAAAGTGCGTGCGCTCATCGAAGGTCACCTCGGCCCCGGAGATGATGCCGTTCACGATGTTGATCGGCGGTTCGGAGAACATCTCGGCGGCGAAGATATCCCGCGGGCGATGGTAGACATCCTCGGTGCGTCCGTATTGCAGCAGGCGCCCCTCGTGGAGCACGGCGGTGTTGCCGCCGAGCGCCAGCGCCTCGGCGGGTTCGGTGGTCGCATAGACGGCAATGCAGTTGCGCTCGCTGAACACGCTGCGCAGCTCGTCGCGAAATTCCTCCCGGAGCTTGTAGTCCAGGTTGACCAGCGGCTCGTCGAAGAGCACGACGTCGGCATCCTTGACCAGTGCCCGCCCCATGGCGGTGCGCTGCTGCTGGCCGCCGGAGAGCTCCAGCGGCAGGCGGTCGAGAAGGTGTTCGATGTGCAGCATCTCGGCCACCTCGCGCACCCGCCGGTCAATCTCGGCCCGCGGTACCCGAGCAAGCTTCAGGGGCGAGGCGATATTGTCGAAGACGGAGAGGGCCGGATAGTTGATGAACTGCTGGTAGACCATGGAGACGTTGCGCTTGCGCACCGAGCGGCCGGTGACGTCTTCACCGTTCATCACGATGCGGCCTTTGCTGGGAACGTCCAGCCCGGCCATCAGCCGCATCAGGGTGGTCTTGCCAGACAAGGTACGTCCCAGCAGGACGTTGAAGGAGCCGGGCCCGAGCTCCAGGTTCACGCCCGCGATATGTGTGGAGCCACCGACCATATGATCGATGTTGTCTAGGATCAGGGACATACGGATCTCGAGGTGTCGTTGTTATGTGGCGAGTGCAAGGACTCGTCCATCCAACGTAGTCGAGATTCACTTTCAAACACAAATGTCGCCAAGCGAAAATATTGGCACCCTTCCCTCCGACATCGAATCTTCTTTCGCAAGCCAATGAAAGGCTTGATTTTTCTTCGATGTTAAACTTTTGTCTAATCAAAGACGGGAGCGACAGGCTCCGGACGCCGGCGGGACGTCATGTGCGAAAACGAACATGATACAACACGCCACAAACATTCGACTCGAGAAAGGCGATAGCGGGCAGACACGACGGAAGCAGACGGAGCGACCGGGCGAGACGGGAATGGCAGGGAACGTATGCCTTCAGGACGGAGCGAGAAGGGATGGCGAAGGGTATGTGACGGGAAAGGGTGAACCCGCAGGCAAGGTCCTGCGGGTGTGGGAGGATAAAGCGGAAGGCTCAGCGGGTGCCGAAGATCTTGTCGCCGGCGTCGCCCAGGCCCGGGACGATGTAACCGTTCTCGTCGAGGTGGTCGTCGACCGCCGCGGTGTAGAGCTCGATGTCCGGATAGCTCTCCTGGACGCGCTTGATCCCCTCGGGGGCCGCCACCAGCACGATCACCTTCATGTGCTTGCAGCCGCGTTCGCGCAGCATGTCCAGCGTCGCCACCATGGTGCCGCCGGTGGCCAACATCGGGTCGATGACGATGGCCATGCGCTCGTCCAGGTCATTGGCGAACTTGGCGAAGTACGGCACCGGCTCGAGGGTCTCCTCGTCGCGGTAGAGCCCGACCACGCTGACCCGTGCGCTGGGAATCAGGTCGGTGACGCCGTCCAGCATCCCCAATCCTGCGCGCAGGATCGGCACGATGGTGACTTTCTTGCCCTTGAGCAGCTGCACCGGGATCGGCTCGCCGCTCCAGCCGTCGATGTTCTGAGTCTCGAGCTCGAGATCGCTGGTCGCCTCGTAGGTGAGCAGCTTGGCCAGCTCGCCGGCCAGTTCGCGGAAGCTCTTGGTGCTGATGCCGGCTTCGCGCATCAGGCCAAGCTTATGCTGGACCAGGGGATGCTGGATGGCGTGGACGCTCATGGGGATGACCTCTTCGACGGCGGCGGGAAGACGGCGACCATCGTCGGATGGACGATGGCGGCAAATTGCGCGCCATTCTAAACGCATCCGGCGCCGAGGTTAAGGCTGGGCGCTGCTCTTGTGGGAGCCTTGCTTGCAAGGCGACGCCCAAGTGATCTTCGGTAATGGTGCCGGCTCAGCCGCCGCTGCGCAGCGGATCGCGCTGCAAGCAGCGCTCCCACAGGGCTTCGGTACCACTCGGCTGGTTTGCGTGGGAGCCTTGCTTGCAAGGCGATAGGAGTCGCCAGTTTCGCGGGAGCCACGCTGCTACACAGTGGCCGGTAACTGCCAATCGATGGGCTCACGGCCCTGCTCGACGAGGAAGGCGTTGGCGCGCGAGAAGTGGTGATTGCCGAAGAAACCACGATGCGCCGAGAGCGGTGAGGGGTGCGGGGATTCCAGCACCAGGTGGCGCCGGGTATCGATCAGCGCTTTCTTCTGGCGGGCATGGCCGCCCCACAGCAGAAACACCGACGGCGCGGCGTGCTCGCTGACCGTGGCGATGGCGCGGTCGGTGAAGGTCTCCCAGCCCTTGCCGCGGTGGGAGCCGGCACTGCCCTGCTCCACCGTCAGCGAGGTGTTGAGCAGCAGCACCCCCTGGCACGCCCAGGCCTCCAGGTTGCCGTGCGCCACCGGATGGGTGCCGACGTCCGCCGCCAGCTCCTTGTAGACGTTGACCAGCGAGGGCGGCACCCGCACCCCGGGGCGCACCGAGAAGCACAGGCCGTGCGCCTGATCCGGCCCGTGGTAGGGGTCCTGGCCGAGGATCACCACTTTGACCTCATCAAGCGGCGTCAGCTCGAAGGCGCGAAACCAATTGGACGAGTGCGGATAGATCACCTTGCTGGCCGCCTTCTCGGCGGCCAGGAAATCGCGCAGCGACTGCATGTAGGGCGCGTGGAACTCCGGGCCCAGCCACTGCTGCCAGCTGTCGGGAAGCGGACACGTCATGACTCAGCGCTTCCCCTGGTCGATCAGCGGCTCGACATAGGCCACGCCCATGTCCCAGGGAAACTGGATCCAGCAGTCCTGGGCCACCTCGGTGAGGTACTGATCGACCAGCGGCTTGCCTTCGGGCTTGGCATAGACGGTCACGAAGTGCGCCTTGGGCAGCAGGTCGCGCACCGCCCGGGCGGTGCGCCCGGTATCGACCAGGTCGTCGACCAGCAGCCAACCCGCGCCGTCGTGATCGACGCCCTTCATCACCTCCAGGCCGCCCTGTTCCATGCGCTCGTAGCTCTTGATGCACACGGTATCGATCAGCCGCACGTCGAGTTCGCGGGCGATCAGCGCAGCGGGAATCAGCCCGCCGCGGGTGATCGCGACGATACCCTTGATATCCCGCTCGACCAGCCGCTGACAGAGCTCGCGTACGTCGCGATGCAGCTGGTCCCAGGAGATGATCAGGCGCTGGTGATAGCGAGAGCCGCTCATGGCGTCATTCGTCCTCGGTGAAGGAGCAGACCGCGAACACGCTGAAGCCCGCGTCGCGGATGCGCTGCGCGCCGCCGAGGTCCGGCAGGTCGACGATGGTGGCGGTCTCCACCACCTGGCCGCCGCTGCGGGTGATCAGCTTGGCGGCGGCCAGCATGGTGCCGCCGGTGGCGATCAGGTCGTCGACCACCAGGATGCGGTCGCCCTCGCGGAAGGCATCGGAGTGCAGCTCCACCTCGGCCTCGCCGTACTCCAGGGTGTAGGTCTCGCTGATGGTACGAAACGGCAGTTTGCCCTTCTTGCGCACCGGCACGAAGCTGCAGCCGAGCTCGTAGGCCAGCGGCGCACCGACGATGAAGCCGCGCGCATCGATGGCGGCGATGGCGTCGATCTCCATCTCCTGGTAGCGATGCACGAAGCTGTCGATCAGCTTGCGGAAAGCCGCGCTGTTCTGCAGCAGCGGGGTGATGTCGCGGAAGTTAACCCCCGGCTGCGGCCAGTCGGGGACGGTGCGGATCACGGACTTGATGTAGTCGCCGTAGATGCTCATCGGATGCAGCCTCGATCAGTGAATGCGGTCAGCCAGGATCAGCTGAGGAACAGGAACTTGGCGGCGAACAGCAGCGCCAGCACGATCACCGCCGGATTCAGGTCCTTGAACCGCCCGGAGAGCGCCTTGATGGCGGCGAAGCTGATGAAGCCCAGCGCGATGCCCTCGGCGATGGAGAAGGTCAGCGGCATCGCCAGGGCCGCGATCAGCACCGGCGCGGCCTCGGTCGGGTCGTCCCAGTCGGCGTGGGAGAGGCTGCCGGCCATCAGCACCGCCACGTAAAGCAGCGCCCCGGCGGTAGCGTAGGACGGGATGGAACCGGCCAGCGGCGCGAAGAACAGGCTGATCAAAAACAGTCCCGCCACCACCACGGCGGTGAGGCCGGTGCGCCCGCCGGATACGATGCCCGCGGTGGACTCGACGTAGCTGGTGGTGGTGGAGGTGCCGAGCACCGCGCCCGCCATGGAGGCGCCGCTGTCGGCCATCATGGCGCGACCGATGCGCGGCAGCTTGCCGTTCTCGTCGAGCAGCCCACCCTTGTGGGCCACGCCCACCAGAGTGCCGGAGGTGTCGAAGAGGTCGACGAACAGGAAGGCGAAGATCACGCTCAGCATCGCCACGTCGAACGCCCCGGCGAGGTCCAGGGCCATGAGGGTCGGCGCGATGGAGGGCGGCATGGACATCAGCCCGCCGAATTCATTGTGGCCGAGCACCATCGCCAGCGCGGTCACGCCGAGGATGCCGATCATCACCGCCCCGGTGACCCGCAGGTAGGCCATGGCGGTGATCGCGAAGAAGCCAAGCAGCGCGTAGAGGGCCGACGGCTCGGTGAGATCGCCAAGCGACACGAAGGTCGCCTCGTTGGCCACCACGATGCCGGCGTTCTTGAGCGCGATCATCGCGAGGAAGAGGCCAATGCCCGCGGCGATCCCCAGGCGCAGGGAGAGCGGGATCGAGTTAATGATCCACTCGCGGATGCGAAAGACGCTGAGCAAAAAGAAGATGAAGCCGGAGAAGAAGACCGCGCCGAGCGCCGCCTCCCAGGTGTAGCCCATGCCCAGCACCACGCCGTAGGTGAAGAAGGCGTTCAGGCCCATGCCCGGCGCCTGAGCGATAGGATAGTTGGCCCACAGTCCCATGATCAGACAGCCCACGGCCGCGGCCACGCAGGTGGCGACGAACACCGCCCCGTAATCCATCCCGGTCTGGGAGAGGATGCTCGGGTTGACGAAGATGATGTAGGCCATGGTCAGGAAGGTGGTGATCCCGGCGATGACCTCGGTCTTCACGTCGGTACGGTGCTCGGTGAGCTTGAAGTGGTTGTCGATGAGGCGTTTCAACATGGGTGTCCTTCCTGCGCGCGGTGACGTCTGGGCGTCCGGATATCATGAGCCGTCTCATGGCCCGGAACACCGGAGGGTGGCGAGAAAAGCGGCCTATGGTACCCAAAGCCTCTGCGCGTTGCGAGGCGTCCGGGCGGCACGCTCCCCCACAGTTAAGCAATCGCCGGGCCATTCGCCACCCGGCCTGCCAACGCAGCGACGCACCCCGCCCGATCCGTCCCGTGCGATCAGACCCCGCGCGCCTCGAGCACCCTCTCCACCGTCTCGACGATGGCCTGGGTCTGGGGGTCGATCTCGATGTTGACGAGGTCGCCAGGGACACGGTCGACCAGAATGGTCCTGGCCAGGGTCTCGGGGATCAGGTCGACGCAGAAGCGCGGGCCGTGCTCGGCGCTGGCGCGGCGGGTCTCGCCGATGGTCAGGCTGATGCCGTCGACGCCGATGTAGCCCTTGTCGAACAGGTAGCGCCCCAGGGCCGCGGGGACCTCGAACCACAGGCGGCGATTGTTGGGCGCCTCGTCGAGCTCGACGAGCTCGGCCATGCCCATGACGTGGCCGGACATCGCGTGGCCACCGATCTCGTCGCCGAAGCGGGCCGCGCGCTCGATATTGACGCGGTCGCCCTCCTTCAGCGCACCGAGATTGGTCACGCGCAGGGTCTCGCGCATCAGGTCGAAGCTGATCCGCTCCGCGTCGATGGCGGTCACCGTGAGGCAGACGCCGTTGTGGGCCACCGAGGCGCCCAGCGCCAGCCCCTCGTTGAGCGGCGCCGGCAGCGCCAGCACGTGAGTACGGAAGGCCTCGGCCTCCTGGATGGCCACCACCTCGGCGGTGCCCTGTACGATGCCTGTGAACATGACTGCTCCTCGTGCGCGTCGCCCCCTGGCGGGGCGCCAAAACGGCCAGTCTAGGAAACCCGGCCCGGCGCGTCCATTGACCGCGCCGCCCGACGACCGCCACGGTGCGGTTCGACGCGCAAGGATCACCACTGCCGGGCCGAGCGACAGAAAAAATCACCACGACAGCGCCACCCCGCCGGGCACATGCCCTGGCGAGCTTGACGATCGGGCGTTTGAAACATAGAATATTGCGCTACATTTTGAAGGCGCCGATTTGTACCCGGATTGCGGGCGCCGACGTCGTGGAGCGCCTCTCGAGGCAAACCGCGGCGTGAAGTGCAGCTAAAAGGGTGTGTCCAGCGTTGATGGCCACCCGTCAGGGTGGCCTTTTTTTATGCCCGACGCTGCCACGCCCGCCCGGCCGGCGCCCCACCGGCGGCTGCGATGATTCGACTACACGACGTTTCCAAGACCTACTATCCCAAGGGACGCAGCGGCGGCCCCGACGCCGTCACGGCGCTCAAAAATGCCAACCTGCACGTGCCCAAGGGCGAGATCCACGGCGTGATCGGCCTCTCCGGTGCCGGCAAGTCCACGCTGATCCGCTGCGTCAACCTGCTCGAGCGCCCCACCACGGGGACCGTGACCGTGGACGGCGAGGAGCTGACCGCCCTCTCCGGCGCGGCGCTCAACCAGGCCCGCCACCGCATCGGCATGATCTTCCAGCACTTCAACCTGCTGACCTCGCGCACCGTCTTCGCCAACGTGGCCCTGCCGCTGGAGCTGATGGGCATGAAGCGCGCCGAGATCAAGGAGCGGGTGATGCCGCTGCTCGAGCTGGTCGGCCTGGCCGACAAGGCGCGCCAGTACCCCGCCCAGCTCTCCGGCGGCCAGAAGCAGCGCGTGGCGATCGCCCGGGCGCTGGCCAGCCGCCCCAAGGTGCTGCTGTGTGACGAGGCCACCTCGGCGCTGGATCCCCACACCACCGGCTCGATCCTGGAGTTGCTGCGCGATATCAATCGCCAGCTCGGCCTGACCATCCTGCTGATCACCCACGAGATGGAGGTGGTCAAGTCGATCTGCCATCGGGTCAGCCTGATCTCCGACGGCGAACTGGTCGAAGAGGCCGAGGTCGGCGACTTCTTCACCGCGCCCCGCACCCGACTCGGCCGCGACTTCCTCAACGACTTCCTCGAGCTCGAGCCGCCCCAGGCGCTCATCGAGCGCCTCGAGGAGACGCCCGGCCCCGCCAGCCACCCGGTGGTGCGCCTCGCCTTCTCCGGGGATGCCGTCTCGACCCCGCTGATCTCGCGGCTCGCCCGCGAGTGCGGCGTCGACGTCAGCATCCTCCAGGCCAAGGTGGAGTCGATCCAGGATCGCACCCTGGGCCTGATGATCGCCGAACTGATGGGGCCGGCGGAGAAGACCCGCGAAGCCCTGGACTATCTCGAATCCCACGACCTGCAGGTGGAGGTGCTCGGCCATGTCCAGCGCGATGATTGAACTGATTCTCGAGGCCACCCTCGACACCCTCTACATGGTGGCGGTGTCGGGCGTGATCTCGGCCCTCGTCGGCATCCCGCTGGGGGTGCTGCTCTACGTCACCCGGCCGCGGCAGATCCTGGCCGAGCCGGTGCTCAACCGGGTCCTGGGCGCGATCACCAACATCGGTCGCTCCATCCCCTTCATCATCCTGATGGTCGCCATCATCCCCCTCACGCGGATGCTCGTGGGCTCGTCGATCGGCACCAACGCCGCCGCTGTGCCGCTGACCATCGCCGCCATCCCCTTCGTGGCGCGTCTGGTCGAGGGGGCGCTCAACGAGATCCCGCCCGGGCTCGTCGAGGCCGCCCAGTCCATGGGTGCCACGCCGTGGCAGATCATCACCAAGGTGCTGGTGCCCGAGGCGCGCGGCGGCATCTTCACCGCGCTGACGGTGACCGCCGTCACCCTGGTCAGCTACTCGGCCATGGCCGGTGCCGTGGGCGGCGGCGGGCTTGGCGACCTGGGCATCCGCTACGGCTACAACCGCTTCAACCCGACCATCATGCTGATCACCGTGGTGATCCTGGTGGTGATGGTGCAGGGCTTCCAGAGCCTGGGCGATTATCTGGTGCGCAAGAGCGATCATAAGTGACGCGCCCTCTTAAATAACCGAAATGCATTACAAATTTTCTGCTTATTCCGTTAACATCGATCTCGACTCGTCTTTCACAAGGAGCATCGCGACATGCGCAAGACCCTGATCGGCACCCTGACCGCCTCTGCCCTGACCCTCTCCGCCGGCGCCGCCCTGGCCGATGAGCACGCCCTCAAGGTCGGCACCGTGGCCGGCCCCGAGACCGACGTCATGAAGGTCGCCGCCGAGATCGCCGAGCGCGACTACGGCCTCGAGGTCGAGATCATCGAGTTCACCGACTACGTGACGCCCAATGCCGCCCTGGCCGACGGCAGCCTCGACGCCAACGCCTACCAGCACGAGCCCTACATGCGCTCCATGGTCGAGGACCGCGGCTACGACTTCGCCATCGCCGGCTACACCTTCGTCTACCCGATCGGCGCCTACTCGGACAAGTACGACAGCATCGAGGAGCTGCCGGAGGGCGCCACCATCGCCCTGCCCAACGACCCCTCCAATGAGGGTCGCTCCCTGATCCTGATGCACAACGAGGGGCTGATCACGCTCCAGGACCCGACCTTCCTGGAAGCCACCCCGCTGGACATCGCCGAGAACCCGCACGACTTCGACTTCCGCGAGATCGAAGCTGCCCAGCTGCCCCGCGTGCTGCCCGACGTGGACATGGCCTTCATCAACAACACCTTCGCCCAGCCGGCCGGCCTGACCCTGGACGACGCCCTGATCAAGGAGGGCGCCGAGTCCCCCTACGTCAACCTGATCGCGGTGCGCGGCGGCGACGAGGATCGCGAGGCCATCCAGCAGCTGGTCGAGGCCTACCAGACCGAAGCGGTCGAGGCCAAGGCGAGCGAGCTGTTCGGGCCGCAGGCCGTGCCCGGCTGGAAGTAAGGGCCGCCCGATAGAAAACGAATGTAACGAAGCAACAAGGCCGGCCGCTGCGCCGGCCTTTCTTGTTCAAGGAGCCCACATGACACCGGATCGCCCCCAGCCCGACTATCCCCTGCTCGCCCGCCAGCTCGGTGCGCTGCTCGACACCCGCGACTGGCTGACCAACAGCGCCCAGACCTGCGCCTTCATCATGCAGGAGATTCCCGCGCTCAACTGGGCCGGCTTCTACCTGCAGCGCGAGCCCGAGCTGCTCTGCCTCGGCCCCTTCCAGGGCAAGCCGGCCTGCCACCCCATCCCCTTCACCAAGGGCGTGTGCGGCGCCGCGGCGCGCAGCCGCGAGACACAGCGCGTCGACGACGTCCATGCCGTCGCCGACCACATCGCCTGCGATGCGGATTCCCGCGCCGAGCTGGTAGTGCCGATCGTGGTGGCGGATCGCCTGTGGGGCGTGCTGGATCTCGACAGCCCGACCCAGGGCCGCTTCACTGACGACGACCGCGCGGGCATCGAGGCGCTGGTCGACGTCTTCGTCGCACAGAGCGACCTGGCGTGACTCCCGGCCTGGCGAGGCGATCGGCCTCGCCGGGCACCTCGTCATACCGACAGCACATCGCCCGCGACCAGACCGTCGAGACGAAGCGCTCGCGAAAACCGCGCAGCATGAAAAACGCCCCGCAGCCAGTGGCTGAGGGGCGTTCTCGAATCTGGTAGGACCAGGCGGATTTGAACCGCCGACCTCCACGATGTCAACGTGGCGCTCTAACCAACTGAGCTATGGTCCTGCAACAAGGTGTGCCATTAAGCGTGATGGTAGGACCAGGCGGATTTGAACCGCCGACCTCCACGATGTCAACGTGGCGCTCTAACCAACTGAGCTATGGTCCTGCATGCTGTGTTCGGCATGACTTCGCCGTGGCAACGGATGCGTATTCTACGCCCCCGGATAAGAAATGCAAGTCCGTCGTGCGCTTTCTTGTCCGGCGAATCAGCGAGTTGGCCTTTCCCCGGCGCTGTCGGCTACTGGGTACGGACGCGCTCGACGGCCTCCTTCCAGCCACTGTAGAGACGTTCGCGTTCGGGCTGATCCATCTGCGGGGTAAAGCTTCGCTCGCAGCGCCACATCTTCGCGATCTCGTCGAGATCGCGATACCAGCCGAGATGCAGCCCCGCCAGGTAGGCGGCCCCCAGCGCCGTCGTCTCCAGCACCGTGGGGCGATCCACCTGCACGCCGAGCATATCGGCCAGGAACTGCATCACCCAGTTGTTGGCCACCATGCCGCCATCGACCCGGAGGATGCCCGGCGACGCCGCCATGTCGTCGTCCATGCAGACCTGCAGGTCGCGGGTCTGGTAGCAGACCGCCTGAAGGCCGGCGGCGACGATCTCGGCGATCCCCGTATCGCGGGTCAGCCCCAGGATGGCCCCGCGCGCCTTGGGGTCCCAGTGGGGCGCGCCCAGGCCGGTGAAGGCCGGCACCAGGTAGACGCTGTGCCCGCTGCGCGTCTGGCAGGCCAGCGCCTCGGTCTCGGCGGCATCGGCAAACAGCTGCAGGCCGTCGCGCAGCCACTGCACCGTGGCGCCAGCGACGAAGATGCTGCCCTCCATCGCATAGGTCGGCCTGCCGTTGAGGCGATAGGCCACCGTGGTCAGCAGCCGGTTGCGCGACATCTCGGCCACCTCCCCGGTGTTGACGATCATGAAGCAGCCGGTGCCGTAGGTGCTCTTGCCCATGCCGGGGGCAAAGCAGGCCTGCCCCACCAGCGCCGCCTGCTGGTCGCCGGCCACCCCGGCGATGGGCAGCTCACCGCCCAGCCATTGCGCATCGACGCGACCGAAATCGTCGCTGGAGTCCTTCACCTCGGGCAGCAGGCTCGCCGGAATATCGAACAGGGCGAGCAGCGCCTCGTCCCAGCGCTGCTCGTGGATATTGAAGAGCGCTGTGCGCGAGGCGTTGGTGGCGTCGGTGGCATGCACCCGCCCCCCGGTGAGCCGCCAGATCAAGAAGCTATCCACGGTGCCGAAGGCCAGTTCGCCGCGTTCGGCCCGCGCCCGGGCGCCGGGCACCTCATCGAGCAGCCAGGCGAGCTTGGTCGCCGAGAAGTAAGGGTCGATCAACAGGCCGGTGCGCGCCTGGACATCTTCCAGGTGGCCCGCCTCGCGCAGCCGCCGGCAGGTCTCATCGGTGCGGCGGTCCTGCCAGACGATCGCGTTGTGCAGCGCCTTGCCGGTCTCGCGATCCCACAGCACGGTGGTCTCGCGCTGATTGGTGATGCCGACGCCGGCGATCTCGGCAAGCCCGATCCCGCTGCTCTCGATCACCTCGCGACAGGTGGCGAGCACGGTATCCCAGATATCCTCGGGGTCATGCTCGATCCAGCCATCATGGGGAAAGTGCTGGGGAAACTCTCGCTGAGCCGTGGCGACGCTGCGCCCCTCGCGGTCGAACAGAATCGCGCGGGAGCTGGTGGTGCCCTGGTCGATGGCCAGAAGATAAGAAGCCATAGCAAGCATCCTGTTGTGGTTGTCGTGGCGTGCCAATTTCGCTTTTTAACGCTAATGTTCGCTTATGATCATCAAGCCTACTCCAGCCCGACGCCGCGCTCAAATGCGGCCAGGCGAGCCTCCGACCGCGTAGGTAGCGGGCTCAGGAACGACACGAGCCGACCTCGGAGGAACGCCGCTGCGGCCCACCGGGCGCCTGCATCCGCGTTCACGATGGCATAGAATCGGGGCAGCCAAGGAGACACCATGAACCAGCAGCAACGCCAGGACGCCATCATCGAGCTGGTCCGCCGCCAGGGATATGCCAGCATCGAGCAGCTCACCGAGCACTTCACGGTTACCCCGCAGACCATTCGCCGCGATCTCAACACGCTCTCCACCGAGGGGCGCATCCGACGCGTGCACGGCGGCGCCGGCCTGGAGTCGAGCACCGTCAACACGGCCTATTCGACCCGCAAGACCCTCAACCTGGAAGCCAAGCAGCGCATCGCGACCCTGCTCGCTCGTCACGTGCCCGATCACTCGTCACTGTTCATCAACATCGGGACCAGCAACGAGGTGATCGCCGAGGCGCTGCTCGACCACCAGGGGCTCGAGGTGATCACCAATAACCTCAACGTGGCGGCGATCCTCCAGCACAAGGAGGACTTCAACGTGATCATCGCCGGCGGCCAGGTGCGTTCGCGGGACGGCGGTATCATCGGCGAGGCCACCATCGACTTCATCAACCAGTTCAAGGTCGACTACGGCATCATCGGCATCAGCGGCATCGACGAGGACGGCTCGCTGCTGGAGTTCGACTACCAGGAGGTGCGGGTGGCCCAGGCCATCCTGCGCAACTCCCGGCAGGTGTTCCTGGCCACCGACCACTCCAAGTTCCAACGCAATCCGGTGGTCCGCCAGGGCAACCTGGCCCAGCTCGATGCCCTGTTCACCGATCGTGAGCCGCCCGAGGCGATCATGCGCCTGCTGAAGCAGCACGACGTCGCCCTGCACCTGGCCTGAGGGCCGCCCGGCCCTCTCGAATAAGTGCCGCCCGGCTTTCTCGCATGCCTCCTCCTTGAGACCCCCTTCACGTCGGTTTCCTGAACCGCTCACGCCGCCTCGTGTTGGCGTGTGACCACGTCACGCGCCTTGATGTTCGAGTTGATTTCATCTATTTTCGTTTTCGAACATCATCGAATGTCCGACGACAGGCCGGACGGGAGTCTCCATGAGCAACAGGCCAGACGAGGTCCTCGACCTCTTCGTGATCGGCGGCGGCATCAACGGCGCCGGCATCGCCAACGATGCCGCCGGCCGGGGGCTCTCCGTCGGGCTCTGCGAGCAGGGGGACCTGGCCGGCGCCACCTCCTCGGCCAGCAGCAAGCTGATCCATGGGGGCCTGCGCTACCTGGAGCATCACGAATACCGGCTGGTGCGCGAAGCCCTGCGCGAGCGCGAGGTCTTGATGGCCAAGGCCCCCCACATCATCTGGCCGCTGCGCTTCATCCTGCCCCACCGCCCCCACCTGCGCCCGGCCTGGATGCTGCGCGCCGGGCTGTTTCTCTACGACCACCTGGGCAAGCGCAAGCGGCTGCCGAGCTCCCGAAGCATCCGGCTGGATCATCGGCAGGGGCTCGCCCCCACCATCACCCACGGCTTCGAGTACTCGGACTGCTGGGTGGACGACGCCCGCCTGGTGGCCCTCAACGCCATCCAGGCCCGAGATCACGGCGCCGAGATCCTGGTGCGCACCCGCTGCATCGATGCCCGGGAGCGCGACGGGCTCTGGGAGCTCACCCTGGAGGAGAGCGAGGGCGGAGCGCGCCTGACGCGCCGCTGCAAAACGCTGGTCAACGCCGCCGGTCCCTGGGTGGAGAGCGTGGTGCGCGAAAAGGCCCATCGCCACTCCCGCTACGGCGTGCGCCTGATCCAGGGCAGCCACCTGATCGTGCCGCGCCTGAACCACGACGAGCGGGCCTATATCCTCCAGAACACCGACAAACGCATCGTCTTCGTGCTGCCTTATGAGGAGGATTTCAGCCTGATCGGTACCACCGATCGCCGCTATGAGGGAGATCCCTCACGGATCGAGGCCTCCGAGGAGGAGATCGACTACCTGCTCTCGGTGGTCAATGCGCACTTTCGCACCCAGCTGTCTCGCGAGGCCGTGATCCGTACCTTCTCCGGTGTCAGGCCGCTGTGCGACGACGAATCGGCCGATCCCTCCGCCATGACCCGCGACTATACGCTCGACCTGGACACCCGCGGTGCACCGCTGCTGTCGGTCTTCGGCGGCAAGATCACCACCTATCGCAAGCTGGCCGAGGCGGCCCTCGAGGCGCTCTCGCCGCATCTTCCCGAGATGCAGCCTGCCTGGACCGCCGTGGCGCTGCTGCCGGGGGGCGAGATTGGCGATCACGCCGCCTTCGAGGACCTACTGCTCGCCGACTATCCCTACCTGGATGCCGGCCAGGCACGGCGTTTCGCCCGCACCTACGGCACCCTGTGCCGGGAGTTCCTTGACGGCCGGGACTCCAAGGCGGCGCTGGGCGAGGCCTTCGGGGCCGGCCTGACCGCCGCCGAGGTCGACTACCTGGTCGAGCAGGAGTGGGCGCGCAGCGCCGAGGACATCCTGTGGCGGCGCACCAAGCTGGCCCTGCGCCTCACCGAAAGCGAGCGGCAGCGGCTGGCCGACTACCTCCAGGCCGCGGTCCCGCACGCCACGCCCGGCGCTGCGCCGTCGGGACCGAGCCCTCGCCGTACGGCCTGAGCCGAGCGACTTAAAGCACGACTCACGGCGAAGCTTTTAGCTACGCTTTCAGAGAAGCTTTTAGCGAAGTGATACTGGCCGGCGCCAGGGGCTCTCGCTCCCGGTGGAGACTCAGCGCGCGCCCCTCCAGGGCGGTCAGCAGGATCTGCAGCGGGTCGCCGTGACTGACCAGCAGGATCGTCTCGCCGCGATGACGACGCTCCAGCTCGTCGATCACCTCACGCATGCGCGCCGCCACCTCGGCCACGGCCTCGACGCCCCCCTGGCACAGGGTCGGGTCCTGGGCGTCGAGCGCCCAGACCTCGGCATAGCGCGTATCGCTCTGTCCCTCGAGCTCGCCGAAGTGACGCTCTCGCAGGCGCGGCTCGAGGGTGCGCGTGAGGCCGAAATGCGCGGCGACGCGCTCGGCGGTCTCTGTGGTACGCAGAAAGTCCGAATGCAGGATGCGCTGGGGCCTCGCCCAGCGCCAGTCGGCCAGCAGGGTATCGAGCTGGGCGCGACCGCGGGGGGAGAGGCCGAACCCCGTCAGGCCGAGCGGCTGCGCGCTGATGATTCGCCCCTCCTGGTTGGCCAGGCTGTGGCCGTGGCGCATCAGCAGGTAGTGATTGCGCCACGCGCCCTCGGCGGGGGGGAAAGTGTTTGACATGGTTTTGTGACAAACCCTAGATTGAAGGAGGTTATTCGGAATCAATCATCGGCAGATAGCCATGTCGATATCCGAACATGCAACACAACATATGCTCTAGAACAATAATCGTGAGGCACGCCATGATCCACCCTTCCGCTCGATCCGGAAAACTCCCGCTCGCCCCCCTCGCCCTCTCCACGCTGCTGCCGCTGGCCATGCTGGCAAGCCAGGCACAGGCCCAGGAGGAGTGCGAGCGCGGCGCCCTGGCGGATATCTACTGCGACGAGAACGGCGACATGGTCGCCGACCGGCCGGCAGACGAGTCCGAATGGGCCAACCCCGACACCCTGATCTTCGCCTACACCCCGGTCGAGGATCCGGCCATCTATTCCGACATCTGGCAGCCGTTCATCGAGCACCTCGAGGAGGTCACCGATCGCGACGTGCGCTTCTTCGCCGTGCAGTCCAACTCGGCCCAGGTCGAGGCCATGCGCAGCGGCCGCCTGCACATCGCCGGCTTCTCCACCGGCCCGACGCCCTTCGCCGTCAACCTGGCGGGCGCGGTGCCCTTCGCGCTGATGGGCTCGGACGACGGACGCTTCGGTTACACCCTGCAGCTCT
Source organism: Halomonas pelophila (assembly GCF_040196315.1). Taxonomy (NCBI): domain Bacteria; kingdom Pseudomonadati; phylum Pseudomonadota; class Gammaproteobacteria; order Oceanospirillales; family Halomonadaceae; genus Halomonas; species Halomonas pelophila. Next base: position 308,764 of record NZ_JBEGCI010000004.1, read on the forward strand.
ACACCCACGTCGATTCCGGCATCGACGAGATGGAGGACCTCAAGGGCAAGCGGGTCGCCCACACCTCGCCGACCTCCAACTCCGGCAACCAGGCCCCGCGGGCGCTGTTCCCCGAGATGGGCATCGTGCCCGGCGAGGACTACGAGGTGGTCTACTCCGGCAGCCACGACCAGTCCATGCTCGGCGTGGTGGCCCAGGACTACGACGCCGCCCCGGTGGCCTCGGAGGTGGTCGATCGCATGGCCGCCCGCGGCCTCTATGACCCGGAAGACGTCAAGATCATCTACGAGTCCGACAGCTTCCCGACCACCTCCTACAACTACGCCCACAACCTGCATCCGGATCTGGTCGAGAAGATCGAGGAGGCCTTCTTCAGCTTCGACTTCGCGGGCACCGAGCTCGGCGAGGAGTTCGAGGGCGTCGAGAAGTTCATCCCCATCAACTATCAGGACAACTGGAAGGTCATCCGCACCATCCAGAATGCCAACGGCGTCGAGTACACCCCCGACAACCTCCAGTAACCTTCGCGAGTCAGCGGCGCCGGCCTTCCCGGAAGGCCGGCGCCGTCGTCTTGGTGACCCTTTCTCGACGGACCCCCCATGCTAGAGATATCCAACCTGATCAAGCGCTACGGCCGCGACGAGCCGGTACTCAAGGGGCTCGACCTGACCGTGGAGGACAACAGCGTCGTCGCCATCGTCGGCGCCTCCGGCGCCGGCAAGAGCACCATGCTGCGCTGTATCAACCGCCTGGTGGAGCCCACCTCGGGCTCGATCAAGCTCAACGGCATTGAACTGGTCACGCTGCGCCGTGCCGAGCTGCGCCGCGCCCGACGCAAGATCGGCATGGTCTTCCAGGGCTTCAACCTGATCGATCGCCTCACCGTGATGGAGAACGTGCTGGCCGGACGGCTCGGTTACGTCAACCTGTTCCAGGCCATCACCCGCCGCTATCCGGCCGCGGACATCGAGCGCGCCTTCGTGCTGATGGAGCGCGTGGGCATCGCCCACTACGCCAACAAGCGCGCCGACGAGCTCTCCGGCGGCGAGCGCCAGCGTGTCGGCGTGGTGCGGGCGCTGATGCAGGAACCCGAGGTGCTGCTCGCCGACGAGCCCACGGCCTCGCTGGACCCGCGCACCTCCGAGCAGATCATGGTGCTGCTGCAGAGCCTGGCGAGCGAGCTGTCGCTGCCGGTGCTGATCAACATCCACAACGTGGCGCAGGCCAGGACCTACACCAACCGCATCGTCGGGCTGCGCCACGGCACGATGATCTTCGACGGGGCCCCTTCGGACTTCGACAAGGACGCCCTCGACGCTATCTACGGCGGCATCGAGGCGCCGGAGGACGAGGCGGCTCCACCGCCCGAGGAGGTGCGCGATGGCCAAGCCTGATAGCGAGCAGACCGCCCTCCCGCGCACCTGGCGCAAGCCGCCCTTCATCGCCAACCCGCTGGTGCGCTACGGCCTGCTGGTGGTGCTGGTGGCCTATCTGGTCTGGGCCTTCGGCAGCCTGCCGTTCAACTGGGAGCGGATCAGCGAGGGGCTGCCGCGGGCGGCGCGCATCTTCGGCGGCGGCTTCCCCCCCACCCTGTCGCGCTTCGACCTGCTGCTCACCGGCTTCACCGAGAGCCTGCAGATCGCCATTCTGGCCACCCTGCTCGGCGTGCTGCTGTCGGTGCCCTTCGCGGTGATGGCGGCGCGCAACGTCGCGCCGCTGCCGATCTACCTGCTGGGGCGCGCGGTAATCATCATCTCGCGCAGTTTCCACCCGGTGATCGTCGCCATCCTGTTCGTGGCGGCGGTCGGCTTCGGCCCGCTGGCGGGGATCCTGACGCTGACCCTCTACTCCATCGGCTTCGTCGGCAAGCTGCTTGCCGAGGAGATCGAGGAGATCGACTGGGGGCAGGTGGAGGCCATGCGTTCCACCGGGGCCGGCTACCTGGCGACGCTGTACTACGCCGTCTTTCCGCAGATCCTGCCCCGCCAGGTGGGGCTCTCCATGTATCAGCTCGACAGCAACCTGCGGGCCTCCGCGGTAGTAGGCATCGTGGGGGCCGGCGGCATCGGCAGCACGCTGATGAATGCCTTCGGGCGCTACGACTATGACTTTGCCTTCGCCATCCTGCTGGTGATCATCGCGGTGATCCTGGCCAGTGAGGGCGTCAGCGGCTGGGTGAGGAAGAAGATATGGTAGATGATGCCGACCTGTTGGCCGATCGCGTCTGGCGACGGCACAACCCCAAAGAGCAGCTGATCCGCTATGGCGTGATGCTGCTGACCCTGATGGTGGTCGTCTGGGCGGTGCGTGACATCGACATCTTCTGGCCCTGGGTGTGGGACGCGCCTAACCAGATCTCGAGCCTGGGCGCACGCATGTGGCCGCCCGACCCGAGCCGACTCGGCGAGATCGTCGACGCCATGATCGAGACGGTGCATATCGCCACCCTGGCAACGATGCTGACCGTCTTCATCGCCCTGCCGGTCTCCTACATCGCCGCCCAGAACACCACCCCCAACCGCGCCTGCCTGTGGCTGGGGCGCTTCATCCTGGTCTCCAGCCGCTCGGTGAACACCATCATCTGGGCGCTGCTGTTCGTGGCGATCTTCGGCCCTGGCGTGCTGGCGGGGATACTCGCCATCATGTTTCGCTCGGTGGGCTTCATCGGCAAGCTGATGGGCGAGGCCATCGAGGAGATCGACAGGCGTCCGGTGGAGGCCATGGAGGCCACCGGCGCCTCCAAGGCCAAGGTGATCGCCTACGCGGTAGTGCCCCAGGTGATGCCGGCGTTCTTCGCCATCGTCATCCTGCGCTGGGACATCAACATCCGCGAGTCCACGGTGCTAGGGCTGGTGGGCGCCGGTGGCATCGGGGTGATCCTGCAGGGCTCCATCGACACCTTCGCCTGGCCCACCGTGGCGACGATCCTGATCGCCATCATCGCGCTGGTGCTGGTCGGCGAGGCGGTGACCGGCCTCCTGCGCCGCAAGGCACTCTAGCCCCCTCGATGACATGGGCCGGTGGCAGCCGGCCCACCCACGACACACCCCCGCGAACGAGAGGTCCGGGGGTGTGCTGCTTTATAGGGGGGCGCGCCCCTCCTGCCGGCGCGGCGTGGCGGCCTATTCCGGTACGCCGCCCCGCGTCAGCGCGGCAGGGTCGAGCAGGCGCTCGAGCTCGCCCCGCGACAGCTCGGTCTGCTCCTCGGCCACCTCGATGATCGGGCGCCCCGCCTGATAGGCCTGCTTGGCGATGGCCGCCGCCGCGTCGTAGCCGATCACCGAATTGAGCGCCGTGACCAAGATGGGGTTGCGCGCCAGCGGCCCCTCGAGATGGTCGTGACGCACCCTGAAGGTGGCGATGGCCCGGTCGGCCAGAAGCCGGCTGGTGTTCGTCATCAGCGCGATCGAGGTCAGCAGGTTGCTGGCCACCAGCGGCAGCATGACGTTGAGCTGGAAGTTGCCGCTCTGGCCGGCCACCGTCACCGCCGTGTCGAGCCCGATCACCTGTGCGGCCGCCTGGGCGGCGGACTCGGGAATCACCGGATTGACCTTGCCCGGCATGATCGAGCTGCCGGGCTGCAGGGCCTCGAGCTCGATCTCGCCGAGCCCGGCCAGGGGGCCGGAGTTCATCCAGCGCAGGTCGTTGGCGATCTTCATGATCACGCAGGCCAGTCCCCGAAGCTGCCCTGAGAGCTCCACGGCGGCGTCCTGGGAGCCCAGGCTCGCGAAGAAGCTATCGTTGGGCGAGAACGTGAGCCCCGTCTGCTCGCTCAGCTCGCGCGCCATGCGGGAGGCGAATTCGGGGTGGGCGTTGATGCCGGTGCCCACCGCCGTGCCCCCCTGGGCGAGGCGGCAGAGCCGGATCAGGGCGCTGTCGAAGCGCTCGATGGCCTGGCCCACCTGGCTCGACCAGCCGCCCAGCTCCTGGCTCATGCGCAGCGGCATGGCGTCCATCAGGTGCGTACGGCCGGTCTTGACCACGTCGTCGAGCTCGGCGGCCCGCGTATCGATGGTCGCGCGCAGGTGCTCGAGGGCCGGGCGCAGCTCGCTGGTCACCGCCAGTGCCGCCGAGAGGTGGATCGCCGTCGGAATCACGTCGTTGCTCGACTGCCCCATGTTGACGTGGTCGTTGGCGCCGACCTTCACCCCGTCGCGACTGGCGTACCGGGCGATCACCTCATTGACGTTCATGTTGCTCGAGGTCCCCGAGCCGGTCTGGAAGACGTCCACCGGGAACTGGTCGTCGAGATGCCCGGCGAGGACCGCCTCGGCGGCGGCAACGATCTCCCGGGACCGGGCGTCGTCCAGCTGCCCCAGCTCGCGATTGACCCGCGCCGCCGCCAGCTTGATGCGGGCGATAGCGTGGATGAAGGCCGTCGGCATGGGCTGGCCGGAAACGGGGAAGTTGTTGACCGCGCGCTGGGTCTGGGCTCCGTAGAGGGCCTCCCTCGGCACCTCCAGCTCGCCCATGCTGTCGCGCTCGATACGATGATCGTTCATGTCCGGCTCCTCCTCTGTCGGGCTCGCGGCCCTGCGCTGAACGGCCTTTTTTCGCCTGTCCTCTCACCATGGTGGCGGCATCGGCAGGCTGCAAGGTCCTCGCCTCCCTGGCTGCCCCGGATATGAGCGCGGAGCACGGCACCCGGCATGGAGCGTCGACGATTCGGCGCGTGAAAGCGAATTGATGTTTCGCATGTTGCAGTGCACAAACCTCTCTGCTATTGTGCATTGCAACAGAGATGGAGAAGGCATCGGCAACCCGCCACGGCCTTCGAAACGATCCGAAATCCCTGGGAGGGAATCACGATGCAAAACTTCGACACCAAGCAGTTCACCGAACAGTTCGAATCCATGTTCTTCGGCCCGGCCCGCGCCTACGCCGCCCTGTCCGTGGACTACACCGAGAAGCTGGTCAACGCCCAGCTTGACGCCGGCAAGGCCTACACCGACACCGGCTTGGCCCAGCTGCGCAGCCTGATGAACGTCAAGGATGCCGAAGGCCTGAAGTCCTACATGGAAGGCCAGCAGAAGGTCGCCAAGGACCTGACCGAGCGCCTCAAGGGCGACGCCGAGAAGGTCGTCTCCCTGCAGCAGGACTTCGTTCAGCAGAGCCAGAAGCTGACCGAAGAGAGCGTCAAGCAGGCCACCGACACGGCCACCAAGGCCGCCAAGTAAGCCTGACCGCGTCGGCCCTGCCGACGCCAGCTTGACCAGCATCGCTGGACAACGAGAACGGGCCGCCGATCATCGATCGGCGGCCCGTTTGCGCTATGCTCTCCGCTCACGCTATCTCATCCATCACCTGCGGAGAGTGAACATGACACGCTGGATCCTTCTCGCCCTGGTAGGGCTTGCGCTTTCCGGGTGCCAGGTCATCGAGCCTCGCTATCCCAGCGGGCAGAGCGAGCGCGTCGAGGTGATCGAGCGTGGTACCTCGGCCCCGGACGCGGCCGAGCCCGGCGAGCGCGCCGATCGTCCCTCCAGCGATGGACGTGTCGCCCGCCAGGTGGCCTTCCCGGCCGACGAATACGCAGCGCTTGAAAAGCGCGGCAGCGCCGCAATCAGCGGTCGCCTGACGATCGGCGGCCGCCCGATGGCCGACCGCCCGGTCGCGGTGGCACCCATCACCACCTACTCCGCCGAGGCGGCGGAGCAGGCGCTGGCAGGCCGCGCCGTGGAGCCCGCCGATCCTCGGGCGAGAGCCTACACCCACACCACGCGGACCGACGGCAACGGCCGCTTCCGCCTGGACGGCCTGCCGGCCGGGGAGTTCTATGTCTCGACAAGCGCACAGGACCCCGTCAGCGGCAAGACGCGGGTGATCATCCAGCAGGTCAGCCTGGGCAACGGGCAGTCGCGCCGCCTCGAACTCAGCCGCTAGGCGCGGCGGCGCCTACCAGCCCAGCGACTGCTTGACGAAGGGAATGGTCAGCTTGCGTTGGGCGGAGAGCGAGGCGCGATCCAGGGTCTCCAGGGTGGCGAACAGCGCGTCCAGGCGACGCGGTCCGCGGTGCAGGATATAGCGGGCCACCTCGTCGGGCAGCTGCATGCCGCGCCCCTTCGCCCGCAGCTGCAGCGCGGCGAGGCGGCCGGCGTCGTCGAGCCCCTGCAGGTGGAAGGTCATGCCCCAGGTGAGTCGCGAGGCCAGGTCCGGAAGCTTCACCGGCAGCTGGCGCGGCGGCGCCTCGGCGGCGATCACCAACCGCTTGCCGGCGTCGCGCAGGCGATTGAAGGCGTGGAACAGCGCCTCTTCCCAGCGCTTGCGCCCGACGACCCGCTCGAGATCGTCGATCGCCACCAGGTCCAGCCGCTCGATCTCCTCGAGCATCAGCGGCGGGAAGTGGCCGAGCTCCGCCAGCGGCAGGTAGAGCGCCCGGCCGTCGCGGTCGGAGGCGGCATGGCAGGCGGCCTGCAGCAGGTGGCTGCGACCCGTGCCCGAGGCGCCCCACACGTAGAGGAAGGGCTCGCCGTCATCGTCGAGCTGGTGCACGAGCCGGTCGACCAGGGTCGCGTTGGGCCCGGGGTGGAAGTTGGCGAAGGTGGCGTCGTCGCGAAGCCCCACGCCCAGTGGCAACTGCGCGGGTGCTCGACTCATGGCGACTCCTCGTCGTGGGTTCGTGAACGACCGGCATCATACAAGGTACTGTTTTTATAGTGATCGTGGAGATAACGCAACACCACCATCAGCATCGCGGCCACGGGCAGCGCCAGCAGCACGCCGGTGAAGCCGAACAGCTGCCCCCCCGCCAGCACCGCGAAGATCACCGCCACCGGGTGCAGGCCGATCTTGTCGCCGAGCAGCTTGGGCTGCAGCACCACGCTCTCGATCAGCTGGCCGAAGCCGAACACCGCACCCACGCCGAGCAGGATCAGGAGGTCGCCGAACTGGAAGAAGGCCACCACCCCGGCCACGGAGATGCCCACGATCACGCCGAGGTAGGGCACGATGCTGGCCAGCCCGGCGAGCAGCCCGATGAGCAGGCCAAACCGCACGCCGAGTAGCGTCAGCCCCACCGCATAGATGACCCCCAGGCAGAGCATGACGATCAGCTGACCGCGCAGGAAGGCGGATAGCACCTCGTCGCACTCGCCGGCCAGGCGCACCGCGGCCGGCTCCCACGCCCGCGGCAGCGAGCCGCGTACCTTGGCGACGAGGATGTCCCAGTCGAGCAGCAGGTAGAAGGTGACCACCGGGATCAGCGCCAGGTTGGCGACCCAGGCCGCCAGCGCGAGGCCGGAGCGCGACACCTGGGCCAGCAGGCTGGCGGCGAAGGTGCCCGTCTCCTTCCAGTTGTCGACGAAGGCCTGGCGCATCTGGTCGATGTCGGTGGAGAGGTCCAGCCCGGTCAACGCCTGGATGTGAGGCACCACCGTCTGCTGCACCCAGTTGAGTACCGCGGGCAGCGACTCGATCAGCTGGCCCAGCTGCCGCCCGAGGATCGGCACCACCACCAGCAGGGTGAGCACGATGACCAGCGTCAGCAGCAGGAACACCAGCGAGACCGCCAGGCGCCGCGAAAGCCCGCTGCCCTCCAGCCGATCGGCCAGGGGGTCGCCCAGGTAGGCCAGGATCATGCTGACGAAGAACGGCATCAGCACCGGCTCGATGCTGATCAGGAACCACAGCGCCAGCGCCGTGCACGCCGCCACTATCCACCACTGTCTGCGCATCGCCTCCTCCCTGTATCGACGCGGCCGTCAGGCTGCCAGCCGCGCGCCGTGATGCTACAATTCCTTCCCCGAACCCGACCGTCGCGCCTCGCCCTGCGACAGGCCTCGCGACCGCCATTCTCATACAGGAAGCGTCATGACCGATTCCACCAACCGCCCGACCGGGACCTCGCTCAGCTACAAGGACGCCGGCGTCGACATCGATGCCGGCAATGCCCTGGTCGACCGCATCAAGGGCGTCGCCAAACGCACCACCCGCCCCGAGGTGATGGGCGGCCTGGGCGGTTTCGGCGCCCTGTGCGAGCTCCCCAAGGGCTACCAGGAGCCGGTACTGGTCACCGGCACCGACGGCGTGGGCACCAAGCTGCGCCTGGCCATGGACATCGGCCGCCATGACACCATCGGCATCGACCTGGTGGCCATGTGCGTCAATGACCTGGTCGTGGCCGGCGCCGAGCCGCTGCTGTTCCTCGACTACTATGCCACGGGCAAGCTGGACGTGGATATCGCCGCCGACGTGGTGACCGGCATCGGCGAAGGCTGCGAACAGGCGGGCTGCGCCCTGGTGGGTGGAGAGACCGCGGAGATGCCCGGCATGTACGAGGGCAACGACTACGACCTCGCCGGCTTCTGCGTGGGCGTGGTGGAGAAATCCGAGATCCTCGACGGCAGCAAGGTCGGCGAAGGCGACGTGCTGCTGGGCCTGGCCTCCTCCGGCCCCCACTCCAACGGCTACTCGCTGATCCGCAAGATCCTCGAGGTCTCCGGCGCCGCCCTGGACACCGCCGTCGATGGCAAGCCCCTGGGCGAGGCGCTGCTCGCGCCCACCAAGATCTACGTCAAGCCGCTGCTGTCGCTGATCAAGGAGACCGACATCCCGGTGCATGCGCTCTCGCACATCACCGGCGGCGGCCTGACCGAGAACATCCCCCGCGTGCTGCCCGAGACGCTGGGCGCGCGCATCGACGCTGCGAGCTGGACCCGTCCCGCGATCTTCGACTGGCTGAAGGAGCGGGGCAACGTCGACGAGCAGGAGATGCATCGGGTGCTCAACTGCGGCATCGGCATGGTGATCGTAGTGCCGGCCGAGAAGGCCGACCAGGCCCGCGCCCACCTGCAGGCCCAGGGCGAGACGGTCCACCGCATCGGGGTGATCACCGCCCGGGGCGAGGGTGACGAGCCGGTCCAGCTGGAGAACCTCCAGGCATGAGCGGGACCGACTATCAGAGCGACACCCTGAACGCCTTCACCCCCGAGCCCAGCGAGGCCCGGCGGGTGGTGGTACTGATCTCCGGCAGCGGCAGCAACCTCCAGGCGCTGATCGACGCCCAGGCGCATGACGAACTGGGCGGCGAGATCGTCGCGGTGATCTCCAACCAGCCGGACGCCTACGGCCTGAAGCGCGCCAGGGACGCCGGCATCGACGCCGTCGCCCTGCCCCATCGCGAGTACGACAGCCGCGAGGCCTACGACGGCGCGCTGATCAAGGTGATCGAGCGTCACGAGCCCGACCTGATCGTGCTGGCCGGCTTCATGCGCATCCTCACGCCGCGCTTCGTCAACCGCTTCCTGGGCCGGATGCTCAATATCCACCCCTCGCTGCTGCCCGCCTATACCGGGCTGCACACCCACGCCCGGGCGCTGGCCGACGGCGTGACCGAGCACGGCTGCAGCATTCACTTCGTCACCGAGGAACTCGACGGGGGTCCGGTGGCCCTGCAGGCCGAGGTGGCCGTGGTGCCGGACGAGACCGAGGAGAGCCTCCAGGCCAAGGTCCAGGCACGCGAGCACCTGATCTACCCGATCGCCGTGCGATGGTTCCTGGAGGGGCGCCTGCAGCTCAAGGGCAACGCTGCCGCCATGGACGGCGTCGCGCTGCCGCCCACCGGCATGCGACTCTCCCATCAGGATGCCGCCGAGGAGCTCGACGAGGACGTCAAGGAGTAAGCGGCCTAGCGGCAGCCTGACATCGCCCGAAGCAAAAGAAGACCCCCAAGGCCTCGGCCTTGGGGGTCTTCTTGTAGCTCAGCGCTTGTAGCTCAGCGCTTGTAGCTCAGCGCTTGTAGCTCTGCGCTTGTAGCTCTGCGGCGCTTCTCAGGTGCGCGGCAGGGTGACGCCCCTCTGCCCCATGTACTTGCCGCCGCGGTCCTTGTAGGAGGTCTCGCAGACCTCGTCGGACTCCAGGAACAGCATCTGCGCCACGCCTTCATTGGCGTAGATGCGCGCCGGCAGGTTGGTGGTGTTCGAGAACTCCAGGGTCACGTGCCCTTCCCACTCGGGCTCCAGCGGCGTCACGTTGACGATGATGCCGCAGCGGGCGTAGGTGGACTTGCCCAGGCAGATGGTCAGCACGCTGCGCGGGATGCGAAAGTACTCCACGGTGCGCGCCAGGGCGAAGGAGTTGGGCGGGATCACGCAGGCATCGCCCTTGATGTCGACGAAGCTCTTCTCGTCGAAGCTCTTGGGGTCCACCACCGCCGAATGGATGTTGGTGAAGACCTTGAACTCGTCGGCGCAGCGCACATCGTAGCCGTAGCTGGACGTCCCGTAGGAGATCACTCGCCGCTCGTTCACGTAGCGCACCTGGTCGGGTTCGAAGGGCTCGATCATGCCTTCTTGCTCGGCCATGCGGCGGATCCACTTGTCGGATTTGATGCTCATCGACACGTCCTGAAGCTATCTGGTGGAAAAAGCGCCGTAGGGAACAACGGCGCAAGAAAAACCGGGGCCACATCATAGCGGCCCCGGCGGGGAAGGTCACGGCAACTACTCCCTGCGCAGGGCTATCGCAGAGAGTTTGACAGCTCGGTAGCTCGAGGCTGACCTGGCGACTAGCCCCGAAGTGTCGGACCAGCGATGAGGCGCTGTAAACCCCTCCCTGGGCGCTACCGACGCCCTGCTGCGCTCTCGCGTCCCGCTTCGCTTGCAGGACCGGTGCTGGCCATCCATGGCCAGCCCGTTCGAAGGAATCCTCCTCACCCCTGGCGTAGGACCTTGTGTCTCTCCAGTGAGAGGTGATTAGCTACCACCGCTCACAGCCTGGGTGTATCCCGAGTAGGACCGAATGGCCTCGAGCCTGTAAAGGAGATAGGTCGCCCAGGCTTT